>CANPVK010000009.1 GCA_947581715.1 uncultured Bacilli bacterium
TATTCAATTAACATTTTACTGGATCAATCGCTTTTTGTATATACTTATCGGTGTCACATCAATTGTAACACTACATTCTAAATGATTGAATATTGAAAATTTTACTTGATTTTATATGGAACTTATGATATTATCTTAGATGTTTGAAGCTCCAGTTTCAAACCGCATTAAAAAGGTTTTCAAACAAAGATACTTTGTACCTTAAGAGCGAGTCTAGAAATTTTAAAAGGAGGGATAAAATGAACGCAGTAATTAAAACAGGTGGAAAACAATATTTAGTTTCTGAAGGAAGTGTAATTTTTGTAGAAAAATTAACAGGAAACGAAGGAGACAAAGTTGTTTTTGATGAAGTTTTAATGCTTGATTCTAAAGTAGGAAATCCTTACGTTAGTAAAGCAAGTGTAGAAGGTGTGATTCAAAAACAAGGAAAAGGGAAAAAGATTAGAATTTTCAAATATAAACAAAAATCAAAAAGTAATCGCAGAACCCTTGGACATAGACAGCCTTATACAAAAGTGGAAATTCAAAAAATTAATGGATAAACGATATGATTAAAGTAAGTGTAGAAAGTAAAAAGCAAATCCAAAAAATTAAAATATTAGGGCATGCCGACTATGAAGAATATGGAAAAGATATTGTTTGTAGTAGTGTTAGTAGCATTGTGACAACAACGGTAAATGGAATTGCGGAAATTAATCCAGAATATCTTGTCATAGAAGAAGTAAAAGATGGGATGGTTCTTACGATTTTAACAGAGGATAAAATTTGTGAAAAGTTAATTCAAAATATGTTAAATTTGCTTTCTGAACTTTCAGAGAGTTATCCAGAAAATATAATTGTGAAGTAAGGAGGAAAAAGGATGAACAAATTAGTTTTAAATATACAATACTTTGCTCACCACAAAGGACAAGGATCTACTTCGAATGGACGTGATTCTGCTGGTCGTAGATTGGGAGCAAAAGCCAGTGATGGAGAATTTGTAACAGCTGGTTCTATTTTATATCGTCAAAGAGGAACGAAAGTATTCCCAGGAACAAATGCTCGTCGTGGAAGTGATGACACCATCTTTGCAACAGTAGATGGAATCGTAAAATTCGAAAGAGTAGGAAAAGATAAAAAACAAGCTAGTGTGTATACGGTAGGAGAATAGTAAATAAACTATTCTTTTTTATTAGGAGAATCGTTATGGAATATGAAATGGGATTACAACAAAGATATTTTGAAGCAATGAAATATCAAAGTAAAAAAGTAGAAGTAAGATTGTGGGATGAAAAAAGAAAACAAATCAAAGTAGGAGATATTATCTATTTTGGCTTAGAACCAGACCGAATTCAGAAAATCAAAACCAGAGTAACAAAATTAACGAGGTATGCCAATTTTCAAGAAACATTAGAAAATATTCCAATAGAGTATCTTTCTTGTCAAGGAGTAGATAAAGAAGAATACCTGCATGATTTAAATCTTTATTATCCAACAGAAAAAGTAAATCAATATGGTGTACTAGCAATAGAAGTAGAAAAATTAGAAAAATCCTGTGGAATCATTGTTTTTCAAGAGGATAAGAAGAAAAAAAAGGTATTAATGGTGAAACATTTAGCTGGACATTGGGGTTTTCCAAAAGGACACATGGAAGATCATGAAACAGAAGAAGAAACCGCAATACGTGAAACTTGGGAAGAAACGGGAATTCATGCAAAAATAGTAGGAAATTTTCGAAAAGTAATTACCTATCAACCGAAAAAAAATGTGCAAAAGGAAGTGGTTTTCTTCCAAGGCGAAGTAGTAAGTGGAAAAATGAAATTGCCAAATACAGAGATTCAAGAAATCAAATGGATTTCCTTAGAAGAAGCAAAACAAATGCTCTCTCATCAAAATGAAAAAGCATTACTAGAAGCATTTTCTGAGAATAAAAAAATATAAAACTTGATATAAAAATGATAATGTGTTAAAATAGTAGAAAATTTAGGGGGAAAAAGAAAAGAATATGAATTTATTATTAAAGGATGAAGAACAAATTTCAGAAAGCAACTTGCAAGAAAGAATATTTTTAAAAAATCAGTTTGAGAAAATGCCAGAAGAATTTTTTTCAAAATTAAGGCATTTTCAACCACAAATTGGATGTTTAAATGCATGTAGTATTTGTAGCAAATATGCTAGTACGAATGTTAGTGGTTGGAACGACGATAGAATCCGAAATATTATAGCTGCTCTCAAAGCTACTACGCCTGCTCAGAGTGCTCCTTATATTGTCTGGGATCGTAGCAATCATAGAAATGGTGTCATTTTTTCTTATTTAGATAATGATGTTGGATTTTATAACCATTTAGATACATTCATTCATTTAGCTTATCGTGAGTTAGGTGTAAAAACTAGAATATCAACAGTAGGTTTTAGTAGACACAATCAAGAATTAAATTTAATGCATAAAAGAATTAATGATAATCCAAATGCTTTAGGTGGAGTTCGATTATCTTTTACTCCTTATGAAATTGGCTGGAATTGTCAAAAAGATAAAAAATTTAGCAAATATGATTATGAGCAAGATATTGTAAATTTTTTAAAAATTTATCATTCTTATTTTGAATATGTAGGAAGCGGTTCCAGAAACTTTTGTGTAGAGTTACGTTATAAACCTTTTATAGTAAATGAAGCAGTGAATATCTTTTCTTGGCAAGAACATTTCATTATAGCTAGTGGAAATAATTTATATTGTTCTCAAGAGAAGAATATAGAATTTGTAAATACTTATATTCAAGATCCTTATGACCATCGCTTATCTTTAAATAATGAAGGACAGATATTTTCTAAAATTGTGTTAAAACAAAAATTATTTACCCAACAAGAAATTATTGATTATCTTGAAAATCATATGGATGAGGAAGAAAAGAAAGTAACAATTTATCAAGTAATGAACAAAGATGGCATATATTATGCGATTGATCCACAATTAACAGATGAAGGAAATTACGGAATAAATATTTATCCAAAAACAAATTCCAGAAAAAAATCTGGTTATATGATTACAGAAAGATATTTTCTAAATGCTTTATTTCAATACAAAAAGGAAAAAGGCTTATCGAGTATAGACGATTTTCCAAATGCAACATGGACCGATGTAGAAAATGTAATGTTTATGATTAGAAATCAAATGTTAGATTACTTACATAATGGTGAGGTAGAAAAATATGATTATATCAGTGGATGTATTTTTCCAATGTTGAAAACTTATACTAGAGCCTTGTATGAAGCAGGGTACGCGGCAAGAAATTTCTTTGATCGTAATTTTACAATTGATACAGGTATTATTTGTAACCTGGGAAGAGCAATTCATGAATTTAAAGAATTGGTTTCAATTGAAAATGAGCCATTAACTTTAAATCATGAAAGAAATTATGGAACAATAAAAAGCACCATGACGGAAGAAGGAGCGGTTTGGAGATTAAGCTGTAATTATGATAACCAACTAATCATAGAACTGCTTGATTTATCGAAAACCGCAACACAAGAAGGACAAACGAAATATCATCAGAATATCCAGTTAGAAAACAAGGATGAGACTTTAGATATTTCTAAAATTAAAACACTAAATTTAATTCCTGGTCAAAGGAGAATTTAAAATGGCAATTAAATTTTATAAAGAATTTGGTGAATTAGGATACCTTGCTACTTATTCCAATCATGGTTTTTATAAAGATGGGGTTTTTTACCAAACTTCAGAACATTATTATCAATCTAAGAAATTTGTAGAAAAAGAAGTAGTTGATAAAATTATCCATGCAAAGACACCAAAAGAAGCATCTAACATCGGACGAGATAGAAATAATCCTTTGAGAAAAAATTGGAATCAAATAAAGAACTTAGTAATGTTTGATGCCGTTTATTATAAATTTTCTCAACATGAAGATTTAAAAGAAAAATTATTAGCAACGGGAGAAGAAGAAATTATTGAAGAAACAACAAAAGAAAATTATTGGGGATGTGGACCCAATTATGATGGAAGTAACCACTATGGAAAAATTTTATGTAAAGTACGTGAACAGTTAAGGAGTGAAAAACAAATGAGTAAATATTATGTAACAAGAGAAAGATATGAGAATTTATATCAAGAAATTTCCCAAATGGATAAACTTCATGATGAAGTGGAAAGAAAAATGGGAGAGAGTGTGAAAAGAGACAATGATTTAAGAGAAAATCCAGAATACATGTCATTAAGAGTAGAAGCAATGTATGGAATCCCTGCACGAAAAAAAGAATTGTTACTGAAATATCAGAATGCAATTATCATTGAAGACACAGAGGAATATTTAAATTGGGATCAAAAAACAATAATTCGAAAATGTAATGTAGAGTTATTAGTAGATGGTATAGAGGAAAAATATACAATTCTTGGCTCTGATGAAGGTGTTTTAGAAAACTCTATATTATCTTGTGATGCTCCTTTCGTAAAAAGTATTTTAGGACACAAAGTAGGGGAAGCTGTGTTATTTAATGGTATGGTAATTGAAATAAAAAATGTTTCCAAAGTAGAAGAAAAAGTGTTAGAAAAAAAGCATGATGAAAAATAAATCAATCATTGCACAGTTAATACAAGAACACCCAGAAATAAAAGAAGAAAAAAAAGGATTTCCTAATATCGGAAAGAGGGAAGATGGACTTCCTTTTGGAAATGCCGTTCAAAAAATAGAAGAAGCTTGGTATTTTTATGATAGTGACTTATATCAATTACAATCAAAAACAAATATAATAAAACTAGGAAGTGGCAATCCTATTTCCTATCATGCTTTTCCTCCTGCCATCAAAAATTTAAAAAAAACATTAAAAAATAGCTTGTTTGAATATCCAGAAGCAGCAGGAAATGAGAAGCATAGACAACTAATAGCAGAATATTTTAAAAAACAAGGATTTCCAACAACAATAGATTATCATCATGTAATCATTACAAATTCTACAACAGCAGGGTTCTATTTATTACTAAAAGCATTATTTCGACCATACGATGTTATTATAATGACAGCTCCCAATTATGGATTATTCGCATTTATGCCAGAAAGATTAAATATTACCGTAGAATTAATTTCTTTAGAAAAAGAAGAAAATTATAAAATCAATCCGAAAAAGTTAAAACAAAAAATTCAAGAAATCAATCAAACTTTAAGAAAAAAATATAAAAATAAGTTAAATTATATTCCCAAAGTAAGAGCTTTCTTTCATATGAATCCTCATAATCCATTAGGAACCGTATTATCAGCAAAAGATCAAAAAATACTACAAGAACTAGGAAAAGTATGTTTCGATGAAAATATTTGGTTGATTGATGATTTAGTTTATCAAGATTTAACATATGATCATCACAATTTAGCAAAACCAGTCGCAACGATTACCAAATATTTTGATCATACTATTTCTTTATTTGGACTATCCAAATCTTATGGATTAGCGAAAACTAGAACGGGATTAATCATAGCGAATGAAACAGTAATAAGATTATTAAGAGATCAATTATTTTATATGATGGATTCTCCTTCAATCTTACAATCCTCTTTATTAGCAGGAACTTATAATCCTTCTAGAAAGACTCAACTAGCTCATCAAAAATATTTTCAAAAATTGATACCAATTTATCAAAGAAATTGTTTCTTATCCATCGCATTAGTAGAGGGCATAGAATCAATAAAAGATACCAAATATTATTGGACTGCTTTAAAATTAATTCAAAAATTTCTCTTTCATAAAAGAGATTTAAAACAAATATTAGAAGGAATTCCATTTGCAAAAGTTGTCACGATTCCTGAATCCGGATTTTTTTTATTGATAGATTTTACAAATTTGAAAAAAAATAATATAATAAACACAGAAAAAGAATTGCTGGATTTTTTATATGAAAATTGTGGCACGAAGTTTCTAATTGGACAATCTTTTAGTTGGCCTAATTCGGAAGAAATGATAGTTAGAATCACTTATTCTTTAGAGCCAAAGATTTTAATAGAAGCATTGTCCAGAATCAATTTAGCGATAAGGGAGCGATTAAATGAAACAAATAGAAGTAACTACTAGGGTGAATCAAAGTTTAGAAGAAGTAGATAATCTTTTAACAAAACAAGGTTTTCAACTCATTCGAAAAAGTAGGATTGAAGATCGATATATGATTTTGAAAAACAAAAAAGTAACACAAAGAAATATCATAAAAACATTACAAAATTGTCTTTTAATTCGATATCTTTTAGTAAATGAAACAGAAACATTGAAAAAAATTACGTACAAAAACAAAACATATCATGGTAAAACCGTCATGTCTGAAGAAAAAATAAATGTAAGCATTGATGACATAGATAAAATGCAAAAATTATTAGAATGTGTAGGCTTCCGAAAGTTAGTAGATGTAAAATATGATGTGATTGTTTATCAAAAAAATCATCTAGAATTAGCCTTTCAAAACGTAGAAGGACTTGGATTACTGTTAGAATATGAAAATAACAAAGATTTTTCCCAAGCTTCCGATTACGAAATTATAAAAGAAAAAGAAAAAATGTTAGAGGAAATCAAACAGTACCAGTTAAACGTTACCGAAGAATATGATATCAAGAAAGCATATGAATTAGTCAAAAAACAATTAGAGAATTCTAACGAATTGCAGAAATCCTAGAATTTTCTAATAAGGGGGAAAAAGAGAATATGTTAGTAGTAATTACTGGATTAGATGGAAGTGGAACTTCCTCTATTGCCGAAAAATTGCATGAAATGGATTCTGGTTCTTTTTTACTAAAGACACCAAGTGAAGTATACTCGGATAGAAAGATAATCGATCATGATGTAAGAGAAATATCTAAGGTGGCTCATATGTTATATTATCTATCAGCAGATGTATATATTTCTGATTATATTAGAAAAAATTGTGATTATCAGAATCACAATGTATACTTAGTTAGATATTTAATAGATACCGTTGTTTCTAATCGTGTAGCAAAGATTCCCTTAGAATTAAACTATCATATTTTTGGAAATCAACTATTAATACCAGATTTAACATTATTTGTTGGCTTAGAAGAAAACCAAAGACAATTTAGAATTACCAATCGTGGAAAAAGTGAATTAGATTTTGTATTAGATAATGATCAGAAAAGAAACTTATTTTTAAACGAATTTCATCAGTTATTAGATCCTGAAGCAACAATTTATATAAAAAATGATGATTTATTAGAAAACGTGGCTGTAGATACCTATCAAAAAATAAAATGCTTTCAAAATAGAAAATAAGGGATAGAAATAAAAATATGAAAAAATCTCATTTGATCTATCATCTGAGATTTTTTCATGGAAAATATAATATTGTAATTTTTTCAATTGTATTATCATAAAAATATGAAAAACAATTGATATCATTCAATTTTCTTTACAAAATGAACAAAATGTGATATAATAGCCACAATTTCAAGCGGTATTAGAAATTAGAAAGATATGAGGAATTTTTATGAAAAATGAGAGTTTTAAAATGTTATCTCTTCGTGAAGAAAAAAACTTAACCAAAGAAGAATTAAAAAAATATTATCAACAATTAAGAGAATATGCTTTATCTAGAAAACTAACCAATACGACAAAAGGAGCAACCACAATTGCCCCACATTTAAAAAATGCCACCAATGCGATTGCTGATAAACTAACCAATCTATTAGCAGGAGGAGAGGTTATAAAATTATCGGATGGACAAGAAAATGTTCCCAATGGTCCCGTTATTTATGCACATTCTCATCAAGGATTATTAGATAATTTTGCTTGGATTCCTGTAACACCAGATCATGCCATTATTCTACATTCGGATAAAGTCAAAAAGTTTTTAGTTTTGATTCAATTAAATACTGGATTAGTATTAGTTAGTAAAAGAGATGGAGAAGATGAGAACCGAAAAAATGCCAAATTGGATATGATGAAATTATTATTAGAAGGACATTCCATTGCCTACTTCCCAGAATGTGCTTGGAATTTATCCCCTAACAAATTACATCTTCCCATGAGTTTTGGATTTTTAGATTTGGCCAAAAAAACACAAGTACCAGTCATTCCCGAAGTAGATGAATTTACCTATGATACGACTACTGCAAAAGAAAGAATTACCAGAATTCATACCAGATTTGGAAAACCAATTTATGTAGGGTTAGAAGATGATTTATCAGAAAAATTAAAAGAATATGAAGAAGCCATTTCTACCATGAGATGGGATTTAATCCAAGAAAAAGGACTTTATGCAAGAAGAGAAATCACCAATCAAGATTATATCAATTATTTAAAAGGAAATCTTCGTAATCTAGAATTAGGTGGAATTGATATACAGGTAGAAAGAGAACATTTATGGGATGCGAAAAATGAATTTTATCAATTTCATCACATTAACGATGTACCATTTAGCCCATTTGGAGAACTTTTAGAAACCGAAGAAGTACAAAAATTAAAAATGTTAAATTATAAGCATCATATTGAAAAAGGATAAAAAAATATCCTTTTTTCTTTTGGATTGTGTTATAATGCATTATAGAGTAAGGTGATGTTGATGTTGTCGCAATTAACAAATGTATTTTTTCCAATTTGTTCTTTTACGATTTCCCTATTTTTATGTTTGATGTTCTTTTTTAGAAGAAATGTCAAAAACAAAGAAACAAAAATTTATTCCTATTTATTAATTTGTGGTTTAGTAGAATCCTTTTTATATACCTTTATTTGTGTTACGGGAGACTTTTTCTTTCAGGAATCTACATATCAATTCTATGTATTTTTAAATAAAATATTATGTAGTGTTTACCTGATTTGGATGACTTTATTATTTGATTATATTTTTACTCTTTCTGATAAAGTGACAGGAAAGATAGAAAAAACAGTGCAAAAAATTTTAATTGGGTTTGATTCCATTTGTATTTTGCTATTCTTTATCAATCGTGTAGATTTATCTTTAGATGTAACAACAAAATTATCGAATGCTACAGGACCAACCATTAATTTACTATATTTCCTATGTTCTGGTTATTTATTTGCAATGATTATTATTTGGTTAATTTATTTTCGAGGACAAAAAAAGAGCCGAAAGTTAATTCCCTATTATACCTTATTAGGTTTATTTATGATCTCTTTTATTATTCGTATTGTGGACCCTTATTTTAACATTACTTCAAATATTTTTTCCTTTGTTTTATTAATTATGTACCATACCATTGAAAATCCTGATATTCGATTAATTGAACAGTTAAATATTGCGAAAGATCAAGCCGAAAAAGCCAATCATGCGAAAAGTGATTTCTTAAGTAGTATGTCCCATGAAATTAGAACTCCTTTAAATGCAATTGTAGGATTTAGTCAAGCTCTATTAGAAGAAGAATTACCACAACAAGCACAAGGAGAAGTAAAAGATATTGTGATGGCTAGTGAGACTTTATTAGAGATTGTAAATGGAATTTTAGATATTTCCAAAATAGAAGCGAATAAACTAGAAATTGTCAATACAGAATATAATTTTAGCCAAGTATTAGAAGAATTAGTATCGTTAACCAAAGCAAGATTAGGAGAAAAACCATTAGATTTTCGTTATCACTTTGATCCCTCTCTTCCGAAATACTTATACGGAGATAAAGTGAGAGTAAAACAAGTAATTTTAAATCTATTAACGAATGCAGTAAAATATACCAAAGAAGGATGGATTGATTTTCAAGTTCATGCTGTACAGAAAGATGGCATTTGTCGTTTTATTATCTCAGTAGAAGATTCAGGAATTGGGATTAAACCAGAAAGCATTGATAAATTGTTTACCAAATTTGAACGATTAGATGTAGAGAAAAATAATACCATAGAAGGAACTGGTTTAGGACTTGCAATTACCAAAAAATTATTGGAATTAATGGGTGGACAAATTGTGGTACAAAGTGTTTATGGACAAGGTTCTAAGTTTACGATAGCACTCGATCAAAGAATTGTCGAAAATCCAACAATCGAAGAAGATTTAGCAAAAACACAAACCATCCATATCGTTGATTTATCAAGTAAAAAAGTATTAGTAGTAGATGATAATTTGATTAATTTAAAAGTAGCTACTAGATTATTAAAAGATTATCAACTACAAATAGAAACCGTAGATAGTGGTTTTGCTTGTATCGAAAAAATCAAAGCAGGAAATAGCTATGATCTAATTTTAATGGATGATATGATGCCAAAATTAAGTGGAGTAGAGACATTCAAAGAATTAAAACAAATTCCAGGATTTCAAATCCCAACCATTGCTTTAACAGCCAATGCGATTTCCGGAATGAGAGAAAAATATTTACAAGAAGGATTTCAAGATTATCTAGCCAAACCAATTGAAAAAGCGGAATTAAATCGTGTCTTAACAAAATTTTTGCAATAAAAGAAAAATCATGTTATACTAATACCAAGATAGAAAGAAGGTTTACCAATGAAAGATGTCAATTTATTAATCAGTAATGGAGTAAATATTCAAAAAAGTTTAGAATTATTCGGAGATATGGAAACTTATAATGCTACTTTATATGATTTTTTAAAGGAAATAGAAGAGAAGTTAGCAAAAATTAAAAAATATAAAGAAATCTCTGATATGGCAAATTATGCCATTTTAGTACATTCTTTAAAAAGTGATAGTAAATATTTTGGATTTGAAAAATTAGCAGAATTAGCCTACAACCACGAAATGGAAAGTAAAGCTAATAATATGTATTATGTAACCGATCATTTTGATGAATTAATGCAAGAAGCAAATCGCATTGTTGCTTTAGTAAAGAAATATATGGGAATAGAAAATCATAACACCTCTTTTGCAAGTTCCACTACTCAATCTTTTGAAATTAAAAATAAAACGATCTTAGTAGTAGATGATTCTACGGTAGTTCGTAATTTTGTTTATAAGATATTTAATCATGAATACGATGTCATGATTGCAAATGATGGAAAAGAAGCATTAGATATCATTCGTGCCAATACTGATGATAAAATTGTGGGAGTATTATTAGACTTAAATATGCCAAATGTAGATGGATTCCAAGTTTTAGAGTATTTCAAAGAAGCAAATTTATTTTCTAGAATTCCAGTAGCAATTATTACAGGGGAAGGTACACAAGCAAATATACAAAGAGCATATCAATACCCAATCGTGGATATGCTTCAAAAACCATTTAATGAAGTAAATGTTAAGAGTATTGTAGAAAAATTAATTATGGTTCGTAATATGAATCGTAATAATCAACAATAAAAATAAGATCAATAGAAAAAAGAAATTGGAAGTTTTCGAATAGAAATAAAAGATTTCTTTTTTTGTTTTCTTTTTTACTATCTATTATTTTTATGATATAGTTTTAATAGATAGAAATTTGATCAAAGAAGGTGAAATCATGTTTGTGGATGAAGTAACAATCGAAGTTCATGCTGGAAATGGTGGAGATGGATGTACTGCTTTCAGACGAGAAAAGTATGTTCCTATGGGAGGACCTTATGGAGGTAACGGTGGTAGAGGAAGTAATATTATTTTTCAAGTAGATGAAGGATTACATACGTTATTAGATTTACGTTACAACAAGATTATCAAAGGAAAAAAAGGGGAAAACGGAATGGGAAAAAACTGTAATGGGAAAAACAGTGAAGATATTATCATCCGTGTTCCTCAGGGAACGATTATTACGGATTTAGATAGTAATTTGATTGTAGCGGATTTAAAAGGGAAAGAAGACTCTGTCATTGTAGCTCATGGTGGTAGAGGAGGAAGAGGAAATACTGCTTTTAAAACCCAAAGTAATCCAGCTCCTAATTTTTCTGAAAATGGAGAACCTGGAGAAATAAAATATTTAAAAGTGGAATTAAAAATGCTGGCTGATGTTGGTTTAGTAGGACTTCCTAGTGTTGGAAAAAGTACTTTGATTTCGAAAGTATCCAAAGCAAAACCCAAAATTGCTGCTTATCATTTTACCACATTGACTCCAAATCTGGGAGTATGTAAAGATCAGCTAGGAAGAAGTTTTGTGATGGCAGATTTACCAGGATTAATTGAAGGAGCTAGTCAGGGAGAAGGACTAGGAGATCGTTTTTTACGACATATTGAAAGAACCAAAGTCATTGCCCATGTTGTTGATATGTCTGGTATAGAAGGAAGAAATCCCTATGATGATTACATGGTCATTCAAAAAGAGTTAGAAAGTTTTAGCAAAAAACTAATTCAAAAACCACAGATTATTGTTGCAAATAAAATGGATATGGAGTCTGCGAAAGAAAATTTAAAAGAATTTCAAAAGAAAGTAAAACTACCTGTTTATCCAATTAGTGCTATTTCCAATCAGGGATTAGAAGAAGTATTAACTGCTTTAGCAGATTTATTGGAAAAACAAGAAGATGTTTCTTTATTTGAAAAAGATCAAATGGAAAGTCACGTTCTTTACCAATTCCAAAAAGAAGAACCTTATACGATTACAAGAGAAGATAATGGTACTTGGGTGATAGCAGGAGAAAAATTAGAAAAACTATTTCGCATGACCAAATTTACAACGGAAGAAGGAATCAATCGTTTTACCCGTAGACTTCGTAAAATGGGAGTAGATGAAAAATTAGAGGAATTAGGAATAGAAGAAGGAGATATCGTTCGCATCTTAGATTATGAATTTGAATATCGAAAATGATGGAAAACTTGCATCTTTTCTTTTGTTTCATGGTATGATAGAATAAATACAGAAATTGATAAGGAGTGATAGGATGAGTGGACATTCAAAATGGGCAACAATTCATCGCAAAAAAGGATTAATTGATGCAGAAAGAGGAAAAGTTTTTCAAAAATTAGCCAAAGAAATTTATGTAGCTGCCAAAGGAACCAATGGAGACCCTGATAGTAATCCATCCTTAAGAATGGTACTAGAAAAATGTAGAAGTCAAAACATGCCAAAAGATAATATTCAAAAAGCAATTGACAAAGCAGTAGGGGCACAAGGGGGAGAAGACTATGAAGAAGTTCGTTATGAAGGATATGGTCCAGCAGGAATTGCTTTTATGGTAGATTGTTTAACAGATAATAGAAATCGTACTGCAATGCTTGTTCGTACTGCTTTTACCAAAAAAGGTGGAAACTTAGGAACTGATGGTAGTGTTAGTTATTTATTTGAAAGAAAAGGACTCATTGTGGTAGAAAAAACGGTAGAGGAAGATGAATTAATGATGACCGTTTTAGATCATGGTGCAGAAGATTTTATTGTCAATGATGATACTTATGAAATTTATACGACTCCAGATACGTTCTTAGCAGTGAAAGAAGCGATGGAACAGATGGGAATCAAGGAATTTTTAACCAGTGAAATTACATATCTTGCTTCTAATGAAATTACAGTTACTGATGAAGAAACGAAAGAGAAAATTTATAATTTAATTGATGCCTTAGAAGAAATTGATGATGTACAAAATGTATACCATAACTTTAGCGAGTAAATTACTTGCTTTTTCTTTATATTTTTAGAAATCCAATTTACACGAAAACGGATACATGATATAATAAAAAACATCAGATATTCTGATAAAAAGTAGGAAAGAAGGTATAAAAATGGATTACGAAAAATTAAAAGGAACCAAAACAGAACAGAATTTAATGACAGCATTTGCAGGAGAAAGTCAAGCAAGAAACAAATATACTTATTATGCTTCTCAAGCAAAAAAAGATGGGTATGAGCAAATTGCAGCGATTTTTGAAGAAACTGCTCAAAATGAAAAAGAACATGCCAAATTATGGTTTAAATATTTACATAATGGAGCAGTACCTACCACAGAAGAAAATTTAAAAGATGCTGCCAATGGAGAAAATTATGAATGGACTGAGATGTATGCTGAATTTGCGAAAGTAGCAAAAGAAGAAGGATTTCAGGAACTTGCATATCTTTTTGATGCAGTTGGTAAAATAGAAAAAGAACATGAAAAGAGATATTTAACACTTCTTCAAAATTTAGAAGATGAAACAATCTTTGAAAAGAAAGAAGAAAAAATTTGGATTTGCCGTAACTGTGGTCATGTTTATGTAGGAACCAAGGCATTAGATGTATGTCCTGTATGTAAACATGCAAGAAGCTTTATGGAAGTAAAAGCAGATAATTATGAGTAAAAGATTAGATATAGATATCTAAGAAAAACTTAGATATCTTTTCTAATTGATAGCATTAGCTGATGCTATTTTTGGAAAACGGGATGAAAAATTAGAATAGGAGTAAAAAAATACTTGCCTTTTTTTCATTTTCATGTATAATAAAGACACTATTTAAATTGAGAAAAGAAGAAGAGGGTGTTTTTGTGAAGAATCAACAGGAAAACAAAAAAGTAAAAATAAAATACTTGGATAAAAGAGTTGCCTTTATTACGTTAGCGCTAGCTTTAGGAATTGGGTCCTGTAGTTTAATGAAAAATAATGAATCAGAGGAAACTTTTGATATTCCTAGTAATACTATATCAATGGATGCTACTGATCCGTTTGAGTCCTCTAGTGCAGAATCTATAGAAACTTCGCTAGAAGAAAATTTAGGAAATTTAGAAACGGAAGAAGTTTATGAAGAAGAATCTACACAAAATAACAAAGAAGAAATAGAAAGTAGTACAGAAGAATCAATCCAAAATAATGAAAAAGAAACAGAAAACAGGATAGAAGAATCAATCCAAAGTAATGAAAAAGAAACAGAAAGTAGCATAGAAGAATCCAGTCCAAGTAATGCAAAAGAAATAGAAAATAGTAATCAAGAAACAGAAGAAAGTCCAAAAACGGAAGAGAACAAAAATCAACCAGCAAAAGAAGAAAAACATGAACATCATTTTGAAAATTGGAAAAGTATGGATGATGAACAAGAACAAGGCCTTTGTTCTTGTGGTGAAGTTCAAACCAAACTTCACCACTATATAATAAAAAATATTACAAATACTCCCAATCAAAATGCAACGTACAATGAAATAATCGAATATCAATGTACAAATTGTGGTCATATTTGGAAAAAAAGTACCATCAAAAATTGTGTTTTTGGGGAATGGAAATATAATCCTGAAACCAAAAGAGAAGAAAGAACTTGTCAAGTTAGTGGTTATTTAGAAACACGTAAACATAATCATCAATTTGGAAAGATAACGAAAATAGATGATACTTATGAATATCGTTCTTGTGATGTTTGTAAGGAAGAACAAAAAACAAAGCACCAATTAAAAAAGACAGTAAATAAGGATGGAACAACTACTTATGAATGCGAAAATCCAGAATGTAATTATCATAAAACAGAACAACCTACCCATTATCATAACTATGATCAATTTTTAAGATATGAGAGTGATAAGGAATATTGGGGATGTGAATGTGGACAAGAAACCACGAAAAATCATACGTTAGGAAAAGAAACAATCGATAAAGTAACCCACGAAGTAGTACAGAAATGTACCACGCCAGGATGTAATTATGAAAAAAGAACTCCTCATACCAACCATCATAATCAATTCTTAAGATATGAGGGTGAGATAGAATATTGGGAATGTTTAGATTGTGGCAAAGAGATAACGAAAAATCATACGTTAGGAAAAGAAACAATCGATAAAGAAACCCATGAAGTAGTACAAGAATGTACCACGCCAGGATGTAATTATGAAAAAAGAACTCCTCATACCAACCATCATAATCAATTCTTAAGATATGAGGGTGAGATAGAATATTGGGAATGTTTAGATTGTGGCAAAGAAATAACGAAACAACATACATTAGATCAAGGAACTCTTGATAAAAAAACACATGAAGTAGTACAGAAATGTACCACTCCAGAGTGTAATTATGAAAAACGTAGGGAACATACTCCACATCAACCAAGTGTATTTTTAAATTATGTTGGATCAGTTGAAAATTGGGAATGTGAATGTGGTATGACTCTTACCAAAGATCACTCTTTGGGAACTCCTTATATCGAAGAAGGAACCTTAGATAAGGTAACCAAATGTACAACTGTAGGATGTAATTATGAAGAAAGAGTTTTACATAATACAAAAGATAATCCTCATGTATATGAATTAGATCGAGCAAATACAGATGAAGAAAAAGAAACCTGGAAATGTGCCTGTGGAGATTCTTATACACAAGGACATCGTTACAATGATGGAGTAGCTCAACCAGATGGAACGTATTTACAAACTTGTGAAACTTGTGGGCAAACTAGAAATCATCACACTTGTATCAAAGGAGATCCTGAAATCGTTTATTTAGGTACTCCAACAGAATGTTATAAAATTGTTTATAACTGTAAAATTTGTGGAGAGTATGTAACCGAAGATGCTCCAGTTGGGCATAGACTTTATACATCCGGGGGAAAGAGAAAATGTAGAAATGGAGCTTGTACTTATACGGAAGAATTAACTAGTGGTGCAAACGAATTTTATGAAGAGCCATCGATAGAAACAACCTCTTTACCAGAAAAAATGAAAATAAAAATGATAGGACATATTCATAACAATTAAGGAAGAAAAGGGGAAATGATATGAAACAAGGTAAAAAATGGTATCAATCTATTAGTAATTGGATTATCATCGTTGCTTGTCTTATTTTAGTACCAATTCTAATAGTAAATTTATGGATTATGCTTCAAGCAAAAACAAATCCAGATAAAATTCCAAGTGTATTTGGTTATAAACCATTTATCGTTTTATCCGGATCTATGGAAACAGAAATTCATAAAGGGGATTTAATTATTGCCAAAATAACAGATCCAACAACTTTGAAAGTAAATGATGTTATTGCATTTAGAGATGCAGAAAATACAGTAACAACACACAGAATTATCGATATTGTAGAAGATGAAGGAGAAACTTTCTTTATTACCAAAGGAGATAACAATAATACGCAAGATCAAAATTTAGTAGAATATAATGATGTAGAAGGAATCTATGTTTTCCGTATTCCAGGAATTGGTAGTATGATGAGTAGTTTAGCACAACCTACAACGATATTAATTGTGTTCATGGGTGTAACGATTATCTTTATTATTGGATTCTCTATCTCTAATAAAAAACAAAGAGATTTAGAACACCAAGAATATTTAGAATATAAGAGAATGAAAGAAGAACAAGAACAAAAAGCAAAGCAACAACAAGAAAGTTCGAAAAAGAAAAATAAGTCAAAAAAGGCTTAGATGAATTCAGGTAAACGGCTTCTAAAGCGTTTACATATAGATTAGGAATAGCATAAATTCCTATGCATAAAAATTTATGCGAAAATATCAATGTAAAGGAGGTGAAACAATGAAAAAAGCAAAAATGTTATTAGTAGCTGCATTAGTATTCGGAGTTATCCTTTCTTCTTATGGAGTAAGTGGAACTTATGCAAAATACATTTCTGAAGGTGGATTTACTGATCAAGCACGTATTGCTAAATGGGGATTTACTCTTGGAAAAACTGATAAGTCAACTGCATCTTTATTCAAAGATAACTATAATAGTAATAAAATCAAGAGTTCTTCAGATGGTCAAGATGTAATTGCTCCAGGTGCTTATGGAGAATATCAATTTAGTTACATTGATGGGACTGCTACTCCTGAAGTTGCATTTAATTTAACAGCAACTGCCAAAGTTACAAATAATATTGGTGATGACAAAGTTAAATTTGCAATTGTTCAGGGAGATGATGCAACTCATGCTATAAAATCTTCAACCAGCTCTATTGATGAACTACAAAAAGAAACTTCAGATTTTAATAAAGAAGAATTTTCTTCATACAATTTGACAGCTTCTCAATTAGAAACATTACTTAAACTTCTTTTAAGTGGAGATGCATCAGGAGAAAAAGAATATACTGCTAATGATACAGCAGTTGCTAAATTAAAAGGAAATTACACCATTTACTGGATGTGGGATTTTGGTACTCAACCTTTAGCAACCGAAGAATCTAATAAATCAGACACTAACTTAGGTAATGGAAAAGATAAAACAAGTGGTGAAGAAGGTACTGATTATACAGCAGTAGATGCTGAAGCAGTATCTGTAACCGTATCAGTTACCGCTGCTCAAACTAAATAATTTTCTAACTAAGTCAAAAGCATATTTAATGAAAGTTAATTGATTTAACTTTCAAATAAGTCCATGAGCAATCGTGGATTTATTTGAAAACTAAAGAAATGGAAAGGAGTAAAAGAATATGAATTCTAATCATAAAGAATCACATCATAAGATAATGAAAATAATCATGATGATCATTATTATTATAATCATCATTCTTTTACTTATCACAAGTTGTAGTTGTACCGCAAATTTTTGGGGTAGAATTGGGAACTTATTTACTCAAGAAGAAAATGTAGATATTGATGATGATACTAATAATCCAGAAATCATCTTAGATAAAGATTTAAAATTTGATACTGAAAAATTAGAAATGCATTTGAGCGATGAAAACGGAAAAATTACTTTTACATATCAAAATATTTCTCCAAAAGAATTTACTTGTACAACAAGTAATGCTGAAATTGCTACTTGTTTTGTGAAAGATGATTACGTTGTAATTAATCCAAAAAAGGCAGGAACTGTAGATGTTGTTTTGGAAACAAAAACCAATGGAAAAATTTATCGTGCAAAAGCAAGTGTAAATATTCAAGAAGCTACCCGTTATCTACAATTATCTAGTAAGGGCGGAACAATTAATTTAAGTACTAATCCTACAAAATTATTATCTTATACTTTAGTGGGATTATCTGGAGAAGTAAAAGTAACTATTAGTGATAATAGTATTGCTAGTGTCAGTGTAAAAAATGGAATTGTTACTATTACTGGTAAAAAAGTAGGAAGTGCCATCATTACTGTATCTGTAGTTTTTGATAATAGAGTTTACTCTGCAACTTATCAATTAACGGTTACCAATCAAACAGTAACAAATCCAACACCATCACCAACACAAGAACCACAAAATCCAAATGAAGGGGAAGATCAACCGAATCCACCAGTCGTAAAAGATAGTGATAGCTCTTTAAAATTATTAACTCCTTCCAAAGGAAATATTACATTACAATCTGGAGTATATCATTATTATTTAGCGGTTGATTCTACAGTTTCAGAATTGACTTTAGAAGCAGTTCCTAATAGTAAAAAAGCAATTGTTACTTATCTTTATCAAGGAAATCCAGTAGATTCCTTAGAACATTTAAAATTAAATGAGGGAGAAAATAAAGTAACCATTATCGTAACAGCAGAAGATGGTACTGTTAGTGTTTATGAAGTAACCATTGATAGAACAAAATATCTTCCATCTCGTGATAATATATTAGATGAACTAAAGGTTAGTGAGGGAACCTTAACTCCTGAATTTAATCCTGATATTTTAAATTATCAAGTAACAGTAGATTCTAGTGTTTCTAGCCTAGATGTAAATGCTAAAGTACATGATTCTAAATCAACAGTTACTTATCGTTACAACGGAAAAGAAGTAGATAACTTAGAAGACTTAGAATTATTACCAGGAGATAATAAAGTAGAAGTAACGGTTACTAGTGAATCCGGAAAATCTAAAACTTATACCGTAACCATTCATAAAAAAGTAAGAACAATCGATATAGAAAAAGAAGAATATAATATATCAGTAGATGGGAAAACATACACGATTTTATATAATATTTATGAAGATGGAATAGAGTTAGCTATTGGCCCTTATGATATTCAGGAAATTCAATTTGATTTCCCAGGTTACGTAGGAGAATTTACCATTCAAGATGGCTATATTACATTAAAGCCAGAAGAATCTATGATTTCGAGATTACTAACTTTAACGCTTACTTATAGCGATTCCAAAGATTCTACAAAAATTAAATTTACGATTGATGATTATTATTTATCAACTCCATCTAATCACTTAGATATGAGTGTTACTGGAGAACATTTGAATAGAAATTTGGTATTAAAAAATAACTTTTTTCAAGGCGATGTAGTTTGGGAAGAAGTAGAAGAGGGAAAAATCAAAATTTATGATCCAAATAATCCAGAAATATATATCGAAATAACTTATGATCCAACTAGTTTATCTGTATCTTCCATCAAAGGAAGAGATTCCTTAGCCCTAGAATTACAAGCAAAAAAAGAAGGAACCTATCACTTACAAGTAAAAGGATTTATTTATGGAAAAGAAATCGAAGATATGGATATTACTTTGGATATTACTCGTAAATATCTATTAACTCTAGATGCCAATGGAGGACAGTTTAACGAATTTACAACCGAGTATCAATTCCAATTAGAAAAAGATGAAATCTTTAATTTAGCACCATATTTAACAGGTTATTTAGTAAAAGAAGATTGCTCTTATTACTCATTAGAAGGATTTTATAAAGAATATTTAAGTAATCAAGAGGGAAAAGGGACTGCTTATACAGATTCTATTACAGTAGATAGTGATATAACTCTTTATGCAGTTTATTCCAAAACACCAGAAGAAGAAACTCCTCCAGAAGAAAAAACATTATATTTAACAGATGTTGATTTATTTCACAATGAAGAATATTTTGAAAAATATGGAGAAGATAAAGTAATCTACCCAGGAGCAACAGGTTCTTATATTATGACAATCAATAACACTTCCAGTGAAGAAATCAATATAAAATATTTAACCTTAAAAGAAGACACGATATGTATAGATAATAAAGGTTGTCTCAATATGGGATATGTAATAAAGGATTATACTGGTACTTATCATTATGGTACAAGTGATGATGGATATTTAGTATTAGAAAATCATACCGAAGAAAATCAAATTGATACGCCAACTACCTTACAACCAGGAGAATCAACAGAAATCTCTATTTTATGGAAGTGGATAGAAACCAATGATGAATTAGATACGATGATTGGAAATTTAGCTGATGAAAATCTAGAAGATACTCTATATTCATTAACAATTGGAATTCATTTTGAAACCAAGAATACAACTTGTGATCCCAATGGAGTAAGACCATGAAAATAGTAAAGAGAATTCTATTTACGATAATCACAATCTTTTTAGTATTAGTATTTTCCTTTAATGTGTATAACATCATTAATATTAAAATTCTAAAAAATGATTTAACTTCCATTTTTGGTTATGCTGTATTGGAAGTAGTATCTGGTTCTATGGAACCTACCATTCAAATAGGAGATTTAATTATCATTGATACTAATGAGAAAAATTATCAAGAAAATGATATTGTGACATTTTATGATACCAATGATTCTTTTGTGACACATCGAATTCTATCAATAGAAGATGATCAAATGGTAACCAAAGGAGATAACAACAACACAGAGGATGAAAAAACACCAATCCAAAATATTGTAGGAAAATATTTATTCCGTATTCCAGGATTAGGAACTTTTCTTCTAGCACTAAAAAATCCAATTGTTAGTATCATGATATTCGTAATTGGAATTTTAATCTGTTACTTTATTAGTATGAAAAAAGATGAAGAAGAAGAGTTCATAGAAGAAAATGATGCATATCAAACTTACTTAGAGAAAAAGTTAAAAAAAGAAGAAAAAGAGAAGAAAAAGCAAAAAAGTTTTTTCGCAAAATTAAAAGAAAAGCTAAAAAGAAAAAAGAAACCAAAAATAAAAAAATCAAAAAAGAGAAAAAGAAAGAAAAGAAAAAAAGAAAATTATAAAAAGAAAAAACGCAAGAAAAAGTAGGTGAAACAATGAAAAGGTTATTACATAGCAAAAGATTTCGTAAAAACTTATGTAAATGGGTTTTTATGTATATAGGTGTTATTGTCTTATTTACAACAGTAATAACCTATTCAAAATATGTGAGCCAACTAATGTCCGCTGAGGATTCTGCTCGTGTTGCGAAATTTCAAGTTTATGTAGAAGCCAATAAACCTTGTGGAAGTAGTGGAGCAACAAGTTACTGTAATCCAACAGGAACCATTAGACCAACCGCTGAAATTAGTTATTATTTTACTGTAAGAACAGATTTAGAAGTGAAAACCGATTTATACTTAACCGCTATTTTAAATAAAAGATTTACATTAATAAAATTAGAAGAAGTTGGAAATAGTGCTACGATTTCTACGGAAAGCAAAGATCATAATATTTCTATTGGCGATAGAATCGAAACTTATACAGCTTCTACTTGGAAAGTAGGAACCATAGAAGCAGCACAAAATATTGAAAAAATATATAAAATTACTATTAAATTTAATCCATTAAATGAAAAAGATTATTCTAATGTAACAGCTAATATGGATTATGATATTTTAAGAGTAGGATATTCTGCTACACAAATACAAAAATAAAAGGAGGGATTGTTGTGGTAAGAGAAAATAAAAAAATTCAGAAAAAAATAATTTTAATTATGTCTTATACGATATTTGTTTTGAGTTTGATTTATTTATGTAATTTCACAACAACTCATTCTAAATATAAAAAAGACGTTGATTATGCGATTATTTATCAAAATCAATTATATGCATTAAATAAAGGAAATTTAAATGTGATCTATAGTGAAAATGATTCCACTTCTAAAGAATTTCATGCATTCTTTACCATAGAACCAAATGATATTGGAATAGACAACAATAATAATTGGTACCGTATAGAAGTACCATCTGGATGTAGCTTATCTCTAGCAAATCATACAAAAAATAATGTAATTTCCAATAATTCTAATAATACCTTATTAAGAATCAAAGGAAATACACAGGTAAATATCACTTGTGCAACAGATAATCCTAATATTCAACAAGGTTATAAATATAGAATTCCTGCAACAATCTATGAGTATGTAACAGGAGAAAATGAATTCCTTTATAAAAATGGTTATGCAATGATTGAATCTATCCCTCCAGCAGAAGTAGAAGTACCAGATGGAAAAATTATTGTGGATAGTAATTCAGAAAAAAGTGCTTATGAACAACTTTGTGAAGGATTAAAAAATTATATTGCTAAGAAATATGGTAGTCAGCCATTTTTACAAGTTGAATTAACAAATGCGGTAATAAATTATGTTGATATTTATAGAGATAATCAATTTGATAAAAAATTATTTGGTATGTCAGTAGAAAGTGATAATGGAAATTATATATTTACTATTCAAGAAAATCTAGAAGGTTATGCATATACAAAATATTCTTTTGAAACATATGGTGACAGAGTAATGTATTTTTATACAGAAGATAGTTCAACCCTAAACTATGCATTTAGATATTACTTAGAGCAATACTTTTATCCAATTCAAGATGAACCAGAAAATGTAAAAAATGTACAGATTATTATGGATTACATCTATTCTTTAATAGGTAGTCAAGATATTTCTAGTTATATTTTAAATGGTGAACCAACGATTCCTGGTATTGATTGGAGTAATCAAGAATTATTATTAGAAGAAGAACCAGATTTATTACAATTAGCTAAAGATTATTTTCATCAACCATTAACGGTTTCTCTTACGGATAGTAGTGAAATGTTTAGTAATTTTGAAAATACAATGAGAAATATTAGAACTTATAATCCAATTTATGAAGAAGAGTTATCTGATGCTGTAATAGAAACTATTTTGCAAGATGAGAAAATAAAAACCGCTATTACTAAAAATAGTACAGATACTTCTATTGCTCCAGAAAGTTTTTCAGATTATTTCCTAGTATATGATGAAAGCAATCAACATTATTTAGCCGTACAGATTTCTTCTGATGGTATCTCAAATTATTTTGAAATTGGTGTATTAGATGGATTAACAAAAGAGATGATAGAAGATATTCAATTTTTCAATCAAGAAAATGGAGTATTGGATGTTACGTTCCAGTTGAAAACTAGTGTTTCTAGTGGAAGTCCATCAGTAAATGATTCCCCAGAGATTTTTGAACCAGAACCAACTCCTTCAGAAGAAGTAATAGAAGATTCTTCAGAAGAACAAAATCAGGAAGATCAACCTTTGATAGAAGAACAAGTAGGAGAGGTGGAAGAAGAAGTTGTTCCGCCTGAAGAAAATAAGAAACCAGAAGAAAATCAAGACATTCCTTTAGAGCAACCATCCGATTCTGAAAATGATGATCCTTCTATCGAAAAATTACCAAGTCAACCAATAGAAGAACCAGATACTCCATCAGATGATGAAGAAGTAACTCCTCCTGTAGAAGATTTTCCAGATGAAGAACCACCTATAGAAAATTCTCCTAGTGTAGAGGTATCTATGACAGAAGAAGAATTAGAAAAAATCAAAAAGATTATTCAAATATTAGATCAATATTTCAAGAAAAATAGTATCAAAGAAGATGGAACTTTAGAGAGTTATATTGTTTATCGTAAAGAAAATGATTTGATAACAGTTACTTATTCTATTACAAAAGAATCATAACAAATGAACATGTATAGAATTTTCTATATGTGTTTTTTACTTCATTTTAGATAAAAAATGGATGATAGTGTGTAATGCATAGGAAAGTTATGTATTGAATAAAAAGTCATAAAAAAGGACAAGCCTAATTGATGGAAACTTATCCTAATTTAAATTTTGTAGATATTGGAAATCAATTATTTTCTACAGCAATAACATACTTATTATACATTTGCATACCCATTTCTTTTCTCTTCCTATTTTCAATTTTTTATTGACTAACTGGATATATACTTCTTACTTTTAATTCCTTACCAGGAATAATTCTTACGGCTACTAAAATGTTACCTCTAATATTTTTATAATACTCTAATCCAGATTTTGATTTATCATAAAAAACATAGTCAGGTTCATTAATGATTTGTTCAAGAGAATCCATAACAAAATAGTAATCTTCTTCACAATAATAATCATTGATATGTTTATCTTTACTATGCTCTTTCGCTTCTGGATACATTACTATTTTCTTATTTTTATATTCTTTAAGTTGTCATTTTTGTACTACTTCACTACTTAGCTTTCTTAGATATATTACTTTCAAAAAAATAGAGCTCATACAGTAAATGTATGAGCCCATGAGCAATAGGTCGGTCCTTGCATCACTTGGACATCTCATCAAACTATTTTTAGTTCTACACTTAAGATTATTGCTAATCCGCGATAGTCGATGGCTTTCTATCCTCTATTACTCACTGATATTAAATAGTACATTTTTATTGAAAACTGTCATTTTTTGTATGTATTACTAATAAATTGAAAGGATTACCGCTCAATTTATGGGTTGCTATAACAGAATATGCAAAAAAGCAATATTTTTAATAATAATTCTTTCCCACAATATAAATATACACGAAAAATTTAACATTTTCTATTATTTTTTAACATTTTATTTTACTAACGGTTGAAATATTATTTAAATTTAATAAATGAGTAGAACATATTTACTATAGAAGTGGATAATTGATATTGAAATGTTTATAAAAGTGTTACCAATTTGTTACCAATAACTTTCATAATCAAATATACTTAAAATCAATTTAATGATATATTTAAAAAAAAAGAAAGTAAAATTTTTACTTCTCTTTATACGAAAACCTTTATAAAATAAGGATAATTTTTATCTGGTGTTCCTGACGAGAATCGAACTCGTGACCTAACGCTTAGGAGGCGTTCGCTCTATCCTACTGAGCTACAGAAACAACTACGACTAAATTATAACATAAATTACTTTTCTAAGCAAATCGAGTATTTTCTTTGTTATAATAGAGAAAAGGAAGTATTTAGAATGATTTTAAATGTAAGTGGAAGATGTGATATTGTTGCTTTTTATACCGATTGGTTTATGAAACGTTATCAAGAAGGGTATGTGGATGTCAGGAATCCCTTTTATCCGAAAATGGTTAGTAGAATTTATTTTGAAGATGTAGATGCCATCGTATTCTGTACAAAGAATCCACTTCCAATCATTCCTTATTTAAAAAAGATAGAAAAGCCCATGTTATTTCATGTAACCTTAACACCGTATCAAAAGGATTTAGAACCTGGGGTAGTTGATAAAAATAAAATAATTGCTGGAATTCAAGAAATTTCCAAGATATTGGGAATCGAAAATATTTATGTAAGATATGATCCGATTCTAATCAACCCTCATTATTCTCTTTCCTACCATCTAAAAGCTTTTCAAAGACTCTGCGAAAGATTAGATGGATTGGTAGAACATATTATTATTTCGTTTGTGGATGATTACAAAAATGTTAGAAATAATAGTCAGGAATTATCCTTAAAAGAATTGTTAAAAGAAGATTATGAAACGATAGGAAAAGAATTTAGTAGGATCGCAAAAATTCATCATATGACTGTCCAAACTTGTTTTGAAAAAGAAAATTTAGTAGAATATGGCTTTTTAAAAAGAGATTGTGTAGATCGGAATCTAGCCTTTCGCTTAACCGGAAAAACCAAGTTAAAATTATGGAAGGCTAGGGGATGCAATTGTGTAGAAATGGTAGATATTGGAGTTTACAATACCTGTAGACATTTTTGTAAGTACTGTTATGCTAATTTTGATGAAAAGAAAGTAAAAGAAAATATTCAAAATCATAATCCAAATTCTTCTTTATTAATGGGAAATTTAAAAGAGGATGATCAAATTGTTAGAAGAAAAGATAGATAGCAAAAAGAAATATGGCGATAAGATGGAAGATATAAGAGAAGAAAAAATAGAAAAAATCTTAAAACTTTTAGCAACTTCCCCATTTCGTAATCATTTTCATTTAAAAGAAAAAGAGATTGCTTATATCAAAGAAAAGAAATTTTCTACAATAAAAGATCATGCTTATCATTTTGTTAGAACTCGATTAGCTCCAAAGGATATTCCGAATGATGGAAAACAAACTCCTATGAAAGGACATCCTGTTTTTATATCTCAACATGCAACTGCTACGTGTTGTAGAGGTTGCTTAGAAAAATGGCACAAGATTCCCAAAGGAAGAAATTTAACGGAAAATGAAATTCATTACATTGTTTCGGTTCAACTAAAATGGTTAGAAAAAGAAATAATAAAGTCACATCAAGATCAATAAAAATAAAATATATTTGCTCTGATTTATAAAAAAGAAATGTGTGGAATCAGCATAGATTTTATGATTTTTTCATATTCTTAAATAGTGATAGTATGACGAATTTAGTATTAGATATGATCCATCAATTTGGATATATCGGAATGTTTTTGGCCATGATTTTAGAGGCAGTGATTATCATTATTCCGAGTGAATTGATTTTAGCAACAGGGGGAATTTTAGCGAGTCAGAAAATTTTTAATTTTTGGGGTGCTTTTTTAACGGGTCTTTTTGGAAGCGTTTTTTGTGCTGTGATCATTTATGCCATGGGCTATTTTGGAGGAAGACCTTTTATTTTAAAATATGGAAAATATTTTTTTATGAAAGCAGAAGATTTAGAAAAAGCGGATGGCTGGTTTCAAAAATATGGTATGTTTGCTGCCTTTATTGGAAGAAATTTTCCAATCATTCGTACTTTTATTTCTTTACCCATTGGAATATTAAAAATGAATTTCTTTTCTTTTTTTCTTTATACAACGTTGGGAAGTATCCCTTGGACTTTTGCCTTCGTATATGTCGGTTACGCTTTAGGAAATAATTGGATACTTCTTGCACATTATACTTCTAAATTAAAAATTCCGATCTATATTTTATTAGTAATACTTTTTGGTAAATGGCTTTATACAAAAGTAAAAAAACATTAATCTTTTGCCTAAAGTAAAATTGGATTAAAAATATACATCTTTGAATTTTTCTAAGTTCTTGCTTTTTTATTTGCAAGAATTTTTTTTTATTGTATAATAAATATAAAAGATAATAGAAAGAAGGAGCAGAGATGAAAAAAATATATACTGGTATTGATCTTGGTAGTTATAGTATTAAGATTGTAGTATGTGAAGTAGTAAATCATAAATTTCATGTTTTAGCTTCTTCTAATACAAGATGTAAGGGTATTAAAAATGGAATAGTAGTTGATCCGGATAATGCTAAGATTTACTTAATGCAAGCCAAAAAAGAAATTGAAGAACAACTAGGGTTTTCTCTTCATCAAGCAATTGTTTCTGTTTCTTCTCAAGACTGCTCTTTTGAAATGGTAGAGGGAAAAATTGAACTGGAAAATGAAAACCAGGTAATTGATTCAAATGAAATTAATAGCGTATTTCAAGAAGCCGCAATAGGAAAAGTAAAAGAAAATCAAGAACTAATTACAATTACTCCTATTTTTTTTCAAGTAGATGGAAAGGAAAGTATTTCTGATCCAAAAGGAATGACTGGGAAGACTCTTTCTGTAAAAGCAGTTATTACCTCTATTCCAAAAGAAAATTTCAAAAAAACAATCAGTTTATTAAGAGAATGTGAAATAGAAGCAGTAGATGTTACTCTAGGAGCAATCGGAGATTATTTTACCGCTAGAAATAAAGAATTAGAAACAGAAGTCACAGCCATAATTAATCTTGGTTATGCAAAGACAGAAGTATCTATTTTTAATAAAGGAATTCTAATAAAAAATCAAGTAATAGAAAGTGGTAGTAAATTAATTGATAAAGATTTATCGTATATTTATCAAGTGAAAAGAGGACAAGCAAGAAAAATAAAAGAAAATTTTGCAATTAGTAATACTAGATATTCTGATGTGAATGATAAAATGGAATTTATGAATCAAAATAATGAATTCATTGTGGTGAATCAATTAGAGGTTTCAGAAATTGTAGAAGCGAGATTAATTGCCCTTTTGAAGCTTGCGAAAAAGCAAATTCCCCTCTTAACAAATAGAGAAATAAGTACTATAATAATCTCAGGGGGAATTAGTGAATTAGCAGGTTTTGAGTATGTAGTAGAAAATGTCTTTGATAGAAGAGCTTCTGTTTTGGATATGAATACTATGGGAATTCGTAATAATATGTATTCCAGCTGTTATGGTATTATCAAATACTTCCATAATAAGTTAGAGTTAAGAGGTTTATCTTATTCTATGATAGAAGAAAGTAAGTTTAGTTCAACAAAAGAAAAAGAATCTACAGGACTTCATGATCGTATCATTGACAAGGTGTTTGGATATTTTTCAAATGATAGGGAGGATTAATATGTTAAATAGTTTAGAAATGGACCAATTAGCCAAAATTAAAGTAATTGGTGTTGGTGGTGCAGGTTGTAATGCAGTAAATAGAATGATTGAATCTGGAGTAAAAGGGGTAGAATTTATTGTTGCTAATACGGACTTACAAGTATTAAATAACTCGAAAGCAAATGTTAAAATTCAAATTGGAATTAATTTAACAGATGGACTTGGTGCAGGGGCAAATCCAGATGTTGGTCGTGAAGCAGCCGTAGAGAGTAAAAAAGAAATTGAAGATGCTTTAAGTGGAGCCGATATGGTTTTTGTAACTTGTGGTATGGGTGGAGGAACAGGAACAGG
>CANPVK010000010.1 GCA_947581715.1 uncultured Bacilli bacterium
TATTAAAAATATCCCTATGATTTAATTCAAAATTAAATTTGCTCAGATTTTTTTCGTAAAAAACCGAAACTCAAAAAACAAAACGACTTGTCAAAAAGTCGTTTTTATGATATATTGAATATGTCAAGGAAACTTGCATAAAATAAAAAAAGGATACATTTGATTGCAGGAATCAGATGTTATCCCCTATGGTGGAATGCATCTGAAATCAACGATTGTTGAAATCAGATGCTTTTGCTATTTTAGAAATAAAATAATTACGACTAAGAATAGGAGTAATATTATAATAAATTGAGAAAATTCTCTTTTTGTCATAAATACCACCGCCTTTCTTTTATCCTTTGATAAATAGAAAGGAAAAGCATCTGATATATTCCAAATGTATCCAATAATATTATATCAAACATTTGTTCTTAATACAATGGAAATTGGTAATAAAATTGAAAATTGGTTTTCTTGGTTTAAGGAAAAAGTAGATAGCCAAGATTGTTTATGTATAAATACCTCAATTCCCAATTGATGATAAACATCATATTTATAGTGAGTGGAAAAAAATGATTGATGTTTATCATAAAGATTTTAATTGAATGAATGAAAATCTCATTATTATAGGCCCATTCAACGGGAAGTATATGTGCATTAAAAAATTAATTTTAGTTAGTGGCTTTAATAATTATTTATCACCAGACAAAAATGATATTCATAATAAATTAAATCTATCTTATTATGTTAATGATTATGAAATATCTAAAATGAAAGATTATGTATAAGAAATAGTATGCATATCATCCATTCGTGTGGATAAGCAGTTTTCTTTTTTATCCCATAATTTGCCCGCCATTATTATGTAAAACTTGCCCTGTTACATAACTAGAATCATCACTAGCTAAAAAAACAAATGTTGGTGCTAGTTCATAAGGCATTGCACCTCTTGCCATCGCTGCATCTGCTCCTAAAGATGGTATTTTTTCTTTTACCCAACAAGCGGGTTGTAAGGGTGTCCAAAAAAATCCAGGTGCAATGGCATTCACACGAATATTTTTTAAAGCTAAATTTCTAGCAAGGGCCCTAGTAAATCCCACAATAGCTCCTTTTGTTGTGACATAATCAATTAACTGGGGATCTCCATAAAAGGTAGTAATAGAAGATAAATTAATAATCGAATCTCCTGATTTTAAATGCGGTAAAACTGCCTTAGTAAGATAAAACATTCCATAAATATTGACTTTCATCGTCCAATCAAATTGTTCATCACTAATTTGTTCTAAGGAATCTGCTTGATATTGTACTCCAGCATTATTGACTAAAATATTAATTTTTCCAAAACGCTCCAACGTTGCTTCCACAATCTTCTGACAGAAATTTTTATCCGTAATATCCCCTGCTAATAATAAACATTCTCCTCCCAAATGTTCAATATAATCTTTCGTAGTTTTAGCATCTACATGTTCATCATAATAAGGAATGACCACCTTAGCTCCTTCTTTCACAAAAGCAATTGCTGCAGCTCTTCCTAATCCACTATCTCCTCCGGTAATGATAGCCACTTTATCTTTTAATTTACCGCTTCCTCGATAATTTGGATTATCAAAAATCGGTAATGGTTTCATCACATATTCAAATCCTGGCTGTCGATTTTGTTGTTGTTCTGGTGCTAGAATTTGATATTCCGTACTTTGAATACCATATTTTCCATCATAATAATAAGATTTGTTTCCAAAATGATAATCTGGTCGCATCCTATCACCTCCTATATTATAGGATATTGGAAAAAAATAGTTTGGTGCTTACTTCCTTTTCTTTTTTAAAACAAGACAGGATTCCAAACAAAAAAGACACTTTCGTGTCTCTGAAAAAGTGTGTAGTAGCAGTAATCATTACTGCTACTTTTAGTTTATCATGCTTTATTTCTTGTTTCTATTGGTTTTATAACCATTCTATTTCGAAAATCCTTTAAAAATTTCTTGGATTGTTTTTTTATCTACATTTTTTTGATTATAAATTTTTCTACTAATTACCATACTATTTTTCTTTTGAAATTCTCGATTTAAGTACTCATAATAAGTTCCAGGAGTAATTACCCCATTCATTTTTAACAAATCAATCCCACTTTTTCCAATAATCCAATCTGCCAATCTACAACAGTTGGTTCCTAATACAAAATATTTTTGAAATCTTCCAGAAGTAAACTTATAAAATTTTGCATTCGTAATTTGATATAATCTACTAGCGTAATCCTTATATTTATTTTTACTGACCCTTTTTCTTTTAAAAATTGCTTCTACATAAGGAGGATTCCATTCTACTAATTGAGAAAATAATTTTTCTAATTCTTTATCAATATTTTTCTTTTGATGATCTGTTAATTTTAATCCAAAGACAAACAATGTCTTATCACTATGTTCAATACAGAAAGGTATGTATTTTTCCCGATCAGTAGTAAAAACGACACCATCTCCAAGCATATCAAAAAAATGAACAGAAGAAGCATCATAATTTCCATAGGAAATAACCTTTCCTTGATAATATAAATCAACATGTCCCATGCGATTAAAACCATGACTAGAAGTATGTACAAAGATTTCCATATCTGGTTCTGCTTCCTCACTTTTTTCTTCAAAGACAAACGGTTTATCATAATTCTCTTGATTCAATAAATAGTTAATTTCATTTAATACAGTATAAGGAATAATGGCTTCCATAGCAGCAGGAAGACTAATACGAAAGTTTCTTTTTATCTTATTCTTAATTCTTTTAGGAATTAAAAAAGTAATAAAATCAACCAAATAATTGATTCCTAACAAAATAAAATAAATTCCTAATAATATTAAAACAGTATTTAAATTTTTAAGAGGAGAAAAAATAATCGGAATAGAAATTGCAAAATAAAACAAAGAAACAATGAGTTCTATTATTCTTCCATTTGATTTATTTCTTAATAAAATAATATAACTAATGAATTTAATAACTCCATTTAATAACAAGTAACTTCCAAAAATAAGAGGAAGAATAGATAAAGGAATATTTTGAAAAAGAGAAAGAATAATACAAAAGATTAAATTGAAAAAACACCTAGTAAAATTCATTTTTTGATCTTTCTTTTTTCCAAAAAAATAATTAACAAACTGCTTAATCGATAAAAAAAGAATAGCTAAAATAAAGATATGAATCAAATTAATATATAAATGATCTTTTAAAACGATCAAAAAAATACCACTAATAATCAGGCAAACACCTATCATACAAGAATTGGTTGCATTAAATAATTTATCACTTTTTATCATATACTACTCCATTTTTAATACATATGAGAAACAAAACATTCTGTTCTTTGATAGAGATTTTTACATTTTAAAATAATTCGTTCTTTTTTGAAATGGATTCCAAAATACCTTGGTAATTCTTTTAGGTTTCGAAAGATTTCCAAAGATACATATTTATCAGCCATCGTAATAATCCATCCTTCTAAGTATTTAGGTGGAATTACAGTAAGCGGAAACATGTGTTTTTGAATCGAATCAGTAATTCTTTCATTCATTAAATACGGAAAAATTTGAAAAGCATTTTTAGCTGCAATTTTTCCATGAACAAACCCATGCAACTGTAAAAAATTTTCGGCTTGATAATCTCGCCAAGGTGTTACATAAAAATCGTGTAACAAACCACCGATTACTACATTTTTCATATTGATTTTTCTATACTTTTGAATCGCTTTTGCGATTTTATAAGATACCCATGCTACTTTTAGTGAATGTTCATACACAGTATCTTGATGGTGTAAAAAAGTTTTTCTACGTTGAAATTCTGTATTTCGTAAAACTGGCTCAATGATTTGATAAAATTCTCTTTCTTGATAATATTGATTCTCCATTGATATCACCATAGTTATTATACTATAAGAAAGAAAAAATAGAAAGTTTCCTCTCCCAAAAATTTTCTATTTTAATGAACAACGAATAAAATTCCAATAAAAAGACATAAAAGGATAAACATAATAAAAAACGAAAAATTTTTTCTTTGATTTGTAGTTTGATCGTTTTCAATGATCGCTTCTTTAATTACTTCTCCTCTTTTTTTCTTTATAATATCCTTTTTAGACATATTTTCCTCCTATTTTTATTTCATAGAAATACTTTGATGGATAGAATTTAAAAGATTATCTAATTCTTTCTTATCTTCTTCTGTCATTTCTTCATTTTTTAAATCCTTATTAAACCAATCAGGTAATTCCTCTTTCTTCTTATGAACACTACCAACAACAGTTTTATTATTTTTTATTTCAAACTGCTTCTTTAATTTTTTATGCTCTTTTTCACTAATTTTCATTGCTTCTTCTACGGTCTCAATATTTAATCTTTTCCATTGACCTGCAATAGTATCAATATAATTTTTGGAAAGTTTTTGATTGTTTATTTTCAAAACGTAAGCAATTAAAACATTAACCACACCTGGAGTCATTTTTAAATCGACTAATAAAGATTCAATTAATTTTAAATCTCTTAAAGAAGGTTCCCCTGTTTTATATTTACTTCTCAAAAAATCATAGGGATGAACAGATTCAAAAGTATAAACCATTTTAGCCCACTTACTAGTATCTCCTCTTGGTGTTTTTAAATAATCTGGCTGTTTGCTATAAACAAACGTAGGCAATTTTCCATCGGATTCAAATTGATAAAAATTACGACATTTTTTTCTTAATTCTATCTTATCTATCAATCCTCTTTCATTAATACTATCTCTGACTAATCCTTGCATATTGACATCATCAATATCATAAGTAAAAGCTAAAGCATTAATTAACTCTTTTGTCTCTTCATTAAAACATCTTGGACTAACCATGGTACTAGGAATACTAGAAATTAATAAGTTAAAATCTATTTTTTCTGTCAGAGAAATAGGATTGGTATTTTCCTTTTGAATATTTTCATTTTCAATTAAAATACTTCCACTAACAGAACGAAACACACTACTAAAATTAGATGTAATATCCTCATATTCTTTTAAATTGATTTTTGGTACTTTAAAAAAGTCAACAATTCGATCATATTCTTTTTTTCCCAAATTATTGTATAATACAATATTTAAAACCGGATGATTTAAAAATTCATTGGCAGACATCGGAGAATATAATAAATAAACATAATTATTCACATGATCCTTTTTCAAATAAGTTTTTAATAAACCAACAGCTTCTAACTTTTTTCTTGCTATCACAATATCTTCTAATTTTAACTGCATCGTACTCATTAAATGATGATGAGTTAAATCTTCACTCATTAATTCTCTCTTATCTAAATCATCTACTAAAGTAAAATATAAAGAAGTGGCACTATATCCTATAATAGGTTGATATAACATCGTAATTAATTTACGGTCTAAATCTTTAATAATAGTTTGATTTACGACCACATAGGTATCCGCTGGCAAAATGACAAGTTCCTTCATCATAAAAGACCTCCCAATTTTTACTTGATTTTCGATAATATTTTTTCTAAATCATATGTTTCAGAATGTAATAATTCTTGAAAATAAAGATTCCTCATTTGGAAATATTCTTGATATTGAGAAACGACATCTAGATATTCTTTTCCTCTTAAAATAATATGTTGTTCTTCAAAAGATTGCTTTTCTTCTGGAACAATTCTCTTTTCATCAACCAATGATTCTATATTAATATATAGAAAATAATCTGCTAATTTGAAATCTAACAGTTTGTTATCTCTTAAGTAAGGATTTAATTGTTTTTGATAGGCTCCCATAGAAACATAAATCAAAGAATCATATTCCATTTCTACTTCTGGAATCAAATTAGAAATGATACTATACTCGCTAGGAATTTGCAGATGTTCTACTTTTAATAATTCTAAATATCTTTTTACCTCTTTTGTATTTTTTAATGCCTCAAGCTCTTGCTGTAATAATTCTAAATTTTTCTTATCTTCCATTCTTTGTTGATAATTTATTTTTAATCTTCGATAAACTTCTTCTTTCATCCAACAACCTCCGTTATTTAGTATTATAACGAATTTTCATCTACAATAAAAGTAGTTTCATCCAAAAATTGATAATTGGTTTTATACTTTAATTCTCTAACAAGCCGAAATAATGCTTCTTCTTTTTTCTTTGCTTCTATCATAATATCGAAATCAGTATGACAAAATTTAATTTTTTCAATGAATTGAATAAAAGTATCACAGTCGATATAATCATGATGACTCCTTAACTCTTTTTTACTTTTAGGAGAAGAAAAATGTATCTTAGGAGTGATGTTCCAAGTAGAAAATATTTCTTGAATATAATCTTCAATTTTCTCATGATTCTTATTGACTAAAAAATGATGATAATCTAAAACCATCGGTACTTTTAATTTTTTTGCTAAGAAAAGAGTATTTCTAATATTAAAAGTTTTATCATCATTTTCTAAAGCAATTTTTGTTTGAATGGATTTTGGCAGAAGAGAAAAATTTTTGATAAAACGATGCATTGCTTCCTTTTTCCCACCTTGAGATGAACCAACATGTAAAATAATATTTGTATTCAAATTCATCTTTTTCATGAGAGAATCATAATATTTTAAAGACAAAATAGTACTTTCTACAATATCAGGATGAATACTATTTAAAACTAAATATTGATCCGGATGAAGATCAACTCTCATCTTCTTTTCAATAATAAAATTTCCAATTTCCTTTAATTTATCTTTTTCTTTTTCCAAAATATTATCATAAGTTTTAGGATAAGTAAGAAGAGGAACTAAATGAGAAGTCATACGATAAAAATGAATTTGATTTTTCTCATTAAAAATTAAGATTTCTTTCAAATTTTTTAAATTTTCTTCCAATAATTTGATTCTTTTTTCTTCTCCTCTCCTTACACCCAATTTTTGATAATTAGTAAGTGTCAATGTTTTGGATGCTGTAATATCTAAAGTAACAGGCAAAGAAACATAACCTAATCTGATTTTCATAAAATCACCTACTCTTAGTATGAAACAAAACTACTTCCTTATGCTTAGCAATGATTTTTCCAAATCATATTCATACATTTTTTCTTTTGTGATAAATTCGGATGAACATATAAATTCAAAGTAATACTAATATCAGAATGTCCTAATAACTCACTAACAGTCTTATAATCAATTCCTAAGCTGATGCAGTTCGTAGCAAAAGTATGTCTGAGACTATGAAAATTAATTGGTTTAATCTTCAATTTCTTTAATGTAGTATTAAAATATTTTCGATATGCTCTAGGTTCAATTCCTTCCATAGTAGAACTTAAAACATAACACTTAGAATTTAATTTTAATGGTTTAATAATAGCCGCAAAATCTCGATTCATAGGAATATCACGATTGGAATGAATTGTCTTAGGAGAAGAAACTACAACCTTAGAAGTAATCCCATTAACATTTTTCAAATAAATTCTTTGTAACGTCTTATTAATACGAATAATATTATTTTTAAAATCAATATCAGACCATTTTAAAGCACATAATTCACCTATTCGAATGCCAGAATAGAGTGAAATTAAAATCCCAACATTTCTAGGATTTAAATTATTCAAAGCATATTCTGTAATTTTTCTTTGTTCTCTTTTCGTTAATACATATATTTTTTGTTTCTTATGATTCTTAGGATAAATAAAATCTAAGTTAATTTGACTCATTTTTTCTTCATTCATAGCAAATTTTAAACAACTTTTTAATATCATCATAATATCTTTAACTGTTTTTTCTGATAAACCTCGATCATTGATTACTCTTCCAGATTTTAATTTATCTAAAATATATTTCTGTAATTCATTATGTGTAATATCTTGTAAATAAATATTTCCTAAATCTGGAATTAAATGATTATATACAACGTTAGCATAATTAGCATATGTGGATTCCTTTACAAAATCCCGTTTATAATTCAACCATTCTATCGCCCAATCCTTCAAATAAATTTTTTGGTTATCACTTTTCAAAATAAACCACACTCCTTTTCAAAAAATAAAATACCATAAAATCAAAAAAAAGAAAAAGTTACTTTTTGATTCAAAAAGAACTTTTATCTTTTTCCTTAGTATCATAATTTTCTAAAAAGCTATGATAAACTCCATCTTTTTTAACTCCTAATACACAATTTAAATTAATATTATCTAATGCTTTAAAAATATGATGATCGACTTCTGGATTGATTTTTCTTAAACTCTTAATTAATTCTTTTACTTCTTTTCTTTTACTCGTTCCATCATTTTCTACAAAACATTCTTGTGTAAATTTGCAAGCACAATTTAAAAAAGTTAATTGATGATGTTTTTGAAAGGCCAGAATATCTTCTTCTTTGACAAGAAATAGAGGTCGAATGAGTTCTAATCCAGGAAAGTGATCACTATGAAGTTTTGGCATCATCGTTTTAATTTCAGAACCATAAAACAAAGAAAGCAAAGTGGTTTCAATGACATCATCAAAATGATGGCCTAAAGCAATTTTATTGCAGCCTAATTCTTTGGCTTTACTGTAAAGATGTCCTCTTCTCATTCTAGCACACAAGTAACAAGAACTTTTAGAATTGATACTTGCCACAATATCAAAAATATCACTTTCAAAGATTTGGATCGGAATATTTAACAGTTTGGCATTTTCTAAAATGAGATTACGATTCTCTTCTGTATAGCCTGGATCCATTCCTACATAATAGCAAGTAAAAGGAATTTTACCATGTTTCTGTAATTCTTGCATACATTTAGCAAGTAAAAAAGAATCTTTTCCTCCACTAATACAAACCATGATTCGATCGTTTTCTTGGATTAATTCATATTCTTGTACTGCTTTTACAAATTTACTCCAAATTTCTTTACGATATTTTTTAATAATACTACGTTCAATTTCTTGATATTTTTCCATGTTTTTCTAACTCCCCAAACTCAAAATCATCTCAGTAAACCATAAAACTTCTTCACTTCAGATTACTTTTTATTTCCTTGAAAGAGGTTTTCAAATTTTTCATAAGTTTCCTGTAACATATCATCTGTTAAAGTCATATAGCCATTCGTTTGCTTAGCACTAATTCCAGATGTCATACTAACAGCAATTCCGTTTTCTACTTTCACAATATTAGGAGCAGAAATTCTTTTTTCCCCGGTTTCTATTTGATTTCCTTTTGAATCTTTTAAAGTATAATTACTTAATACTTCTTGCAACAATTCAATTAGTTCATAATAAGCTTCGGTTCCTTCCACCTCTGTCACTAGTTTATTGTTCTCATCTAATATGATCGTATCTCTAATTTCTTTAATATCTACATAATAAATAGGATGAATATCATAATCCTTTGCTACTTCTAATAATGTAGGAACAACACTTCTACACCAAGGACAATCGGAAAAACCAAAATACACAATAAAACTTTCTTTTTGATGAATTCTTTGCACAATTTTACTTGCCTCTTGGTAAATGATAGGGTTATTCTTTGGAATTTGAATACTTCTAATCTCTTGTCCATCCTTTTCCCGAATCGTTTGATTTAAACTTTCATACTCTTCTTGAAAACGAATCGCATCGGAAGTTACCCTCTCTTCCCTTTTCATTAGAAAAAAGATTCCTCCTAATACTAAAATAACACTCAAAACCCCTATTCCTATACAAATTTTCTTTTTCATTTTTACTTCTCCTTCCAATTTTTAATTCTTAAAGAATTTAGTACCACAGTAAGACTACTGAACATCATAGCAAAGCTGGCTAACATCGGATTTAATTGAATTGAAAATGGTTTGAATAATCCCATTGCTACAGGAATCATACAACTATTATAGAAAAATGCCCAAAACAAGTTTTCTTTGATAATATGGAAAGTCTTTTGACTAATTTTTAAAAAAGCAGGTATTTTTTCTAAACGATCATGAATCAAAATGATGTCTGCACTATCAGCGGCAATATCCGTACCACTATGAAAACTTACTCCGATATCACTAGATGCTAAACTAGGGGCATCATTAATTCCATCTCCTACCATCATGACATGCTGATGATTGGCAAGAAGCTTTTGAATTTGTTTGGTTTTTTCTTGTGGTAAAACATTACTAATCACTTTTTCAATTCCTACTTCCCTCGCTATTCTTTTCGCTGTATTTTCATTATCTCCGGTTAACATGATGATTTCTTTTTTCATCTGTTTTAATTTTTGAATACAAGTTTTCGCTTCTTCTCTTACCATATCTGTAACTCCAATGAGTCCTAATACTTCTTTTTTGGTCATGATATAAATAATACTATTTCCTTGTTCGGTTAACATTTTTTCTTCTTTCTCATAAGGATTTTTTAATTTAAATTGGGAAAACAATTTGGCATTACCAAGCCAATACGTTTCTTTGTTGATTGTTCCCGTTAATCCGATTCCTTCTAAATTTTGAAAATTGGTTACTTCTTCTAAAGCAATATGTCTTTTTTCCTTTTCTTGTAAAAAAGCTTTGCTAATAGGGTGAGTTGATTTTGCTTCTAAACTCATTCCAATTTTTAAAAATTCCTCTAGACGATAAGATTTTTGATGATAAATTTTCGAAATTCTTAAATTACCATACGTTAAAGTTCCAGTTTTATCAAACACAATGGTATCTATTTTGGTAGCTTTTTCCAAGGTTTCACTAGATTTTACTAAGATGCCATTTTTGGCACATAACCCCTCACTTACAACAATCGCAAGTGGGGTTGCTAATCCTAAGGCACAAGGGCAAGCTACGACTAAAATAGAAACAAAGGATAATAACGACTCTTGCATAGAGGAACCAAAGAAAAGAGAAAAAAGAAACGTGATGATAGCAAGAAATAAAACTCCTGGTACAAAATAACCACTAACTTGATCTGCTATTTTTTGAATTGGTGCCTTGGTGCTAGAAGCTTCTACAACTAATCTTACAATTTCTGAAATGGTAGAATCTTTTCCTATTTTTTCCGCTTGATAAGTAATATAACCATCAATATTCATGGAACCTGCTATTACTTTATCATTTTCTTGTTTTTTGATAGGGGTAGATTCTCCCGTAATAAATGCTTCTTCTAAATGCGTGCTTCCTGATACAATCTTTCCATCTACTGCAATTTTCATGCCCGGTTTCGCAATTAAAATATCATTTTTTTGCACTTCGTCGATTGTAACTTCTTTTTCCTTTTCTCCCACTTTTAAAAGAGCTGTATTAGGAGTAATTTGTACTAATTCTTTCAAAGCTTCCTTTGTTTTTTCTTGATTTTTCGAATCAATATACCTTCCTAATTTCACAAAAAATATAATCATACAACAAGATTCCAAATAAAGAGAATGAACTGACATTTGATCTCCTCCTAAAAGAAGAATCATTTGGTAAATACTATAAGAAAAACTAGCTGCTACTCCTAATGATACTAAGGTATCCATATTAGGCGTTTTATGAATGAAATTTTTGATACCACTTTGAAAAATATCTTTTCCATAAAAAAGAAAAGGAAGTGTAAGAACAAAAAGAAGAATCGCATATCTGATGGGATACTGTTCTCGATTCCAAAGAAAAAATTCTGGAAGAGAAAACATAGGTGCCATCGCGATATAAAAAACACAGAAAGCAAGAATTCCAAATAAAATACATAATTTCCCATTTGGTCCATGATTTTCGAATTCTTTTTTTTCTTCAAATACTCCTAAGCTATCAAATCCTGCTTCTGTTACAAATCTTTCTAAGTCCTTTACCGTTAAGAAATCTTCATATTCAATGACAGCTTGTTGTAAGACTAAATTCACGTTAGCACTCACAACTCCCTGTTGTTTTCGAAAATATTTTTCTAATCCGGAAGAACAAGCACTACAACTCATTCCTCCTATTTTTAAGATAATCTTCTGCATAAAATTCCTCCTAATAATCTAATTTTTTCATCAAATCCATTACTTCTTCTAGAATCTCTAGTCGATTTTCTTGAATATTCTCTACGACACAGGTGGAAAGATGCTCTTTTAAAATTCGATTTGCTAAACTTTTTAAAGATTTATTCACGGCTGAAATTTGAATCAATATTTCTCCACAATACCGATCATCCATAATCATTTGCTGAATTCCTTTGATTTGTCCATCAATCACATTTAGTCTCCTATGATAATATTTCTTTTCTTGTTCAGAACGAATTTTCATCTTTTTATTTTGTTTTTGAATTGTTTCCATTTCGATTCACCAGTTTCTATTATACTACCCCTAGGGGGTATAGTCAATAAAAAAAGAAAACACTACCCAACAACACATAGCGAATTTTATTAAATTTTTAAGATTACTTTTTCTTTTTCCTTTTTATTTTTCTGCAAAGGAAAATAATAATTAATATGCTAAGAAAACTAACAAAAGAAATACCTAAAATCCAAACCAAAGAATTTATCTTTCTTTCTTCTTTTGACTCTTTAATGGATGGTTCTTCTATTGTTTCTTCCTTTTGTTCTTCTCTTGTAATATAAAGAACATATTCACTAGTTGATTGATCTTCAGCAATACATTTAATACGGATAACGTTTTCTCCAACATTTAATGAATAACTATCCTCTTTTTGAATAGTAGATGTATTTTTTTCAGCATCTGCCTTTATCACAATATTTTCTGTTTTGTAAGGAAGAGTAACAGTATAGGTAAAAGTATCTTTTTGAAAAGAAATAGGAACACCTTCTATTTCTAATGATTTTAAATAACTATTTCCATCTTTTTTTGTTATCGTATTACTGCTAGAATTGGAATGATTTGAGTTGGTTTCTGAATTTGAATTAGCACTTTTCGATGGTTGTTTTGGAATTTCATCCAGATAAATAAAGCCAGTTAAATAAATACCATCACCAGAACCAATTTCATAACTTGTTGTCCTATCTCTTTTCTCAGTTCCAACAACACCACCTTCCATTATACGCATATAACCATCTAGAACATCTAGAACATAGGCAACATGACCATATCCATAAAATCCAGAATAAACAGCAATCGAATTTTCCTTTGGTGTTTCTCCTACTTGATAACCAGCATTTTTTGCGCTTTCGAGCCAATGAATAGCGTTTCCCCAATCACCTGGTAAAGCGATACCTAAACGATCATACACTTCTTGCCAAGCCACTCTTGTACAAGGAACACTTTTTTTTCCATTAATGGTTTGCGTTTTAGGATAAGGATTTGTTGCTGCTGAAACAGGAAGAATTCCAAAACAAAATAACACTAAAAAAACTATAAAACCTTTTTTCAATTTTTATCACCACTTACTACATACTAAATGATATTCATTACATATCTCTTCTGTTAATAATTCATCATAACTTGGATAAACACCATAACCTGGTAAAGTTACATAAATTGCATCCGAAAAAGTACTATCAATTTCATTTTGTAAGTCATTTTTGTTTGCCTTAAAGGCAGAATTTAAAGAATGATAAGAAGTATGACTAACCGTTAGATAAATATATTTATAACTAAATTGGTGGTCACTTATATTTGGAGTAAATTGGATTCCTTTTTGATTAGCACTTTCCATTTTTTGGAAAACCGCTTTGGCATTTTCTTCTTTCGACATATTAAATGTGAATTTTTGTAGTGCATCTTCCCAATCAGAAAGAAGAACATCAATACCATCTCCCACTTTATCTTCATCCCAACCAACTGTAATACTTTTTTTCCCTGTTAATTGTGGTAAAACAGAAGCCATATTGGTGATAAAATAATAGCCTCCAGGTTGACTCCAATTCATAAAATTTAATGTAACAGAAATATTATCATTTAAATTAATTTTATCAACATTTGAAGAAGATGAACTTGTGCCAGAAGTTGTTCCAGAAGTTGTTCCAGATACATTATTTTGCTCATTTGAACTGCTACTTGAAGGATTTGTCTTTTCTTCTTTCTTTTCCCACTTTGCCTTTAGCATTATATTTTCCTGAATAGAAGTTGTAAAATCAAATTCTTTTTCATTGTAAAGCCATGAAACAAATTGGTATCCTTCTCTGATTGGATTCTCTGGTCTCTCAATGATACTACCTTTTTCTATTTCTAAACTTCCTACAGCACTTCCACCATTAGCATCAAAAATCACCTTGACAATCTCTTTTTTTTCTATAACTTCACTTGAATTATCATTAGGGGTAAGATTAGAAGTCTGTTTACTTTTAATTACGAAATAATAAGTAATCCCACTTCCTAAAACGATAAACATCAACAGTATTCCCAAACATATAAGCACTTTCTTATTTTTAAAAATCTTTTTCATTAGAACAATACTCCTTCTCAAAATATATTCTATCATATTCTATAAAAAAATAATATATTTGAACATTCGTGTAAAGATTTATTTTTTTAGAGTATATCACCCTATTTTTTCCAACGACATGAAAAATAAAAAGATTCTCGTTTTGAAGATTTTTAAGTCAATATACAAATTTTTATTTTACACCATTTACAAATATACAAAAAGAAAACACTATTCAATAGAATTCTTGAAAAAGAATAGTGCTTTATCAAAAAAGAAAAGAGAAACAGTGAACTTATTTTTGATTTTGCAACAAAATCTGCTGTCCTTGTATTAAATCATAACAAATAAGGTCATTACCATCCAAATCTTCTTGATGCATATCAACAGCAGTAATTTGACTGTTTTCATAAGTTCGATAGTAATAAATTCCTTTTTCCATATTACAGCAAGAACTATAAATAGTAATCTCGTATCTTCCATCTTTCATACGAACACATCCCCTTTGCTGTTCCACAGACCCTAAAATATGGAAAAATTGACTAATGCTTTCTGATTCAGTTTCTCCTGAAACAGAATTCATTTTGGTAAAAGTTGCTTTCACAAATCGAGAAAGAGAAGATAAATCACCAGGTAAGCCCATAGCTCCCATGCCACGACTATATAATTCTAAATTTAATTGATCCGAAAAATGATTGATCGGTTCTTCAGGAGATAAAGCAATATAATTATTTAAATTAAATAAATGAATATCAAAAGTTGGATTATTAGTCAAAACTCCAACTGGATTTTCATAAATTTTCATTCCATCTTTTACCGATTCTACAATAATAGAAGAATTTTGATCAGCAATGATCCAATGTAAAGGAGAAACTGGTAAATTTTCACTAAAATTAATATTGGCAAGATGAATTGTTGAAAGTAATTTTTTTACTTCCTCCAAATTTGCACATTGAGATAAAATCCAAGGAATAAATTCAAAAGGAGCTATATTATCTTTTCCCTCTTGTACTTCAGGATAAAAAGCATTTTTAGGAAAGTTTAATCCAGCCATTCCTAAACCTTTCTCATTGATTGCATCATAATATAAAGGATACCCATCTGCCACATAAGCCATTCCTATCATTGCATAATGACTTTTAATAGAGTTTACTTTTCGAAAAAGAAAAGGATAATTTCTAGGAGTAATCGTTACCGTTTCCTGATAAGAATACTCTAAATCCAAATTTCTTCCAAAATAATGATCTTTTGTATGATATGTAATTGCAGTACACATATTTTTTCCTTCTTTCTTACTAAAGATATTTCCGTTAATCAATGATTAACACAATTTTTAATTCTTTCAGAACTAATCTTTCTTTGCTTGCATTTCACGAATGGCTACCGTTGCGGCAATACTACCATCACTAACTGCAGTAGTTAATTGCCTTAATAATTTCACACGAGTATCTCCTGCTACATAAATTCCTTCTGTTTTGGTATGTACTCCATCTTCCGAAAGAATATATCCTTTGTCATTCAAATCTACTACATTACTAAAGATTTCATTTTTTGGTTCTTGCCCAATGGCAATAAATAATCCATCTACTGAAATCTCTTTTGTGTTTTCGGATTGATCTTTTAACGTAATGGATTCTAAATGATCTTTTCCATTCAAAGATATAATGTTCGCATTTAAAATAAATTCTACATTTTCTTTCTTTTTTAATTCTTCTAGCGTTTTATTTTCTCCACGAAACTCTTCTCTTCGATGAACTAAGTATACTTTAGAAGCGATTCCCGATAAATAGAGAGCATCATCTAAAGCCGTATTTCCACCCCCATTAACAGCTACTACTTTATTTTTATAAAAGTTTCCATCACAGCTAGCACAATAAGAAACTCCTTTTCCTACAAATTCTTGTTCTCGTTCAATATTTAATTTGCGATTCGAAGCTCCTGTTGCGATAATGATGGCATCAGCTTGATATTTTCCGTTATTGGTAATAACTGTTTTATCGCTTTCTACTCGTAATACTGTTTCATATTTGATTTCTGCACCTAATTTTTCTACTTGATGATATAACTGTTCTGCAAAATCAACACCAGATATTTTTTCAATACCGGGATAATTTTCTACACTATTAGCCGTTAAAATTTGACCACCATAAGCTTTGGCTTCTAACAGTAAAACCTTTTTATTAGCTCTTAAAGCATATAAAGCACTAGTAAGTCCAGCAGGTCCTGCTCCAACAATAATGATTTGATACATATAATCATCCTTTCTACTCTACTAACTTCATTTTACTGAAATCTTTTCGAAAATTCAATAGTTTCTCAGAAAATATTTGGAAGAAGAAAACCTATTTTCTTTTTCGAAAAGCACTTCGACAAAAAGGAATCAAAAAAAGGAGAAAAAGGAAAACGGAAAAAAGAGAAGAATAATTTTTTCGCATGATACTATCATAAACGATATAAGCCAAAAAACCAAAAGCATAGGTAAAAAAACTAATGCGAAAAATCAACTGAAATATGCTAGCAATCTTTTCTTTTTGGAGTAAGAAAAAGATACTTTCTCCAAATATTGCCACACTACAAATAAAAAAAGGAAGGATGATTACTTTCCCCATAAACTGATTTTGAAAAAATGCCCAAGCTAAAAGGATGATAGCAGTAAAAGATAAACATAACTGTCGCATCAATAAAAATTTATTTTGTTTCATTTTCTCACCTTATTCGTCATTTTTAGAAAAACTTTTCTTTAGAGCTGAGGATAGTTTAGCAGGGATCGATCTAGGACCACGAACGGATTGCACTCCATATTCCTTTAATTTTTCCAAAGGAAATTGGTTTTGGTCAAATCGATGAATGAATTTCAATTTCATTCCTCTTTGAATGGATAAATGACGATCTTGATAAGAATAAGGAATCTCTACTTCTAATACCTCACATTGATATAAAATAGCAGCATAAGGGTTTGTTACATAAATATAAACTTGATCCCCTACTTGAACGTTACTTGATTGTTTCCAGAAAATAGTATCCGTATGATCAAAACAATGAATCATATCATAATACTTCGGATTGGCAGGAATCAACCATTCACTTATCTGTTCCGTAAAACGATGACTTTCTTTAAGATAATCAAGAATTTCCTGATCAGAAATCGTATCATCTAATAAAATCGTAATCCAATTCTTTTTATTCATATGATAAGCTGGGTAAAATCCTTTTCTTTTTAATAAAATAGGAATCTTTTCTTTTGGTAATTTGATATTTAAAATTTCTACCATTCGATCGTTTTGATCTAATCGATTCTGATTAATATACATAATTAAACCATACCATTTTTGGTTCAAGGGGTTCCGAAAAACCCCATGTTCTTTTGCATTCTCCCAGGGAAATTCTGGAAGATCATGATATTCTTGAAAAATCAGCTCTGTGATGCGATTTGCTTGATTGGTAACAAAATAATTCGTAGTAGTACAGTGATTTTTGATATCGTTTAAAAACAATTCTACTTCTTCTTTTACTTTTTTCACAAACTTTCCCGTTGGAGAAATCACACGATAATTTGTATACTCTTCTGGAAAAGATAAATCAAAAACATGCGCCCCAATCATGCCAGACTCTGATATTTCGACATCGATTCGGAATGTATCTTCTAAAATTGTTTTAGAAATGATATATCGATTATCTTTTTTTTGAAACCCATAAGAAGCTAACTTTTCAAATTGAATGACACTTTTTTGAAAGATTTCCTTTTCTAAATCCATCTTCATTCCTCTTTTCTAAAAAATAAAAAAGAATAGAAAAACTATTTTTCCTTCTCTTCTAGATGATTTTCTTCTAAATCCATCTTTTTGAAATAAGATAAAATTTTATTTTGATTCTGTAATACTTTTTCTATATGATCATGCAACTGTTCTAAAATTAATTCACTTTTTAAATCCGTATGATAATCATTTTTATTACGAATGGTATCTTTTTTCGATTGTCTATTTTGACTCATCATAATAATAGGTGCTTGTAAAGCTGCCAAACAAGATAACACTAAATTTAATAAAATAAAAGGAAAAGGGTCTGCAGCTTTTTTTAAAATAACTCCATTTAAGATAATCCAAAATATTAAAAATAAACTAAAACCAATAATAAAAGACCAGCTACCAGCAATCTCTGATAATTTATCTGCTACTTTATCACCAAAAGTCATTTTTTCATCATTTTCTTTATCTACATCTACGGTAATGGGACTATTCACTAGCAAATCTAAAATCTCTTCTTCATCCTTTTCTCCTAAATCTTGATTTAATAACATTTTAACAATTTCTTTTTTCTTTTTTTCCATGACTATCTCTCCTATTTTCATCTCTAAATATATTATAAAGAAAAAAGGAAATTTTGTAAAACCCTTTTTCTATTTTCAAACTTGCTGTAATAAATTCGTTAAAAATTCTAAATAATTTTCTAAAAGACTGTTCGGTCTTTGTACAGAAATTGTATCTTTTGCTAACGTAATTTGATCCGTAATAATATTATCTACGTTCAATTGTATCATTTTTTGAATGCTTTCTTCTGTATTGACTGTCCAAGCATAAATTTCTTTTCCTTCTGCGTGAATATTTTCTACTAAAGTTTTTGTAATACTAGATGCTTCAATACTAAAGCTATCAGCAGCTTTTAAGCTCAGGATATCTCCATAAGCAAAGCTCATTACATATACCGTTTGAATGGCTTGATAATACTGTTTTACTTTTTCTAATACTTCATAAACCTGTGAAGTAACTACACAAGAATTTTCAAGTTGATATTTTCGAATCAAGTCTACTACCTGTTTTTCAAAATCGACTTCTTTTCCGGTTGGTTTTAATTCAATATTTAGTTTGATATGATTTTCTTTGGCAAAGATGAATACTTCTTCTAATAAAGGAATTCTTTCGGATTGATATTGAGTATGAAAGAAACTTCCCGCATCTAAATCTTTGATTTCCTCATAAGTTACTTCCCAAGTATTTTTGGAAACACCTGTTGTTCGTTTTAAATTCGTATCATGAAGCACAATTAATTGGTGATCTTTGGTCTGTTGTACATCTAATTCAATCCAGTCTGTACCTAATTCTTTAGCACCTCGAAAAGCACTCATGGTATTTTCCGGATAAAGGAAGGAAGCACCACGATGAGCTGTTACTTCTACGTTTCGATCATACTCAAATTGAAAGGATAATTTTTGATTACGAATGGCATCCGTGAGTACTGTACCACCAATTAACACTAGAACAACAACAATCGCTACGATAGTCTGAAAGAATCGATTCTTTTGCAGGAATTCTTTTTCATTCATTTTCACATGCTTCATTACCTCCTGCTTCTTTTCTTTATGATAATAATATAGGGCACTAATACAAGCATAACTAATCGGAGTTGGTAATAACATCATCACAAAAATAGAAAATAACAGAATAAGCCATACAATCGTAATAGAAATATTTCCAAGCAGGATGAATTTTCCAAGAGTGTAAGATACTACTACAATGAAAAAGATTCCAATGATAACAACAAGAAGATAAAAAAGACTAATCCCAATTTCCATGAAAAATATGGTCCACAAATCTTTCCAATGATTTTTCTTACTTAATTGAATACTACTATTTTTCGCTTGATGAAAATTCTGATCTTCTAAAATAAAGTAATGGGTTGTATAAAGCCATCTGCATAAAAGAAAAGTAAGCAAAATTAAAAGAATACTATAAAGAAAAGAAAGAACCGGATTTGCATGAATATAATCTAAAATAAATTCTGGAACACTTACCGTAGAAATTAAACTAGAAGAAATGCCAATATGTAAAAAAGGAATTAAAAATAATAGAAAAAAGGTAAGTAAAATATTTTGAAAATGAAATACTCGCAAAGATTTTTTTAAGGCTAACAAAATCGCTTCTTTCAAAGAAATTTTCTTTTTTTGATAAGAACAATCTAAAATAATAATCACAGTACTAACATCTAATAAAGTACAAAACGTAACGATAACTAATAGAAGGATTAAAAACAGAATCGTAAAAGGATTTCGGAGAAACGAAAATAAATTTTCAAATGTTAAATAATGATAACCAGTGATTTCTACAATTTGATGAAATAAAAAATAAAAGAAGGGAATAAAGATAAGTGTAGATGCCAGTTTATAAAGAATTTCAAAACGTAATAATGTTTTGAAATTATAGCTTAACATATTTTCAATTTTTGCAATTTGTTTCATAATATGACCTACTTTCTATTTTTTATAAAAATACCTATTAGTGAAAAGGCGTATACCAAACATCGATTTCTTCTTTGGATGGTACTTCAAATAAGGAAGAAACTTTTTGGAATAGTCCCTCATCCACATAAAAACTGGAACCACCCTTTCCCGCTAAAACATCACGATTTCTTGCTTCAATATTTTCATGCCAATTTTTATCATCTATATCAATATAATGCATTTCTAATAAAATTCCATGATGGTTAGCATACTTTTTGATTTCATCACGTTCTGCCTTTGTCCAAAAACCCCAATCCAAAATTACCGTACATCCTGCTTTCACAATTTCAATTGATTTTTTTCTTAAGTATAAGTTTACTTTTTTGGCAAATGCATGATATCCTTTTCCCTGTTTATTATTTGTCAAATCATATGTGACTTCATCAGTAGATAAGATGACTGCATGATACTTTTCTTTTAATTGATTGGCATAGTATGTTTTCCCACAACCTATTTTTCCACAAATACAAATTAATTTTGCTATTCTTCTCTCCTTCTAAATTACTACATAAACTTTTAAATTTTAAAACACCAATCTCATGTCTTCAGGCTATTTCTCCTTTTCAATCCAATTTTCTACTTTTGATTTAAGAGAATGTACCATAGAACCTTGTAATGCTAAGCCATCTTTTATTTCTGCATTCTTGCAAATACTTCTTAATTGATTAGGAATACTACCAAGTCCAGAACCTTCATGGGTTACAAATGGTTTTACTATTTTTCCTGTCCAATCTAAGTCCTTTAATGCTGTTACCATTTTTTCAGGCATCACTCCCCAATAAACAGGAGACCCAATATAAATAACGGAATAAGAAGAAATATCCCCTACTTCTTTTAAGATTGGTGCTTGATGATTGACTTGTCTTTCTTTTGCTTCTTGAATACAAGTATGATAATCTTTCGCATAAGGAATTAAAGGTTCTATTTTGATGATCTTGCTACCTGTCAAATCTCTAATATATTCGGCAACAACCTCTGTATTTCCTTTCTTTAAATAACCTACTGCATAATTCTCATCTGCTCTACTAAAATAAATAATACAACTTTTACTCATTTTTTTCCTTCTTTCTAAAATGTTACAAAATGGAGTCCTATTTTTTTATAAATATCTGGTGCTCTTGGTGTATGCAAAATTCTAACAATGATTAAATTATAAATTTCATCCAAAAAAACAATAGAAAACAAAGTAATAGAAATGATGAAAAAAATTTCTGGATTCATTTTCTTCGCTAAGAAAAAACAAAATGGTAAAACAAAATACATAAGTAGCAAACCAGAGATTCCAAAAAAAGTAACACTACGAAAGCAAATAAATCCTCCAATATTACCAAAATTAAAGATTTCCTGATGATAGTCCCAACAACGCCATCCATCAAAAAAGTATACATGACATATCCGGATATCAGCTCTAAACCACCACAAATTAGCAAACTCAGAAAAAAGACTCGTAATGGTTTTTTTCGATATCGAAAAGTAAAAAAGATAATTCCTAATGCTCCATAAGCATAAATATTAATCCAAGGTAAAAAATTACCTCCACGCCAATAAAATTGTTGCATCCCACCATTGAAATAATAAAAGATATATTCATACAAAAAACCAAATACTCCTGCTATTACCACAACTAAGCAAAAAATCCCTAAAGTAGTTTTTTTATCAAAATCTGGTTTTTCCTGAAAATATTTCTGATATACTTGCTTCATGACATCACTTCCTACTACTGTATCTCAAATGACATTACAGTTTTTATTTATTCAAAATAGCATCAATTGGTTTAATTTTGGTAATTCTTTGAATCGATGCTATCGTAATGAGTAGTGCAATTACAATGGTATAAAAGAAGAGAATTACTGGTACCCAAGGATGCATCATAATTGGCTCTATAATATAGTAAGTAGAAGAATATAAACTTTGATTTAATATCTTACAAGTAGCCACCCAACCGATAATTGAGAAAAGCCAAGAGAAACAGCCAACAATTACTGATTCATAACCAAAGATTTTGATAATATCTTTTCCAGAAGCTCCAAGAGCTCTTAAAATTCCGATTTCTTTCTTACAATAAGAAATGGATACCGCAATAAAATTAGAAAACAACAAGAAAGAAAATAAAATAAAGACAATGTTAAGTGCTGTAATGAGATAAGTTAACCAACGATAAATTCCAATAATGGTAGGAATATCACAATAAAGAGGATTGATAGCATAAGTATAATGATGTCCTCTTACATTCGCATATTCCAAATATACCATTTGTTGAAGACTTTTTCTTAAATGAGGAATATCATCATCATAAATTTGTACACTAAGGATTTCTTTGGTAGCGGGTTGATATTCTTCTAAATATTGATTGCTAATATAACTTTTATCATCGAAACTAACTCCTACGATTTCTAAATCAGAATAACTTTGTGTAGAAGAAAATTGAGCAGAGGAAGAAATATGATGAACATTTAATTGTAATTTCAGATTTTGACTATTATTCTGCAAATAATTTTGCATAAACTCTGAATATAGTTCTTCATATGTTTGATTTTTATGAGTAGATAAATAAAGATTAAATGCTGACTCTAAACCAGGATCAAATATTTTAAGAGCTTCTAATGAAACAATTACTTGATTTTTTGATAAGTCCGAAAAAGACTGTATTCCATTTTGTGTAATGACTGTTTTTTCTTCCGTAAAAGTTAACAGATTACCATCATTTCCAGCAAGAAATCCTTGTTGATCAGGATTTTTTAAATTCATATATTGCAGTAAATTTTCCTTTTGATCCCCTACGATAGCAATATCAACAAACCCTTTTCCATAAATAAACCTTGCTTGATTAACATAAGAAGTTTGGAAATAATTGAATAATTCTCGATGACTGGTAGAAAAAGTTTTTTGAAAAGATAAAAAAGGACTATTATTATCATCTATTATTCCTACAATGATAACCCGATTTTCTCCTAATTGAATTTCTTGTTTACTATTTACAAACTCCTGATAATCCTTTGGAAAATAAAAAGTTCCTTCTGGTGTTAAAATTCCATACTTGATTGCATAGTCTGCAAAATATTGATGTACCACAAATTCATTCGGTTGCTCTGGTTCCCTACCAATTAAATTACCTAAAATACGATTGTCTTTGATTTCTACAAATTCAAAAGAATAAGGATGACTTTGAAAATATAGAGCTGGTTTTTCCTCACTTTCTCCAAAAGTAAAAGCTAACCTTTCTCCATTATGATAAAGATTATAAATAGGATTTAATAAAGAATCCGTTTTCTTTTTGATTTCTGCTAAATGATTTTCCTCCAAAATAGAACTAGATGTTCCACCATCTGAAGAAAACATGGTATACGTAACAGTATACTCATAATCTTGATTTTTTTGCATGGTGTTTATGATTAAATTGGTTGAATCAAATAAACTACAATTTACAGCAAATCCCATAAAAACAAGGGAAACCGCTGTTAATAAAATGGTCATAAAAAATTTAAGAGGTTTTCTTTTCATACTAGCAATCGCCATTTTGAAGGCATAAGAAAATGGTAATTTAGATTTTTGAAACGAAATACTTTCATTTTCTGTTAAGAAGCAAGGATTCGAATCGAAAGCAACTTTCCCATCTTCCAATTCTACAATTCGATCTGCATAACGATGAGCCGATTCCATATCATGAGATACCACAATCACTAACTGTTTTTTACTAATTTCTTTTAAAATTTGAAAGATTTGTTCACTAGAAGTTCTATCCAAGTTTCCTGTTGGTTCATCTGCTAAAATAACTTTTGGGTTTTTGATCAAAGCCCGAGCAATGGCTACTCTTTGTTTTTGTCCCCCGGATAGTTCATTGATATTTCTTTTTTCTAAACCGTTTAATCCTAATTGATGCAATAGCTCTTTGATTTTTACCGGATCAGATTTTTTGTTCTGTAATCGCAAAGCTAATTCTATATTTTCCAATACATTGTACTGCTCTAACACATTAAATTCTTGAAAGATAAAACCAATATAAGTATTACGATAAGAATCATATTGTTTTTTGGAAAGCTTACAAATATCTTTCCCATGAACAAAAATTTCCCCGCTAGTTGGCTGATCCAATCCTCCTAATAAATTTAAAAAAGTTGATTTTCCACTACCACTTTTTCCAACAACAAAAATCATTCCTGCATTTCCAATTTTTAAATGAATTCCCTGCAAAGCACTAGTACTACTACTTTTTTTTGATTGATATATTTTCTTGACATCGCGAAACTCAATCATTTTCCTTCACCTATTATCCTATCTATTCTAATGCTAGAGTACTATTTTTTAAAAGAATAGTCAAGATTTTCTTACCTGTTTTCACTTCTAATATCAATAATATTTTCAAAAAAGATTTTGTGGAAACTATCTAAAAATCATGATAATGACCAACAAAAAGATTCTTCGTGATAAAAACAAAGAATCTAATCGCTTCCTATCTCTTTTTAAGATTTTTAAAAAGAAATCATTTTGGGTTCTTCTACAAAAGAAGAGATGATTGCTGTAACATCTTGTAAATAAAATACTGCTGTATTTCCATCTGTTTCAGAATACATACTTCTTAAATTTGGATAAGCATCTAATAAATCTTTCTTGGCTTCTATCCTTTCATCTAATACTAAGGTTGCAGAAACACGAATCCATTGATTTTCTTTCATCGCACAAATTTCTACTTTTGGATTCTCTTGAATTTGTTGAAAAACATTTTTCTTTCTTCCTGTTTGTAAATATAATTTGTTTTCAAATAAATGAATCGTTCCAAAAGGTCTTACTCTAGGTTGATTTCCTTCTACAGTAGCGAAATAATAAGTCCCACAATCTTTTAAAAATTGATAAACTTCTTCCATAAATGTCTTTCCTTTCTAATCGATAGAAATCATTTCATAATCCCTTGTTCCGAGTCCTAAATTTTCTGCTTCTTCTACTAAATGAATAGCATGTTTTTCTAGCATTCTATGAACTAAAGAAGCTTTTCCTAAATCATTAGAATTCATAATTTGATCATAACAACATTGATCCAGTGCTACAGGGTCTAAGGAAGCAAATATTCCAATATCTTGCATTTCTGGAGCATGAGGGTTATTATCACAATCACAATCAATGGATAAATTATTGGCTACATTAATATAAGCCATATTCTCTTTTCCAAAGAAATTAACAACACCTAAACAAGCTTCTGCCATACTTTCCAAAAAGCCATCTTGATCCCCTACATGATGCCACATTTCATCTGGGTCTTTCGTTACTCCAACAGAATGAATCCAAGCTTTTCCGTTTCTAGAAGCAACACCAATACTCATATTTTTAAGTGCCCCTCCAAAGCCACCCATTGCATGCCCTTTAAAATGAGATAACATTAACATCGAATCATAATTTTGCAAATGTGTTCCTACAATATTTTTTCCTTGCAAATGCTTTCCAGCTGTTATAGGGATTTCCATTTCCCCCTCTTCATCCATAATATCACAAGGAGCAATATCCATAAAACCATGATCTTTGATTGCTTGATAATGACTTTCTACATCAAATCTTTTACCACGATAGGCCGTACAACATTCTACAATCGTACCATTTAATTGATTGACTAAATCTTTAATTAAATTAGGATTTAAAAAATGATGTCCACCTGGTTCCCCAGTAGAAATTTTAACAGCCACTTTCCCCTTTAAATCTCTTTGTAATACTTCATAAATTCTCTTTAAGCCATTACTACTAATATCTTTGGTAAAATAAACTTTTGCTTTTTCCATTCCAATCTTCCTCTCCTTTTATTTTTGGAATTTACGATCTTCCAATCTCATTTTATCATAAATGAAAATATAAGAAAACTCAAAACGATAAAAGTTTAAATTTAAAATGAATATTAGAATCTTTTGATACAAAACCCATCCAACCTATTCATTCAATAGTAACCAAGAAAAAAAGTGTTGATTGAACACTATAATTACCAATCTAACAGTATTTTTGCTATTTTTTTCATACTTCTATCTTGTTGATCTTCTAATTCAACTTTTTGATTATTGGATAATGGTACATTTCCTTTGATATAATCATAATACAAATTTTTTATTTGAAGTGATTCCGTTGGATATATTTCTCTTTCAGACAAACCTTTTTTATATAAAGAATCTTTTGATATTTGAAAAGTTAAATAAGTTGATAAATCGTTCGCTTTAGTCACTTTTTCCTTGAATTGATCAATATTATACAAAGTAGGAGCTATCAAACGAATAATATCTTCTCTCAAAATATTCCCGTTTTCATCTAATTGTATATCAAGTTCTGACATGAAATCTTGAATAGATAGAAAATCTTTATTTCCTATTTTTTCTATAATGTTTAATAGTAAAAGAACTTTATTTCTTACAATATTTGAATACCTTTTAAAATATTCTAATGTATAAGGTTCAAAATAATATCGTTGTGCATGGAAATCATCAATAAATCTTTGAGAAGAAGCTTTAATATCTTCCTCAGTCCATGCACCAATATTCCCACTTCTTTTAGGTTTTGGACTTTCCAGTCTTCTTTTTAATTCTGGAGCTTCTTCCTCAAATTTTTTTTCCAAATATGCTGTTATTTGTTCTTCAGAAACAACAATTTGTGTATGATAAATTTCATCTTTCATATCATCCAATTTGTTCCCTAATATACTTTCTAAAATGGTAACAATACATTTAGGATCATAGTATTTATTAGCTGTATTTTCAAAATAAGATTCAAAATTCAAATTTACCATAGAAATTCTCCCTCCATTTCAAATGATCGAAATAATAAAAAACATCTGATTCCTACATCAAATGTATTATGTTTGATTTTATATAAGCCCGTTTGATGAATACATCATAACATAAAAACGACTTTTTTTACAAGTCGTTTTCTATTTTTACTCGAAAAATCCGAGTTGCTCATCAATCTGGTAGCGAGAGGGGG
>CANPVK010000011.1 GCA_947581715.1 uncultured Bacilli bacterium
TATTAAAAATATCCCTATGATTTAATTCAAAATTAAATTTGCTCAGATTTTTTTCGTAAAAAACCGAAACTCAAATTCACAATCCTTTCTTTTTTTGGCAAAATATGTTATAATGAAAGAACTTTGGAGATGAGATAAATGAAAGTTGGAATTTGTACATTAGGATGCAAAGTAAATACTTATGAAAGTGAATATGTGATGTCATTATTTCAAGAAAAAGGATATACCATATCTAATTTTGATGATATTTGTGATATTTATATTATTAATACTTGTACCGTAACAAATCAAAGCGATAGTAAAAGTAGAAAAATGATTCATCAAGCAATTCGAAAAAATCCAGATGCTTGTATCGTAGCAATGGGATGTTTTATCGAAGCGAATAAAGATATCTGGATAGATGGTATCGATATTTATATTGGGAATCGAGATAAAAGCAACGTAGTAAATTTAGTAGAAGATTATTTGAAAAACCATCAGATCATTTGGAATAATCATAAAGAGTTAGGTTGCCAATTTGAAAATATGGAGATTAAAAATTTTGATGGAAGAACAAGAGCATTTGTCAAAATCCAAGATGGTTGTGAAAACTTTTGTAGTTATTGCATTATTCCTTATGTTAGAGGAAAATGTCGCAGTAAAGAAAAAGAGCAAGTCATTCGAGAAATTACATCATTAGTGAAGAATGGATATTCTGAAATTGTATTAACCGGTATTCATACAGGAAATTATGGACGTGATTTAGGAATTGATTTTGCAACTTTACTGCACGAAATTGTAAAAATAAAAGGATTGATGCGTTTAAGAATTTCTTCGATTGAAATTACAGAATTAACAGAAGAAGTATTACAATTACTTCAAAAATATCCGGTTATTGTAGAACATTTACATATCCCTTTGCAAGCAGGAAGCGACTTTATTTTAAAAAGAATGAATCGAAAATATGATTTAGCATACTTTTTTCAAAAAGTACAAAAAATTCGAAAAATGAAACCAGATATTTCTATATCTACGGATGTAATTGTGGGATTTCCTGGCGAAACAGAAGAAATGTTTCAAGAAACGTTAGATTTCTGTAAGAAAATAGAATTTTCTAAAATTCATGTGTTCCCATATTCCCCTAGAAAAAATACACCAGCAAGCAAATTGAAAGATCAAATTGATCCAATGGAGAAAAAAAGCAGAACAAAAAGATTAATTGCTTTATCAAAGCAATTAGAAGAAAAATATATGCAAAAATTTATTGGAAAAACAGTAGAAGTATTAATCGAAACATCACATGATGGATATAGTTATGGTCATACCGGAAATTACTTAAATGTCAAAATAAAAAAAGAATATCAAAATCAACAGATCATGAAGATTTTAATCCAAGAAATAGAATATCCATACTGTGTTGGAATAAATGCGATAGAGGAGGAACCAATAAAATGATGAAAGATTTCTTTCTTTTAGTAAATACTCAAAACTATCATATTCATGTAAAAAAGAAAAAAATTTCTAAATTAGTAATAGTATCTTCTATGTTTGCACGATTAGGAATTCAATTATCGCAGCAAGAAAATCAATTATATTTAAAAATTTGTGACTGTTATGCCTCTTATTTTATTGGAAATAAAGCAGAAATTTATAATATTTATACTTTAACCCCTTTTTCTAAAAAAGTAAAAATTATAGTTCCTGAGAATTATAATATTTCTCTAGAAAAACTCCAAAATCAAAGTAATGTATGTGTACAAGATTCTGTCAAATTACTACAAAAAACAAATTAGAATGTTAAAAAAACTTGGATATTATCCAAAAAAGTTATATACTGATAATAGGTGATGATATATGGATTTTCCAATGATGGAAGAACCAAAAGATTTAGATTTGACTTTGGCAAAAATTGCACAAGATCATTTTTATGAGCAAAAAAATAACATGATTTCTACGGAAGATATAATCGCAAAATCATGTTCTAAAGAGGAAATCCCAATAGCAGGTGAAATTTACGTAAATAAGGATATCACAAAAAAGAAATCATATTTTAGTAGATTGAAACAAGGATTGTTAGTTGCTTCTGCTTTAGTCGTTGTTGCAGGAACGTTATATGTAGGAAATGTTTTGGATAATGCTAGTAACTATAGACAGGAGATTAACCAAACAATTTCTAAAAATAATCCGATTGGGGGAAAGATGGTAGAAGATTATATTTATCAAGATGACTTTGTAGATTATGTAAATAATTTAAATGATATAGAACTCTTAGATTGGGCTAATAACATAAAGAAGAATATGCGAAATCAAGAACTAGATACAGAAAAAATTGCTAATATTGTTTCTGAAATGCAAAATGATTATTTTGAAAATATACCTATGAAAGGGGAAAAATAAAATGATCGACAATAGCAAAATTGAAATCGATGGAACAACTTATATAGTAATTGATACCATTCGATCAGAACAAGTAAAGTATGTATATCTTAGTAATTTAGAGGATGAAAAAGATTTCTTTGTAAGAAAGGAAATTCAAAAAGAAGATGGAAAAAACTATCTAATTGGTCTAAGTGATCCGGAAGAAGTAAAGAAAGCAATGCAGCTTTTTCAAGAAAAAAATCAATAATTTTGGTATAATATCCTTAAATGGATATTTTTTTTGGAGGAAATTGGTATGGAAGAGTATATTAAGGGAAATTTTAAAAAACTGATTTTTAAAAGTGAAAATGGATATGTCATTGGTCTTTTGAAAGTAAAAGAAGTAGGAAGTCAATCGTTGCAAGAATACTGTAATCATACCATTCCGTTTACTGGTTATTTTCATGAACTAAATGAAGAAGATATTTATCAATTTTATGGAAAAATGGTAGAACATGAAAAATATGGAAAGCAATTTCAAGTAGAAAGTTATGAAAGATTATTACCAGAAGAAAAAGATGCTACGATTGAATTCTTATGCAGTGGACTTTTCAAAGGAATTGGCGAAAAAACAGCAGAAAAAATTGTAGAATATCTTGGAAAAGATACTTTAACGATTATTTTAGAAAATCCAAGTAATTTATTTTTAATTCCTGGAGTGACCAAAAAACAAATTGATATTTTACATCAAACCTTAGTAGAATATCAAGCCAGTTATCAAACGATCGTTTCTTTAAATGAATTAGGATTTTCTACCAAAGATAGTTTATTAATTTATCAAAAATATAAACAAAAAACCAATTCTATTTTAGAAGAAAATATCTATTTATTTGCAGAAGATTTAGAGGAAATTACATTTCAAAAAGTAGATAAGATTGCCCTAAAAAATAAGATCGAAAAAGATGATATCAGAAGAGTACAAGCTGCTATTTTATATGGATTAGAAGAAGTATGTAATTTATATGGCCATAGCTATTTATTAGAAGAAGAAATTGCATCCTATACAATCCGTATTTTAGAAAATGAAATTGCTGTTAGTCGTTTTCAAGATGCTTTAACGAATTTAGAAAAAGAAGTAAAATTAATTCGAAGAGAAGAAAAATATTATCTTACCAAAATGTATGAGGCAGAACAAAATATTACCAAACGCTGTGGTTATTTAATGCGCTTAACAGATCAACAAGATAAAAATTTAGAAAAAATGTTAAAAGAAGTAGAATCCCATTTTTCCTGTTCTTATAATCCTGAACAATTAGAAGCGATAAGACTTTCTGTTGCGAAAAACTTTTTAATCGTAACAGGAGGACCAGGAACCGGAAAAACAACGATTATTAAAGCAATTTGTGAACTTTATCGTCAAAGAAATCGTTTAACCCCAGAAAAATTAACCGAAAAAATTGCCTTACTTGCTCCTACCGGAAGAGCTAGTAAAAGAATCAGTGAATCGACTCACCTTCCCGCATCTACCATCCATCGTTTTTTAAAATGGAATAAAGAAAGTAATAAATTTGGAATCAATGAGCATCATAAAAGTGAGGTAGAGATGGTCATTATTGATGAATTTAGTATGGTAGATACTTATTTAATGGATTCTCTATTAAAAGGATTACGATATGATACCAAATTAATTTTAGTAGGAGATTATCATCAATTACCAAGTGTTGGACCAGGTCAATTATTAAAAGATATGATAGAAAGTAATGTGTTAAATGTTGTTTCGTTAAAAGAATTATATCGTCAAAAAGAAAACTCTCATATTATTAGTTTAGCCTATCAAGTAAAAGAAAATAAGTTAGATTTTGATCTTTTTAGAGAAAAAGAAGACTTAGTCTTGATTCCCGCTTCTAGTGATACCTTAGTATCAGAAATCATAACGATATGTAAAGAAGAGCAAAAAAATCAAAATCAACTCCAAATTTTAGCACCAATGTATAAAACTTTTACGGGAATTGATTATTTGAATGTAGCACTACAAGAAGTATATAATCCCAAAACCAAAACAAAAAAAGAAATACTTATAAATGGAGTTGTATTTCGAGAAAAAGATAAAGTGATTCAATTATCGAATATGCCTGATGAAAATGTATTTAATGGAGATATTGGTATTATAGAAGAAATTCATTTAGGAACTAAAAAAGAAATTTATATTGATTTTGATGGAAATTTAGTAAAATATACCCCTGCTAATTTTCAAAAATTTAAACATGCTTATGCGATTAGTATTCACAAAAGTCAAGGAAGTGAATTTGATACGGTTATTCTTCCCTTGGTGAATCAATATGGTAAAATGTTATATCGAAAATTACTTTATACAGGAATTACTAGAGTAAAGAAAAAACTATATTTAATTGGAGAAGTTTCTGCCTTAGAAAAAGCAATTCAAAATAATGATACGAATCTTCGTAAAACAACTTTAAAAGAATTTTTAATAGAAAATATTCAAGTATAAAAAAAGATAGTTTTTTCATACTAAAAATGGGATAGCAATATCCTAATCATATTTTTCAAGTAGAGGTGAGAAAATGAAAAAGAGTAGTGCAATCGCAGGTTCTATGATGCTAATGGCTCTTACTGGTTATGGTGCATGGTGTATGTATAAAAGAATGAATCCACATAGTGCACATGAATTAAAAAAAGATATGAGAAGAATGACCAGAAATATGGAAAAAAGCATGGAAGATATGATGTAAAAAGGAAGGATACTTCCTTTTTATGTGGAAAAAAGTTTTTGAATTATTCCTTTGAAATACTAGTATAAAATAAAAAAATATGATATATTATGTAATGAATAAGGTGATACGATGATGTTAAAAAGAAAAAGTGATTCTGTTGATTATGCAAAGTTAAATGAAGGACTTCGATTGGGAGTAAACATTTTAAAAATAGTTTTTATTTTAGCAATTGTGATGTTAGTCTTTATTTGCAGTAAATTAATTGGTGACTGGAAAATATTGCCATTTTTAGGAAGAATTTTAGCAGTAATTTCTCCTTTCTTTATTGGAATTGGAATTGCTTGGTTATTTGATCCTTTTGTGACTTATTTAAATAAAAAGGGAGTTAGTAGAATACTAGGAACTATTTTTGTTTATGTTATCTTTTTATCATTTATTTATTTATTAATTCGTTTAATGGTTCCATCGATTACCAATCAGTTAAACGATTTAGCAAAATCAGTACCAGATTTTATTAATTATTTAAAAGATAATATTGATCGTTTCTTTGATAACTTGAATACCATGGGAGATTATAATTTTACGGATATTAAAATTGGAATTTATGATAGTATTAATAACTTAAGTAAATCTTTAACAGTAGATTTACCAACGATGATTATGAATTTGATTACCAGTATTATTTCTGGGGGAGTAAATTTATTAATTGGTTTATTGATAGGACTTTATATGTTATTTGATTTTAACAATGTAAAAAAACATTTATATAGTTTGATTCCTAATAAATATCAAAAAGATACGATTTCTTTATTAGAAAGTTTAAATAATAATTTAAAGAGTTATGTACAAGGTACTTTATTGATTATGTTTATTCTATTTGTGTTTCAATCAATTGCCTTGGGAATTGCGGGATTAGAAGCTCCGATGGTATTTGGATTATTCTGTGCAGTAACGAATGTGATTCCTTATATTGGACCATATATCGGTGGTGCTCCTGCGGTAATCGTTGGTTTATCGATTAGTCCTATGACCGGATTATTTGTGTTGATTGCTGTAGTTTTAGCTCAAACATTAGAAAGTTATTTCCTACAACCGGTAGTCATGGGAAAAACCATGAAATTACATCCAGTAACAATTATGTTAGGATTATTGATTTTTGGACATTTCTTTGGTATAATAGGAATGATTTTAGCAACACCAGTAATTTCAATCTTGAAAACCATTTTTCAATTTTTCAATCAGAAATATTCGATTATGGAAAGAATTACGGATAATTAAAAACGTTAAAAAAGAATAGTACGATTTCTTTTCTAAACAGAGACATTGTGGTTGGTGGAAACAATGAGAAGAAAAATCGGAAAGCTCTCTTTTTAGTGACTAAGAAAAATAGTCCGGTTACGACCGTTATGAAAAATTAAGATCTAATTAGGATGGTACCGCATTTTATGCTCCTAGCTAGGTCTTTTCTTGTATAGGAGGGAATATGAAAAATCCGATATTCATTTATTTAATTAGTGGAAAGGCCCAAACGGGAAAGGGAGAGGCAGGAAAATATCTCCAGGAAGAATATCAAAAAAGAGGCTATCAAGTTTGTGAAATTCAGATGATGCGAACATTAAAAGGGTATTTAAAAGATTATTTTGGTTGGGATGGAAAAGAAGAAACCAAGCCAAGAAGAATGCTACAGGAAATGGGAACAGAATTAATTCGCGAACGACTTGGCCTTTCGACCTTTCATATTGATCGATTGACGGAAGATATTCAAATCTTATCCAATTATTTTTCTATTTTTATTGTGAATGATATTAGATTACCATTAGAAATAGAGGAAATGAAAAAAAGATTTCCTCATGTTGTTACCATTCATATAGAAAAAGAAAACTATCAAAGCCCTTTAACAGAACAAGAAGCAAGTCATTCTACCGAACATGCTTTAGAAAATTATCATCTATATGATTATGAAATATGCAATAATTCTTTAGAAAAATTAAAACAAGATATGAAACAAATAGTAGATTGTGAGGAAATGAAAAATGAAATACATGACTAGTACCGAAATTAGAAAGATGTGGTATCAATTCTTTACGGAAAAAAACCATAAGAAAATGGAAAGTGCACCATTAATTCCAATCGATGATGATTCTTTACTTTGGATTAATGCCGGAGTTACTCCCTTAAAAAAATATTTTGATGGCACAAAAGTACCAGAATCTAGAAGAATTGTTAGTGTGCAAAAATGTATTCGTACCAATGATATTGAACATGTAGGAATGACGGCAAGACATTTGACGTTCTTTGAAATGATGGGAAACTTTTCCGTAGGAGATTATTTTAAAGAAGAAGCGATCGAATTTTCTTTTGAACTTTTAACCAGTGAAAAATGGTTTGCAATTCCCAAAGAAAAATTATATGTAACCGTTTATCCGGAGGATCATGAAGCTTATCAAAAGTGGATTCAGGTTGGCTTAGAGGAAAGTCATTTAGTCCAATTAGAAGAAAACTTTTGGGAAATTGGAGAAGGACCTTGTGGACCAGATTCGGAAATCTTTTATGATCGAGGAGAAAAATATGATCCAGAGGGGGATGCTTTTACCAAGTTTCAAAAAGATGAAGACCAGGAGCGTTATATTGAAATTTGGAATAATGTATTTAGTCAATTTAATGCCAAAGAAGGAGTCGCTAGAAAAGATTATCAAGAACTTCCTAGTAAAAATATCGATACTGGTGCAGGATTAGAAAGATGGGCCTGTATTTTTCAAAATGTTGATTCTACCTTTGATACCGATTTATTTACTCCGATTATTCATAAAATTGAAGATTTAAGTGGTGTTTTATACAATGGAGAAGCATCTTTTAAAATTATTGCGGATCACATTCGTGCCATTACCGTAGCTTTATCCGATGGAGCCATTTTTGAAAATGTAGGAAGAGGATATGTATTAAGAAGACTACTTCGTAGAAGTGTTCGAATGGGAAAGAAAATTGGTTTATTAGAACCATTTATGTATTTACTAGTAGATACCGTATGTGAAATTATGGGAGAAAGCTATCCAGAATTATTAGAAAATAAAGGATATGTTGCTACTTTAGTTTATGAAGAAGAACAGTTATTTCATAAAACATTAGCGAGTGGGGAAAGAAGACTATTAGAATTAATGGAAACTAGTACGACCAAAACGATTCCTGGTTTTGAAGTATTTAAACTTTATGATACGTATGGCTTTCCTTATGAATTAACATTAGAATATTTAGAAGAAAAAGGATTTACTACTTCCAAAGAAGAATTTTTACAGTATATGCAAGAACAGAAAGAAACTTCGAAACAAAATAGAAAACAAGAGAACAGTATGAGTAGTCAAAATGAAGTTTTATTAAACTTTCAGGAACCCTCTGAATTTTTATATCAGACTTATACAACCAAAGGAAAAGTCATTGGTTTGTTTGATGGAGAAAACTTGGTAGAAGAAATCTCCAAAGAAGGTTATGTCATATTGAATCAAACTTGTTTTTATGCGGAATCTGGTGGACAAGTTAGTGATACCGGAATGTTGACATCTAGTAGTTTTAAAGCACGTGTTTTAGATGTAAGAAAGGCTCCGAATGGACAACATTTACATAAAGTAAAGGTTTTAGATGGAACCATCAAAATAGGAAATCAAGTAAAAATAGATTTGGATTTTGAAAGAAGAAAAAAAATAGAAGCAAATCACTCTTCTGTTCATTTACTACAATATGCTCTAAGAACTATTATTTCGGAAAAGATTCATCAAGCAGGAAGTTATGTGGATGATACTTCTTTACGTTTTGATTTTACTTATACGGGAAAATTATTAGATGAGAAAATTGGGGAAGTAGAGGATTTTGTGAATCATTATGTTCAACAAAATATAGAAACAAAAACCGAAATTATGGATATCGACGAAGCTAAAAAAACAGGAGCAATGGCTTTATTTAGTGAGAAATATGGTAGTAAAGTAAGAGTTGTTACGATTGGAGAATCTAAAGAATTTTGTGGTGGAACTCATATTCAAAATACGAGTGAAATTCAAAAGTTTGCGATTTTCTCCGTAGAATCCAAAGGAAGCAATGTTTATCGTATAGAAGCTTGCACAAATGATAAAGTAGAAGATATTTTATTTGAAGCAATTAAACCTTATAATGATGAAAAGATTAAATTATTAATGAAAGCCAAAAATATTGTGGCCAAAGCAAAACAAGAAGATATTCTTTTAAATTTCGAATGTGAGATTACCAATGAAGAACCAAAGAGTTATCGTGATATTATCTTTGAAAGAAATGAATTAGAATATACCCAAACAGAAGTCAAGAATTTAGAAAAAAAGTATAAAGAAGAAAAAGCCAAAAAAGCTTTCCAAGATTTGTCTCAGTATCAAGAAAAAATCGTTTCCAAGAACGATTATGCTTATTTGGTAATGCAATTAGAGAATGAAGATACGAATATTTTAAAAGAAATTGCAGATACTTTATTAAATCAAATGGGAAAAGGATATATTGTATTTGCCAATGTGCAAGAAAATCGTATTAGCTTTATCGCAAGAAGTAATTTAACAGAGAAAAAAGCTTCTGATTTGATGCAAATCGTTACTTCCATGACTTCCGGAAATGGAGGAGGAAGTGCTACATTTGCCCAAGGGGGAGGAAAAGATCTTTCTAAATTAGAAGAAGCCTTAGAAGCAGTAAGGAAGGAACAATGAATACAATATATTTGATGGCAACGAACGATAAATTTACGTTAAATCATAAGATTCAAGAAATTTTAAAGAAAAATCAAGAGGCAGAAGTTGTTTCTTATGATTTATTAGAAGTTCCGATAGATCAGTTAATCGAAGATTTGGATACCTATAATTTTCTAACCTCCAAGAAAATAGTGGTTGGTTATCATGCGATGTTTTTATCCAGTGAAAAAGATAAATCAGTGGTGGAACATCATTTAGAAAAATTAGAAAAATATCTGGAACATCCTAGTTTGGATAATATTTTAATTTTAGTTTGTGATAGTTTGGATAAAAGAAAGAAAATTACAGCTTCCCTTTTGAAAATTGCGAATGTCATTTCAGAATCCCATAGTCTTCATGAAATGATTCAGGAAAAACTAGAAGATTATCAAATGGATATGAAAGCAGAAAAAAAACTTTTAGAATATTGTCAAAATGATTCCGAACGTATCATCCAAGAATTAGAAAAATTAAAGCTATATCAATTAGAAGAAAAGAAAATAAAGGAGTCAGATATTGAAGAAATTGTGATGCAAAGTCTGGATGATAATATCTTTCATTTAGCGGATGCTATCCTGTCTAAAAATAAAAAATATGCTTTTGCATTATATCAAAATTTTTTGCTTCATGGAGAACAACTGGTTAATATCATTCGCATTCTGGATAATAAAATTCGTTTAATGTACCAAGTAAAAGTTTTATTACAAGATGGAAATAGTGATTTAAAAATTAGTAAACTATTAAAAGTCCATGAATATCCCGTAAAATTAGCAAGGGAAGCATCTTATCGTTATTCCGATAAAACTTTATTAGAAGCTATTGAAACCTTAGCAAAATTAGATTTAGCCATCAAATCAGGAGAAAGTAGTGGCCAAGTAGAATTTGAAATGATGCTTGCTAGGTTATAAGAAGAATTGGCCAAAAATGTCAATTCTTTTTTAAAAGAAAATGAAAAAAATAAAAAACTAATCTTTTTCTTAAATAATAATAGTAATAGATAGAATTTTTGATTTCCCTTTTGGAAATTTCTAAAATTCTATCTATTTTTTCTTTGAAATTCTCTAAATTTCTCATTTTACAACTTTTCTCTTTTCTGTTACAGTGTATTCATTCATACGAAAAAAAGATGAGGAGGAAGTTGATTGAAAATTAAAAGAAAGAAATTAGAAACAGTTAATTTATTGAATGATGCTATGTTTAAAGCTTTGTTTCGTAGTATAGAAGCAAGAGAAATGGTAGCAGCTTTTTTAAGTCATATTACCGGAATTGATGAAGAATTATTAAAGAATGCAGATTATCAAGGAGGGGAAATTCCTAAAAAGAGGCTTTATGAAAAAGGAAAAACAGCAGATATTATTATTAAAATAGAAAATCATAATATGATTATTCTAGAGATGAATCAATATCCAACAGATACTATTTTTGATAAAAATGCCAGTTATGCTTTTTCTGTTCTTTCAGAATCTATTCCGATTCGAACACAAAAATATCCATTTATATTTTTAATTAACTTAGATCACTTTAATCGTTTTCATACGAAAGAAGCGATTTTACATTTTTTATTAAGAGATGAAGAAGGACATATAGAGACAAAAATCTATCAATCTTATCACTTAATTCTTGAAAATATAGTTAACAAAGAGTATAATCAAGATAAAGTAATTAAGAAGACAGTAGAGTTATTGTTGAAGAAGACCATTGAAGAGATGGAAAAAGAATATCAAGGAGATGAAATGTATATGGCGGCAATTAGGAGAGTAGAAGATTTAAGCAGTGATCCTAGATTTGTAGGATACTATGATATAGAAGAAGCAAATAGACAAGCAAGAATAGAATTTGAACAAACGGGATTTCGAAAAGGAAAAGAGATTGGAATCAAAAAAGGACAAGAGGAAGCAATCGAAAAAATTTCTAGAAAGACAGGATATACAGAAGAAGAAATTAGGAAAATGCTTCGTTAATAGGAAAGAAAACTTTCGAATCATATTTACAAAATCATAAAATTAAGATATAATTAAAAGCAACTTGGAAAAGACTAGGAAAAAGAAGTAGTAATAAGATTTCTTATGGATAGAGACTTTGTGGTTGGTGAAAACAAAGCATAAGAACTTATGAATTCGTCTTTGGAGTTCCCATAGGGCGTATCTTTTGCGTTAAAAAAGAAAAGTGATAGAGTAATCTATAATTAAGGTGGTACCGCGGTTCATTCGTCCTTATACGAATGGCCGCTTTTTTATTTAGGTTACTAAAGGAGGAAAGAAAAATGGAGAAAGAAATTCAAGAAGCATTTCAAAAAGATTTAGAACGTATTACTTCTTATCAAGAAATACAAGAGGTAAAAAACAAATATTTAGGAAAAAAAGGAATTGTAACCGAGCTTACTAGTAATATGAAGGATTTATCGGTAGAAGAAAAAAAGGAAGTAGGACGTCTTGCCAATACGATTCGTACTTATGTGACAGAGGAAATTACGAAAGTAGAACAAAGAATCGAAAAAGAAGAATTAAATCGTAAATTAGAAAAAGATACCATTGATATTAGTTTACCAAGTGAAAAAATCAGAAGAGGATCTCGTCATCCTTTCCAAAGAATTGTTGAGGATGTGGAAGATTTCTTTGTATCGATGGGATATGATGTAGTAGATGGTCCAGAAGTGGAAACGGATGAAAATTGCTTTCAACGATTAAATGTACCACTTGGACATCCGGCAAGAGATGCGCAAGATACCTTTTATATTGATCCAGAATATTTATTAAGAACACAAACTTCTAGTGTACAAGCAAGGACAATGCAACAAAATACCGAAAAAACGCCAATTCGTATGATTTGCCCTGGAAAAGTATATCGTCGTGATGATGATGCAACCCATTCTCATCAATTTGGTCAAGTAGAAGGATTAGTTATCGATAAAAATGTTAGTCTTGCTGATTTAAAAGGAACACTAGAATTATTTGCGAAAAAAATGTTAGGGGAAAATACGAAAGTAAGATTTCGTCCAAGTTTCTTCCCTTTTACCGAACCAAGTGTGGAAGTAGATGTTAGTTGTTTTAAATGTGGAGGAAAAGGATGTCCTTTATGTAAACAAAGTGGTTGGATTGAAGTATTAGGAGCAGGAATGGTTCATCCTCATGTTTTAGAAATGGGTGGTTATGATCCAAAAGAATGGACCGGATTTGCTTTTGGGACTGGATTAGATCGTTTTGCGATGTTCCGTTATGAAATTCCTGATATTCGTTATTTATATACAAATGATATTCGTTTCTTAGAACAATTTGATCGAAAGGATGAGGAAAATGAAATTAAGTAGAAAGTTTGTTAGTGATTATGTAGATATTCCTGTGGATAGTAAAACGTTAGCAGAAGATATGACTGGAATTGGTAATGAATATGATTCTTGTAGTAAATTAATTCCAGCTACTAAATTAGTAATTGGAGAAGTATTAGAATGCATTCCTCATCCAGATAGTGACCATTTACATGTTTGTAAAGTAGATGTGAAAACAGAAATATTACAGATTGTTTGTGGAGCACCAAATGTTAGAGTAGGATTAAAAGTTATTGTTGCTTTAGCAGGGGCAGAACTTCCTGGAGGTACGATTAAAAAAGGAATGATTCGTGGACAAGAATCAAATGGAATGCTATGTGCTATGTCAGAACTTGGGTTGGAACATAAATATCTAACAGAAAAAGATTTTACTGGTATTCATGAACTTCCTCAGGATGCTCCCGTTGGACAAGATGCAATTTCTTATTTAAACTTAGAGGATGAAGTGATTGATTTCGAATTAACTTCTAATCGTGGAGATTTATTAAGTATTTTAGGAATGGCTTATGAAATTGGAGCTCTTTATGATCAACCAGTAAAAGAAATGAACGTAAATTTTTCCGAAAATTCTGAAAACATTCAAGATTCTTTCTCTCTTGATATTCAAACAGAAAACTGTTCTTTATTCTTAGCCAAAAAGGTAAAGAACGTTACGATTCAAGAAAGTCCTGATTTTATTAAAAATCGTTTGATTGCATCTGGAATTCGACCAATTAATAATGTGGTTGATATTAGTAACTATGTCATGTTAGAAACGGGTCAACCTCTTCATTATTATGACAGTAATCGTCTAGGGGATAAATTAATTGTTCGTATGGCAAAAGAAAATGAAAAATTAGTAACCCTTGACAATCAAGAAAGAATTTTATCGGAAAGCGATATTGTCATTGCTACCCCAAAAGAAGCAGTAGGATTAGCTGGTGTCATGGGTGGTCTTACTACCGAAATTGAAGAAGATACAAAAGATATTATCATTGAATCCGCAATCTTTCACCCAACCTTTATTCGTAAAACTTCTAAAAAAGTATTAAGAAGTGAAGCGAGTATTCGTTTTGAAAAAGGATTGGATCCGAAAAGAACTTATCTTGCTATTTTAAGAAGTTGTCATCTTTTGGAAAAATATGCAAATGCGGAAATTGTATCGGGAATGGTGGAGTATCGTCATTTGGATATGCAAGAGAAAGAAATACCAATTACCGTTTCTAAAATTAATCAAGTGTTAGGAATTACTTTAGAAAAAAAGACAATTTTAGATATTTTTAGAAGATTAGGATTTGCTACCAAAGAGAAAAAAGAAGAAATTTTGGTTACCGTTCCTACTAGAAGAATCGATATTTCCATTCCAGAAGATTTAATTGAAGAAGTAGGAAGAATTTATGGAATCGATAAAATCGTTGGCAAAGAAATGATTTTACCAGTGGTACCAGGAACCGTACATAAAAATTATCGTATGATTCGTAATAAATTAGCTAGTATGGGATTAAATGAAACATTAAGTTATTCTTTGATTAGCGAGAAAGAAGTGCATCAGTTTACATTAGATGACTTTGATATGGTAAAAGTATTAGACCCCATGAGTGAAGATAGAAATACATTACGTTACAGTTTACTTCCTTCTTTATTTCATATTTATGAGTATAATAAAGCCAGAGAACAAAAAGATATTTGTATCTTTGAGATTGGAAAAGGGTTTTATCAAAAAAATAAAGAATATTTTGAAGAAAATAAATTAGCTATTTTAATGACAGGAGAATATCATTTAGGGTTATCTCCTAAAAATGTTAATTTTTATACGATAAAAGGTGTTATCGAAGAGTTATTAGAATATCTTGGATACCACAATCGTTATACGCTAGAATGTAAAAACCTTCCCGAAGAATTTCATCCAGGACAAAGTGCTTCTATCGTTTTGAGCGGAGAAAAAATAGGTATGATAGGAAAAATTCATCCTAGTATTACGAAAGATGATATCTATGTAGCAGAAATTAATCTGGATACTTTATTCCGTTTCCGTGTGAAAAAAATGACTTATAAGGAAATTTCAAAATTCCCAAGTATTCGAAAAGATATGGCTTTTGTGGTGGATCAGAAAGTTCCTGCTTCCGATATTTGTGCTATCATTCAAAAAACTGGTGGCAAGAATTTAGTGGATATTTCTATCTTCGATGTTTATGAAGGAGAAAAGGTAGGAGAACAGGAAAAATCAATTGCTTTTCGCCTTACTTTCCAAGATCAAACCAAAACATTAAGTGATGATGAAGTCATGGAAATTTTTAATCAAATAATTCAAAATGTAGAAAATAAGTTACATGCTAAAGTAAGAGATAAATAAGATAGGATAAACAAGGGGTTGCCATTCGTAGTTAGAAGATAAATTGGTAACCTCTTTTGAAATGAATAAAGAGTCACGAAGCAAAAAAAGATATACCTTCCAAGGAAAAGGACAAATTTTTATGTTCTTTTCTTTTATTTTATAAGAAAGTATTATATAATAAATGTAGTTGTGGAGGATTCATATGTATAGTTATATGTTGGGAAAAGTAACAGAGATAGAAAGTACTTATATTGTGGTAGAAGTGGGAGGAATTGGCTATCAAATCTATACACCAAATCCTTATTCTTTTGATATTGGTTCTAGTTATCAAATATATGTGTATCAAGTAATACGGGAAGATGAAAATAGTTTATATGGTTTTAAAACCAAAGAAGAAAAAGAAATGTTTTTAAAACTAATTAGTGTCAAAGGATTAGGACCGAAAATGGCACTTCCGATTTTAGCAACGGGAAGTATTCCAGGAATTTTAGATGCGATTGAAAGAGAAAATATCTTATATTTAAAGAAATTTCCAAAAATAGGAGATAAAGTAGCAAAACAAATCATTCTAGATTTAAAAGGAAAAGTTACGATTGCTAATATCGAAACAACTACAAGCAATAATACTTATGAAGAATTAATAGAAGTATTAAAAGGTCTTGGTTATAAAGAAAAAGAAGTAAAAGCGATAGTAGTACGTGTCAATCAAGAATTAAGTTTAGAAGACCAAGTGAAAGAAGCATTAAAATTATTATTAAAATAGAAGGAGGAATTTATGGAAGATCGAATTGTATCTGGAGAAATACTAGAAGAAGATCAAGAAGAAGTTAGTATTCGTCCTTTAACATTAGAGGAATATATTGGACAAGAAGATGTGAAACGAAATATCAAAGTTTATATTGAAGCAGCAAAGTTAAGAGAGGAACCTTTAGACCATGTATTATTATATGGACCTCCTGGATTAGGAAAAACTACTTTAGCAAATATTATAGCGAATGAATTAGGGGTAAATATTAAAACAGCTAGTGGACCTAGTATTGAAAAATCAGGTGATTTAGCTGCCATTCTTTCTATTTTGGAACCAAATGATGTGTTATTTATTGATGAAATACATAGAATGCCATCTTATATTGAAGAAATTTTATATCCAGCGATGGAAGATTATGTATTAGATATTATGATTGGGGGAGAAGGGAATAGTAGAAGTATTCGAATTAATTTACCGAAGTTTACCTTAGTAGGAGCAACGACCCGAGCAGGTGATTTAACTTCACCATTACGAGATCGTTTTGGTATCATTGCGAAAATGCAATACTATACCATTGAAGAATTAATACAAATAGTAAAAAGAAGTGCCAAAGTATATCATGTAGAAATCGAAGATGATGCCGCTTTAGAATTAGCCAGTCGTAGTAGAGGAACTCCTAGAATTGCGAATCGGTTACTCAAAAGAGTAAGAGATTTTGCTTTGGTAGATGGTAGTGGAATCATTGATTTAGAAATTACCAAAAAATCTCTAGAACGTTTAAAAATTGATGAAAAAGGATTAGATGATACCGATCATCAATTATTACTCGCAATTATTGAAAAATTTAATGGGGGACCAGTAGGAATAGAATCCGTTGCTTCTTCGATTGGAGAAGAGGTAACAACGATAGAAGATGTCTATGAACCATATTTATTACAGCAAGGATTTTTAAAAAGAACACCACGTGGTAGAGTAGCAACCATGCTTGCTTATGAGCATTTAAAGATAGAATATCAAAAAGATTTATTTCATTAAAAAGAAAAAAGAAGGAAGAGGGATTGTATGAGTGAAAAATTATTTGAAAACACCAAAGAAATAAACATTGAAAATTTAATTACGAAAATTAATGAAGTAGTAGGAGAAAAATTTGCCATTTTAGATGAAAAAGATGATATTGAAAAATGGAATACGTTACCCAAACTATTGCTTTTAGAAGAAGAAAATGCGAAGAAAGTATTATCTTTTGTAGAATTTATGGATTCTTTATTAGTGCCAAAAGAAGAAAAAGCAATGTATGTCGTTTCTTTATGTGGATTAATTGAATTTGGCAATTTGATTTTAAAAGATTATGAAGAAGGAAGTTTATTTACCTTAGCAGATTATTATCAAAATAGTAGTATTGAAGAAATCAAAAAGACAATACCAATTGTAGGTGATCCCTCTTTATTGATTTTTGTTCGTTATAAAACGTTAGATTTAGAGGGAAGAAAAGAATTATTAAAACAGATCGTAACAGAAGCAGAACAAAAAGGAGTACATACGAAAAATCAAATTCTAAAATTTATAGAAACCAAACAACAAGAAATGCAAGATCAATACTATGATGAGATCATACAAGAAAACGAAAATAGATAGGAAGTTGAAATCATGCAACTAGAAGATTTTAATTATGATTTACCAGAAGAATTAATTGCCCAGACACCTCTTGCCAAAAGAGATGCTTCTAGGCTTTTAGTATTGGATAAAAAAACAGGAGAAACCAGTCATCATGTTTTTTCTGATATCTTAGATTATATGGAAGAAGGAGATACCTTAGTCTTAAATGATACGAAAGTACTTCCTGCCCGTTTAATTGGTATCAAAGAAGATACAAAAGCAGTAATCGAAATTTTACTATTAAAGGATTTACAGTCAGATACTTGGGAAGCTTTGGTAAAACCCGCTAAAAGAGTACATGTAGGAACAATAGTTACGTTTGGAAATGGAGAATTAAAGGCAAAATGTATCGAAGAAAAAGAAGAAGGAATTCGCAAATTTTCATTGATTTATCAAGGCATTTTAGTAGAAATTTTAGAACATTTAGGAACGATGCCTCTTCCTCCTTATATTCATGAAAAACTAGAAGATCAATCTCGTTATCAAACCGTATATGCTAAGAATCTAGGAAGTAGTGCGGCCCCTACTGCTGGTCTTCACTTTACCAAAGAATTATTAGAAAAAATAAAAGCAAAGAAAGTAAATGTAGTATCAGTCACTCTTCATGTAGGTTTAGGAACCTTTCGACCAGTACAAGTAGAAAATATTCTAGATCATCATATGCATACAGAATATTATGAAATGAGTCAAGAAACCGCAGATATTTTAACCAAAACCAAACAAAATCACAAAAAAATTATTGCGGTTGGAACAACCAGCGTTCGAACCTTAGAATCGGTGATAGAAAAATATGGGCATTTTCAAGCCTGTTCTGGAGAAACCAATATCTTTATTTATCCAGGATATCAATTTCAAGCCATTGATTCTTTAATTACCAATTTTCATCTTCCTAAATCAACCTTATTAATGTTAGTAAGTGCCTTAGCAGGAAGAGAAAATATTTTAAAAGCTTATCAAGAAGCCATTCAAGAAAAATATCGCTTTTTCTCCTTTGGAGATAGCATGTTAATCAAATAGAAATGAAGTGAATGTATGAAAATAAAATATCATTTAATCCAAGAAGAAAAACATACCAAAGCAAGACTTGGAACCATAGAAACCAATTATGGAGTAGTAGAAACTCCAATGTTTATGCCAGTAGGAACTCGTGCTACAGTCAAAATGCTAACACCAGAAGAGTTATATGAAATGCATTCTGGAGTTATTCTTGCCAATACCTATCATTTATGGTTACGACCAGGAGAAGACTTAGTCGCAAAAGCAGGGGGATTGCATCAGTTTATGAATTATCATGGACCTATTTTAACAGATAGTGGAGGTTACCAAGTATTTTCTTTGGCCAAACCCAAAGATATTACGGAAGAAGGAGTTTATTTTAAAAGTCATATCGATGGCGCAAAATTATTTTTAACACCAGAAAAATCCATTGAAATTCAAAATAAACTAGATAGTGATATTGCGATGAGTTTTGATGAATGTCCTCCTGCCAGTGCTACCCATGAATATATGAAAAAAAGTGTAGAACGAACAATAAGATGGGCAGAACGGGGAAAGAAAGCCCATCAAAATCCCAATCAATCTTTATTTGGGATTGTCCAAGGAGGAGCTTATCAAGATTTAAGAGAATTTTCTGCGATAGAAACAGTAAAACTAGATTTTGATGGTTATTCGATTGGTGGAGTAGCAAACGATAACGAATCCAAAGAAGATATGTATAAAGCAATCGATTATTCCATTCCTTATTTACCCAAAGATAAACCAAGATATTTGATGGGAGTAGGAGAGCCAGCAGATATCATAGAAGGAGTAATGCGAGGAATTGATATGTTTGATTGTGTGTTACCAACTAGAATTGCTAGACATGGAAATGCTTTTACGAAACATGGTAAAATCAATGTAAAAAATGCCCAATATAAAGAAGATTTTACTCCCATTGAAGAAACTTGCGACTGTTATACTTGTAGAAACTATACCAAAGCATATATTAGACACTTACTAAATGTAGAAGAATCTTTAGGAGGAAGATTATTATCCATTCATAACATCCGTTTTTTAATCCGTTTAACCGAAGAATTAAGAGAAGCGATCCAAGAAAATAGAATTTTAGAGTATCGAGAGGAATTCTACCAAAATTATTTTCCAAAGAAAAAAGACTAAGTGGTCTTTTTTTTGTTGATTCCCATCATACTACCTAACATAGAAGAAGATAATAAAATCAAATAGTAAATCATCGTTTTGAGACTAATTCCTTGATCAAAAGCAAGATAACTGATAAGAAACAAAAGAAAGATGACCTCTAATCCAACTTTAATTCCTTCTAACCAACCTCTTTTACTAGCTTCCCTACCGATATAAATTCCACCAATGAACATAGAAAGTGCTACAATAAACAATTTGATATAATTCATAATTCCACTAGGAATAAGATTCCAATAAGAAATGAGAGAAAGGAAGAGAGTGAAAACAAGAATAGGAACAAGGATATAGATAAGGGATTTTAAATATTTGAGAAATTTCATATCATCACCTAATAAAATCTATGAAATGTATAAAAATATATTCCAGAAACCATGATAATATTAGGTGATCATATGGATTATTGGATGGTATTAGAAAGAACGGTTCTATTTTATCTTTTAATTACGGTATTGTATCGTTTTATGGGCAAAAGAGAAATTGGACAACTAGGAATTGTGGATTTGATTGTTTCCATTTTAATTGCTGAATTAGCTGCTATTTCCATTGATAATCGAGAAGAAAGTATCTTTTTATCCATTATTCCGATTGTAGCCTTAGTACTCATTCAAATTGGTATGAGTTATGTATCGTTAAAATATGCGAAAGTTCGAGATGCCTTTGATGGAACCCCTTCTGTTATGATTAATCGGGGAGTAGTGAATTTTAAAGAAATGGTAAAACAGCGTTATAATTTAGATGACTTATTAACTCAATTAAGAGAACAACATATCCGAACGATTGAAGAAGTAGACTATGCGGTATTAGAATCTAGTGGAAAGTTAAGTGTATTCCGAAAGAAAGAAGGAAAATTTGGAGATTATCCACTTCCTTTAATCTTAGATGGAAAAATGCAAGAAGATACACTAAAGCAAATAGGGAAAAAAGAATCTTGGTTAATGAAAACTTTAAAAGAGGAACAAATCAAACTAGAAGATATCTTTTATGCTTTTTATAAAGAAAAAGGACTTTATATCATAAAAAAAAGTGATTTAGAAAAATAAAAAGAAGACAATTTTTCATGTCTTCTTTTTACTATCTATCGGTGAGAGTGATTAGATAGTGTACGAAAATTTCTTTTCGCAATATCATCATATCGTAATATTGTGAAAAGAATGTGAACTTTTTCTCAGAAATTAAAATTTTTTCATTTTAAAATAAAAAGTTGTTCCATGATCCTTACCAGTTCTAGATTTTACTCCATATTCCAATTGATGAAGCTCTAAGATTTGTTTTACTATGGATAATCCTAAACCAGTTCCTACTTTATTTCTTTGATGATTTTTCTTCGATTGATAATATTTTTCCCATATATAAGGAAGTTCCTCTTGAGCAATTCCATTTCCTGTATCTTGGATTTCTATTAGAATATCCTGTTCAGTTGGGGTTAATTGAATCATAATTTTATGATCTGCTCCCGTATAATTAATGGCATTATTGATTAAATTATAAAAAACTTGTTCTAATTTTTGAATATCAGCTTCTACCATGATAACTGGTTCTGTTGGTTGAAAAATAAATTGATAATTCAAATTAGTTGCAAAAATTTCATAATGCTGTAATACTTTTTGAATGAAATCAATAATATTAAATTTTTCTTTTTTTAAAATAAGCATTTTACTTTCCATAACGGATAATGACAAAATATCATTTACTAAAGCATTCAAGCGATCTGCTTCTTCTATAATAACATTTAAATTAGCTTCCCTTTTTTGTTTGTTTCGATAGGTTAAATCTCGTACCATCTCTGCATAAGCTTTAATCATGGTAAGAGGAGTCTTTAAATCATGAGAAACATTTGCCATTAAATCTTTTCTTAACTCATCCGTTTTTAAAAGTTCTAATCTGGTTTGTTCCAAAGTATCTGTTAATTCCGATAATTCTTGAATATCCGTATTCGAGGTAAAAGGCGTTTGATAATTTCTCTTAGATAACTCCTTTGCTGATAATGTAATTTCTACAATCGGTTTGGAAAGTTTTTTAGAAATAAAATAAGAGATAATTAAAGCAAGTAATAAAACAAGAATTGTAATATAGACAAATTGACTTCTAAGAATAGAAACCGTAGATTGAATAGGAACCAAGGAAGTAGAGAGGAATGCATAAAGAGAATCATTTAATTTTACTCCATAAATTAAAGTTTTATTTTGAAATTGGTTATTCATGAAAGTATATTTTTGAATCGAACGATTATTTTGAATAAAATCCTCTTTATATTTCTGACTATAACTGCTTTTTAAACATTCTCCATAATTTTTGTTTAAAGAATAAGATAAGGTATTAACTCCATCTGTTAATTCAATACAGATTCCTTCTTGATAACTAATAAGTTCTAGATTCTCCAAAAAGTCATCATTTTCCTGAATTTGATAATTCATTTTAACTTGATTGGCTAGTTTTTGCATCGTATGGGTTTTTTGCATTTCATAATAAGAGGATAAAGAAACAATTTGAAAAAACCATAAGAATAATAATAAAATAATAGAAAATAAAATTAAATAAGACCAAATTTTTTTATTCATGCTATTTTGTTTTTGGGATTTCAAATTTATAACCAACTCCTCGAACTGTTGTAATAAGATTACGGTATTTTCCTAAATTATTTCTTAACATTTTAATATGAGTATCAATGGTACGGTCCTCCCCATAATAATCATATCCCCAAATTGCGGAAAGTAAAGATTCTCTAGAGACTGCTATATTTTCATTTTGAATTAAATATTTTAAAATTTCAAATTCTTTTGGCGTAACATTGATAGTTTTTTGTCCTATTTGAATGGTATATCCTTGAAAGTCTACGATGAAATCTTGATAGACAAATTGGTTTTCCTCTTTTTTAGTTCTCTTCATTACTGCTTTGATTCTAGCAATTAATTCCTTTGGCGAAAAAGGTTTTGTTAAATAATCATCAATTCCTAAATCAAATCCCAATAACTTATCATATTCTTCACTTCTAGCGGATAAAATAATGGTAGGAATATTTTTTTTCTTTTTCAGTTCTTGATAGGTTTGAAACCCATCTAGTTTTGGCATCATAATATCTAAAATGATAATATCAATATTTTCTTTCTCTAAGATAGAAAGTGCTTCTATTCCATTTTCTGCTTCAAAAACTACATATTTTTCATACATACAGTATTCTTTAATGACTTCTCGAATCATTTTTTCATCATCGACAACTAATACGTTCATTTGTATCACCAATCTTTATTATACTTTTTTTTATGAAATTTGTGTGAAATAGTATAGAAATTTTTAAATTATTATCAGAAAAATAAAAATAGAAGTAAATATTTTATGAATTTTATGTTATGCTTATCATATCGGGTGATAAATATGAAAAGTAAAACATTTTTCTTTTTCATGATAGGATTATTCCTTTTTTTAACCATGCTTGTTTGTTTGGAATTCCATTATGTGGAAAGTATTGATCATTATAGTGTTTATATCCAAAAAATATTTTCAAATGATAATTTTCAAATGTTTTTTTTAATGATTACGAATTTCATGACAATATTTGGTGTTTTTTTCATTTTGATTCTTACTAGTTTTTTATTAAGAAAGAAGAATGCCAAAAAAGAATTATTTTTGTTTTTTATTTCTATTGTTTCATGCTTGCTGATAAATGATTTCATAAAACATATCATCCAACGAGAACGTCCTTTAGATCGAATTTTGGAAGTTTCTGGTTATAGTTTTCCGAGTGCCCATGCCTCTATTTCTATGGTAGTATATGGTTATCTAATTTTACTCCTTCAAAAATATGATCAGGGAAAGAGAAAAAAATTTTGGATTGCGATCTGTGTTATCTTGATTCTTTTAACAGGTGTTAGTAGAATTTATTTTCATGTACACTATATCACTGACGTGATAGCTGGATTTAGCTTAGGATTAGTGATTTTAACTTTTAGTAATGTTGCTTTAAAAAAATTGACAAATTCTTCAAAATAAGTTATAATAGCAACAATTTTGTGGTATACTGCAAAAGAAAAAAGAAAGAATTTAGGTGAGAGATAATGTATTTACGCATGGATGGAGAAGAGAAAATAGGAAGATATTTTCCGAAACAAATAGAACAAGCTGAGATTGCATGCAAAGATGAAATATTAAAAAAACAAATAGAAAAAATATCTACTTTAATGTCTGCAAAAGTTCTTTCAAAAGAAAATGATTGGACAATGGAAGATTATAAAGCTTTTAGAAAAGAATTAAATAAATTAAACATTTCTGTATTTTTAAAAATTTTTCCAATGATGGTTCCTTTTTTTGATTTATCGAGGGAGGAATTAAAAAAATATTTAAAAAGTTTAGATCAAAAATTAGAATTACATATTTTTGATAGTGAAAGAGTAGTAACCCATCAACAAAACACTGTTTGGATGGATGGAAAAGAAATCAAACAAACAGAAACTATATATTCCTATCAAGAACATAAATTCACAATGGAAGATTTTATCAAATTTTTTGTAGCATTATATTCTAAAATCAAAAATTATGGAGGAAATGGTTGGAAATGCTACTTAAGTGATGATTTCGAGACAAAAGCACCAAAAGAAAAAAAGGAAGAATTGTTAACGATATTAGAGTTATTGAAACAAGATCAAACCAAATATATTTCATTTATTATTTCTAATTATCAAGAATGGATTTCTCAGGTAAAAGAAGAGTTTATCTATCCTTATATGGATGCTTTTTCAGATAAAATGTTAGAATGGACCTATGAAAGTATTTGGTACCAATTAAATATTAATCAACAATCAGTTGAAAAAGATTTTATGCAATATAGAACTCAAAGATATATGGAAAATAAGTCAAAGGAAGCGATTTCTAAAACCAAAAATAGAATATATAAATTTGGATAAGAAATTATCCATTTTTTAATTTTTGCTTCACATGAATCGCATGACAAACAGGTACTAGAATAACATTGATACAAGAAGCTATCACAAATGAATATAATCCAATTTTTAAAAAAGATAAAATATAAAGAAATAAAGTTTTGAAAAAAATTCCCAATATATTATCTAACATCACATATTTAGATAAATTCATGGCCTGCATAGCTGCCGATAACGGAAGTTCTAAATAGTAAAATAGAAAAGGAAACGCTAATACACGAAGATAAGAACCACCATGTACAGTGCCATAAATAGTATGTAAAAAAAATTCAGGAAATAAAAATAAAATAATCGTAATCGGAAATCCAATCATCAAAGAAAGATGAATGGCCTGTTTTAATTTTTTTTGAATACTAGAATAATTTTGATCGGCGTATGATTTAGAAATGACCGGAAGTAAACTATTAGAAAGAGCCCCTGTAAAAAAGCTAGGTAGCAGAAGTAGTGGCATAGAATATCCTTGAATAATTCCATATTCTTGTGCAATAAAACTAGCACTATATCCACTTGCTAATAAACCCGAAGTAAGAATGATTGGCTCTAAAAAATAACCAATATTACCAATTAATCTAGTACTTGTATTTGGTAAAGCAATACGGAGAATATTTTTCATATTCTTTTTCTTTGGAACAACATCTTCTTTTTGGATTTTACTTGTTTTAGGTAAAAAGAAAAGTAAAATCAATATACTAGTAAATTCACTAACCATGTTAACTAACACAAGAAAGGTAACAGCATAAGTAAGATCAATCTGCAATAAAGTAGGAACTAATAAAATAGTAAGTACCAACCTCACTAACTGTTCGATAATATGACTAATTACATGTGGAATCATTTTTTGTTTTCCAAAAAAATAACCTCTTAATAAATTGGATAATGCTTCAAAAGGAAGAACCATACTAATACATAAAATAGGCAAATAGCATCTACTGTCTTTTAATAAATCCAAGGAAATAAAAGAGGCACTAAAAATAATCACAAAAACCAAAAGTAGATTAAAAAAGATAGCGATAGGAATAGCCGAAAAGAAAAGATTCTTATTATTATATTTTTCTTCACTGACCAATTTCGAAATACTAGTTGGTAGACTAAACTGTGCTAAGGACATAAATAAAGAAAAAGTAGGAAATATAAGCATATAAATTCCAATTCCTTCCAGTCCAATTAATCTGGTATTGATGACTTTAATAACCATCCCCAATATTTTTGTAATAAGTCCTCCGATCATTAAAATAATAGTAGATTCAATAAATTTTTCCTTTGTCATAATTTCACCTTAGTTTTATTTTATGATGGAAATGAATTAAATTTGACTGAATCTAAAATGCTATTAGGATAATGATATTTTTATTTTTCTACTTTTTTTAGGAAAACATATAATAAAAATAGATAGAAGGGAACTTATGAAAAAGAGAATTCATCTTAAAAAAAGAAAATTAAATCGGAAAAAAAATCTTTTTTTTACTACCATTCTGATAGGAGGAGTTTTGGTTTTATGCTCTCTTTCTTATATAAATCAAAAAATCACTCCAATTTTATTAGAAACAGCAAAGTTAGAGATAGGAAAATTCTCTACCATAGTAATTAATAAGGCTATTGCCCAAGTATTAGAGGATAAGATTAATACAGATGAATTATTTGAAACCTTTATTAGTAATAGTGGGGAGATTCAAACAATTGATTTTAATCCAATCATTGTAAATCAAGTTTTAAATATTGCTACTAGTGTGGTGCAAAATAATTTAAAATTATTAGAAGAAGGGGAATTAGATGCAATTGGGATTAATGATA
>CANPVK010000012.1 GCA_947581715.1 uncultured Bacilli bacterium
CCCCCCCCTTCATTTTTGTCAAGGCGAAAATACACAATTCTACTTCTATTTGGAATGCAGAATGAAAAAAAGTCAAAATTTGTGGTTTTGGCTTTCTATTTTCTAATTAATAGGATTTTGGCTGCTTCATAATGAGGCTCGATAATTTTCTTTCCTTGTTCGGATAATTTATGATAACTTCTTTCTAGTTTATGAAAAACAAAATCTGCTCCTTCATTAATTCCCATCTGTTTTTCTACATAAACCATACTTAGTAAAGAAGGTACACTATAAAAATGGGCCATTGCATCCGAATCTGCTATGCATATTTCTTCAGGGGTTGTTTTTTCTACTAATCTACTACCTCTATGATTTAAAATACATTTTTTGATTAAGTCGATTTGTTCTTGTTTTAATTGATACTTTTCTAATATTTGACCAGCAATTTGTGCTCCTATGATATGGTGTTCTTCGGTATAATCTTTATTTGTTATACTTGCTACATCATGTAATAAGGCTGCTAGTGCTACTGTATAGTAATCTGCATGATAAAGTTCATGATTTTTAATAGCAATTTGATAGACTAATTCAATATGATGCGTCCAGGCTCCCATTCCATAAGCATTGGTTGGTTGTTCACATCTTCTTTTGACCTCTTCATAAACTTCTTGAATGATTTGTTCTATTGTAAATGTTTCCATTTTCAATCTCCCTCCTGATAGAATGATTTTGGAAATTAATCTTTTTTTATTTTATCCATTTTTCTTGGATATAGTGGATTTGTCTTTTTTAATTTTTTGATATATATAATATTTCTTATACTATTTTCTACTGGTAAAGAAAAAGTTTCTATTTTTTCTATTTGACTATCTAATTTATTTAGGATATCTTTACTATTTTCTAATTCTTCTTCGATATTTGCTTTCATTGCAATCAAATAGCCTTGTTCTTTTACCATTGGAATACATAATTCTGATAATACTTTTAAGTTGGCTACTGCTCTAGCAGTTACAATATCAAATTTTTCACGATTTACTTTGGCATAATCTTCTGCTCTCGTATGAATTGTTTCTATTTCTGTTAATTCTAATTTTTGAATGATATCATTTAGGTAATTGATTCTTTTTTGTAGGGAATCGATTAACGTAATTTTTAGATTGGGAAAAGCAATTTTTAAAACAATTCCAGGAAATCCTGCCCCTGTTCCTACATCACATAAAGAAAGATTTTTGGTAAGATCTATTCCTTTTACTAAAGTTAAACTATCATAAAAGTGTTTTAAATAAACATCTTCTTGATTGGTAATTCTAGTTAAATTCATTTTTTCATTCCAAGTTATTAATAGATGATAGAATTCTTCTAATTGATTTTGTTGCTTTTGATTGAAACATATTCCTAATTTTTTGGTTTCTTCTATAAATAATTCTAAATTCATATTCTTTTTTCCTTTTTTAAATAAACCATTAAGATGGAAATATCTGCTGGATTTACTCCACTAATACGAGAAGCTTGTCCTATTGTAGTTGGTTTAATCATTGATAATTTTTGTCTTGCTTCACTCGCTAAATTATGGATTTCCTCATAATGGATATCTTCTGGTATTTTTATTTTTTCTAAATCCAGCATTTTTTCTGCTTCTCTATTGGCTTTCACGATATATCCTTCATATTTGGTTTGAATTTCTACTTGTTCTATTACTTCTTTACTAACTTTTATCTCTATCCATTTTTTCAAAGTTTCTACTGTAATTTCTGGTCGTTTTAATAAATCATATAAAGTAATTCCATCTAATAATTTTGCGGAAGAAATCGATTCTAAATAAGCATTATTTTCTTCTGTAGGAGTAATTTTGGTTGCTTTTAAAAGTTCTATCGTAGATGTTATTTCTTCTTTTTTCTTTAGAAATTTTTGGTATTTTTCTTCTGTTATTAATCCGATTTCATGACCATATTCTCTTAATCGTAAATCGGCATTATCATGTCTTAATAATAAGCGATATTCGGCACGAGAAGTTAACATACGATATGGTTCTTTCGTTCCTTTTGTTACTAAATCATCAATTAAAACTCCAATATAAGCTTCATTTCTTTTTAGAATGAATGGTTCTTGATTGTGAATTTTACGAGATGCATTGATTCCGGCTATTAGTCCTTGACCTGCAGCTTCTTCATATCCACTTGTACCATTGATTTGTCCAGCGGTAAATAAGTTTTCTATTACTTTTGTTTCTAGAGATTGTTTTAATTGTAGGGGATCAATGGCATCATATTCAATGGCATAAGCATATTTTAAAATTTTGGCATGTTCTAAACCTGGTAAGCTATGTACCATTTTTTCCTGAATATCTTCTGGCATACTTGTTGAAAAACCTTGAATATAAATATCGTCATAATAAATACTTTCTGGTTCTAGAAATAATTGATGTCTTTCTTTATCTTGAAATCTTACTACTTTATCTTCAATGGATGGGCAGTATCTAGGACCAATTCCTTCTACATATCCCCCATACATACTAGATTTTTCTAAATTATCTTTAATAATTTGATGAGTTTCTTTCGTTGTATAGATCAAATGGCAGGGAATTTGATCTTCTACTTGATAGCTTGGAAGATTATCAAAAGAAAACGTATATAATTCTTTATCTCCTTCTTCTATTTGTGTTTTGGAAAAATCGATACTACTTTTTTCAATTCTTGGTGGTGTTCCTGTTTTTAATCTTTGAATGCTAAAACCATATTCTTTTAATTTATCACTTAAAAATTGAGATGGTCTTTCTCCATGTGGTCCACTAGAAGTTTTTTTACTTCCTCTTAGTACAACCGCTTTTAGATAAGTTCCGGTTGTTAGGATTACTGCTTGAGATTCTATTTTTTGTTGATTTTCTAAAACTACTCCTGTTACTTGTTGATTTTCTATGATTAAATCTTCTACAAGGGATTCTAAAATATCTAAATTTTTTTCTTTTTCTAATGTTTCTAACATCACTTTTGGATAAGTGATTTTATCTCCTTGAGCACGTAAGGCACGAACAGCTGGTCCTTTTTTCGTGTTGAGCATTTTGATTTGTAGAAAACTATGATCGATATTATTTGCCATTTCTCCACCTAAGGCATCAATTTCTCTTACAATAATTCCTTTTGCTGGTCCACCGATAGAAGGATTACATGGCATATCTGCGATATTTTTTTTATTTCCTGTTATCAATAAGGTTTTATTTCCTAGTCTTGCAGAAGCTAAAGAGGCTTCACATCCGGCATGTCCTCCCCCTACTACAATAATATCGTATTTCATCTTTCCCACTTCCTCTTTTTCTGGATTTTATTATACAATATTTTTTCATTTTTGATTATTTTTTTCCTAATATACAAAAAAATTATTTCCCGGGAAATAATTTTTGCTGTTAAATTATATTTTTTGTATTGGTATTACATTTTTTATTGTTTATTTTTTAAATAATCATACAATTGCATATAAGCGGTGTTATCCCAGAACTTCCATCTTTCTTCACCGGGATAGTTCCCCATGGTTTTATCAGATCCTTCTGGAATAAAAATAAAATCCCAACTCCAACCATATTCTCCACTTGGTTCTTTGGCAATGGTTCCCTTCGTTTTCGAAATAAAAGCTACTGGTTCTTTTCCATATTCGGTATAAGATAATACTTCTAGAAAATAGGCTTCTCTATTTTCTTGGTTCTCCATTAATTTTAAAATACCTTCTATTCCTAAAGTTTGGTCCACATATTTTGTATAAGCTGCTGGAAAATTATTTAATGCTGGAATGATTAAACCAGAATCATTTTTTAACGTGTTTTCTTTTAAATAATTGCTAGCATATTGAGAAGAATAATTTGCTACTTCTTCAATTGTATCTGCTTGAATTTCTGGACAATCGATCTTTTTGGCAATGATTTCTACTCCTAATGATTCTAAATTTTCTTTGGCTACTTTTACTTTAAAAGAATTTGTCGTTATATAATTTATTTTTAACATATTTTCTTATCCTTTCTATTTTTATTTTCCTAAACAAAATTGGCTAAATAATTGGTCAATCAATTCTTCTGTATAGGTTTCTCCTATTATTTCTCCTAACTTTTCCCAGGCTCGTTTGATATCGATTTCAACCATGTCTACTGGAATTTCTTGTTTGATTCCCTCTTCTACTTCTTCTAGAATTTGATTGGCTTCTTTTGCAAGAGAAATTTGTCTTACATTGGTAAGATAGATATTATCATTTTGTTCTAATTCATTCATATGAAATAATTCTATTATTTTTTCTTTTAAAGAATCGATTCCTTCCGATTCTAGTGTATTGGTATAGACAATATTTTGATAATTGATTTCTTCTATATTTATTTTTCTTTCTAAATCATTTTTATTTACCACAACAATTGTCTTTTTTTCTTGACAAGCATTTAATATTTTTTTATCTTCTTCCGTCAATTCTTCATTATGATTCAAAACTAGAATAATTAAATCTGCTTCTTCCATTAATTTTAAACTTTTTTCTACTCCAATTTTTTCTACTATATCAGATGTTTCTCTAATTCCTGCTGTATCAATGATATTTAAGGCTACTCCTTGTATCGTAATACTTCCTTCTACCGTATCTCTGGTTGTTCCTTCTACTTCTGTAACAATTGCTTTTTCCTCTTTTAATAAACGATTTAAAATACTACTTTTTCCGACATTTGGTTTTCCAATAATCACTGTTTTAATTCCATTGGTTAGAATTTTTCCATTTTCACTTTCCTCTATTATTTTTTTTAACTTTTCTTTGATTTTTTTTATTTCTGGTTTTACTTTTTCATTCGTCATTACAATTGCATCTTCATATTCTGGATAATCTATATTTACCTCAATAGAAGCTAAAAGTTCTAGTATTTCTTGTCTTAAAGTTTGAATCATATTCCTAATTTTTCCATTTAATCCTTGTATTGCGACTTTTCTTTTGGATTCATTTTTAGATTCAATTAAATCCATTACAGATTCTGCTTGTGTTAAATCAATTCTTCCATTTAGAAAAGCTCTTTTGGTAAATTCTCCTGGTTCTGCTAATCTGGCTCCATGATTTAATACTAATTCTAATACTTTATTAGTGGTAGAGATTCCACCATGACAATTAATTTCTACAATATCTTCTGTCGTAAATGTTTTAGGAGATTTCATTACAGTTACTAATACTTCATCGATGATTTCTTCTTTTTCTAGGATATGTCCATAATGAATTGTATGGGTTTCTACCTGTTCCAAGTCTTTTCCTTGAAAGATTTGATTTACGATAGAAATGGCATTTTTTCCACTTACTCTAATAATAGAAATCGCACCTACTCCAAGGGTGGTAGAAATCGCAGCAATTGTATCATTCATAGTAAAACCTCCTTTTGATAGCATTATATTATCACTTTTTTTCCAAAAAGAAAAGAAGCTTATTCCTCTTCTTTTGGTTTAATTACAACACAACGATTTGGTTCTTCTCCTTCACTTTCTGTTGTTACTTTTTTATTTTCAGAAAGTGCCGTATGAATAATTCTTCTTTCATAAGAATTCATTGGGTCTAATTTTGCAGCAATTTTAGTATAAGCTACTTCCCTTGCTACCTTTTTTGCTAATCTCTCTAATTTTTGCTCTTTTGCTAGTTTATATTCTCCGATATCGATTACGATAGGAAAATACTCTCCAATTTCATTTTGAATCATTTGTTTCACAAATAAAGTAATTGCTTCTAACGTTCTACCATTTTTTCCAATTAAGATAGAATTGTTATCGGATACAATCGTAAAGGTTACATTCTTCTCTCTTTTTTTTACTTCTAAGTTACCAGTTAATCCCATGTTATGAATTAATTCTTTTAAAAATTCTTTTATAGATTCAATTACTTCATCACGAGTTACTACTTCTATTTCTACTTTCTTATTAAATAAACCATTTTTTACTTCTGTTTCTTTAATATATAAGTTTTCTTCCATTTCTTGCAGTTCTATTTTTGCATTGTTGATTGCTTCTTCTTTGGTCTTTCCACTATATTTTCTTTTTTCTAACATACTTCTTTGCTCCTTTTTACAATTAGATTTTGAATTACTGTAAATAAATTCGTTGTAATCCAATAAATACATAAAGCGGTTGGCATAAAGAATCCCATTACAATAATCATAATTGTCATAATTGTTGTCATACTTTTCATTGGATCTTTTTCTGATTGAGCTGTCGTTTTGTTTAAACTAAATGAAAAGTATGTTGTTAATCCTACTAATAAAATTAAGATTACATAAAGAGCATTTCCCTGTTGTAATAGTCCTACTGATGGTGTGGTACCTAATTGTAGTCCCAGAAAATTTTCTTCAAATAAAGATGGTACACGATTAATCGCTTCCAAGAAAGCAATAAATAGTGGTAATTGAATAAAGGCATAGATACATCCTGAAATTGGATTAATATTATACTTTTTATAAATCATTGTCATTTCTTGACTTTTTCTCATAATCGATTCTTGATCTGTTTTATACGCATACTTTTTTTCTAATCGATCCAAATCTGGTTGCGCTTTTTTCAATAATTCTGATTGTAGTGCTGTTTTTTTGGTAATTGGATAAGCAATTAATCGAATGATTAAACTTGTAATAATTAATGCTAAAGCGGCACTTTTTACATATTTACTAAACCATAAAATAATAAATGCTAATGGTTTTACAAAAATACCATTCCATAATCCTTCATATCCCCCACTTGTTATTTTAAAATCACTACATTTTGGATATTTGGATAAATCTACTCCATTCTCTTCATAAGCTTTTATCGTTTCCTTATTTTCTGGCTGACATAAAATATTTTCTGTTAAACTTTGTCCTGTTTCCGGATTGATTACAGCTTTATTATCTTTTCCTTTTAAAGTCTTTGTACAACCTGTTGTTAATAATAGAATCAGGAAAAGAAGAATGAATAACTTTTTTGAATTATTTTCTTTCATTGAACTCTCCTTCTTTATTTTCTTTTTTCATTATCTCTAAGAAGCTTGTTTCTAGTTCTTGATAACTTGCCTCTAAACAACTTCTTTTCATTATTATAATATAATCTTGGTTTTTTTGATAGAGTTTTTTATGATTATCAATAATACTTTTTAATCTTCTTTTTAATAAATTCCTAACTACAGCTTTATTCGAAATTTTTTTACCTACAGAAATTCCAAAACGATAATAACCGGTTTCTGTCGTTCGTTTATATAATATATAATGTTTATTTTTTTGAAAAGACCCTTGTTGAATTGCTTTTTCAAAATCTTTGGTCTCTTTCACAATGTTGATTTTTTTCACTCTATCACCTCAATCTTTTCCAAAAAAAGCAAAAAACCACTATAAAGTGGTATTTATTTTGATAATCTTTTACGACCTTTTGCTCTTCTTTTGTTTAATACTTTACCTTTTACTCTTGAAAAAAATCCATGTGTTTTCTTCATTTTACGATTATTTGGTTGATAAGTTCTTTTCATAGGTCCCACCTCCAGACATAAAATCTACATTATTATAATAAGAATTTTGTAGTTTTGTCAATTAAAAGAAAGAATTTTTTTCAAATTTAAAAGAAAAATTTGTTTTCTAATTTGCTATCTTCTTTATTTCACAGTTTCCACAACCCTGTTAAAAACTTTTTGCACATTGTGGAATGACATTTTTTTATTTTGTGGATAATTTATCAAAAGTCAATGATAACAAGCTAATTTCTTGTGGAAAAAAATGTGGATAAGTTGTGGAAGAAAAAAAATTCATTTTTAACTATTTATTTTTCCACAGAATTAAGTTAGAATAATACTTGCAATTAGAAATTATCTTTAGTCAGGGGGGATAATGGTGGATGTAAAAACAATCTGGACAAATTTTTTAAATAACATAAAAGCCGAAATGAACCCCTTATCTTTTCAGACTTGGTTTGAAAATGCTAGTTTATATGAATATAAAGATGGAGTCTGTAAGATTATTGTTCCCATGGCAATGTATAAAAAACATTTAGCTACAAAATATTATGATTTAATTGTTTCTAATTTAAGTGAAATCTTAGGAGATAATGTTGATATTGAGTTTTATACCCAAGAAGAAATTGAAGAAATGCAAGAAAAAAAAGTAGGGGAGAAAAATTTTCTTTTACAGGAAAATCAAGAAATTTCTTCTAATTCTTTTTCACAATTTAATGATTTTGATTCTAATTTAGATAAAAAATATACTTTTGATAATTTTATTGTAGGAAATACCAACAAATTTGCACAAGCTGCTGCTTTAGAAGTTGCCGAAAGTCCAGGAGTTTTATATAATCCACTTTTTATATATGGAAATAGCGGTTTAGGAAAAACCCATTTAATGCATGCAATTGGAAATTATATCCGGGAGCATTCCAATAAAAAAGTGTTATATGTATCTAGTGATCAATTTATATCCGATTTTTTAGGAATTAATAAAAAAGATGAAAACGGAAAAAACATTGATTATATTACTTATTTTAAAAATAAATATCGAAATATTGATGTACTCATTGTGGATGATATCCAATTTTTCCAAGGAGCACCACAAACACAAAATGAATTTTTTAATACCTTCACAAAACTTTATGATGAGAATAAACAAATTATTATTTCTTCCGATCGCTCTCCAGATGATTTAAAACTCTTAGAAGACCGTTTGCGTACTAGATTTTGTTGGGGATTAACTGCTGATATATTTCCACCAGATTTTGAATTAAGAGTTGCTATTATAAAAAAGAAAATTATAGGGGAAGCCATCGATAAAAATATTCCAGATGATGTCATAGAATATATTGCTTCTAATATTGGAAGTGATGTAAGACATCTGGAAGGAGCAATTACTAGACTCCTAGCTTATTCCACAATGATGGGTGGTTTAAATATTACTTTAGATTTAGCAGTTGATGTTTTAAAAGATTTTGTCAATAAAGGATATAGTGAAAAAAATAGTGTGAATCGAATTCAAAGAATTGTAGCAGAGTATTTTCAAGTTGCTGTCGAGGATTTGAAATCGAAAAAAAGAAGTGCTAATTTAGCATTTCCAAGACAAGTAGCCATGTATTTATGTAGAAAACTTACCAATGAGTCTTTTCCTCGGATAGCAATTGAATTTGGAGGAAAAGATCATACTACTGTTATGTATTCAGTAGAAAAAATTGAAAAAGAAATATTGACTAATAAAGAACTTGCTAATATTATAGATAAATTAAAGAAAGAAATTGTATGATGTGAAAAAGAAAACAAGTTTTCCACAAGAAAAAAGATAAGAAAAATGTGATAAAATAAAGGTAACAAGAGTTATTCACAGTTTCCACAGTAATAATAATAATAATAATATAAATAAAAAAGAAAGAAGGAATATATATGAAATTAAAAATTAAAAAGGAAATTTTACTAGATGGACTAAATAAAGTATCCAAAGCATTATCTACCAAAAATTTAGTACCAGTTTTAGCAGGAATTAAATTTGATTTAACGGAGAAAGGTTTACTCTTAACAGCAAGTGATAATGATATTACGATTCAAGTATTTCTAGATAAAACAGAAGAAATGGAAATTAAAACAGAAGGTAGTATTATTATTCAAGGAAAATATATTTTAGATATTGTTCGTAAATTACCAGATGAATATATTAATATTGAAGTAGTAGATGAATTAAAAATCGTTATTTATACAGATAATAGTGAATTTAATTTAAATGGTATTAATAAAAACGAATATCCTAATATTAATTTAGATTTAAGTAAAAATCCTTTATCTATTTCTTCTAAAGTATTTAGAAGTGTTATTTCTCAAACATCATTTGCATCTTCTAATGATGAATCTAGACCAATTTTAACAGGAATTAATTTTAAAATTGTGGGAAATCAAATGGAATGTAATTCTACAGATTCTTATCGTTTAGCTAGAAGATTACTTGAGTTATCCACTCCAGTAGAGGAAAATTATAATATCGTGATTCCAAGTAAAAATTTATTAGAGTTTATTAAAATTATGGATGATAGTGAGGAAGCATTATCTTTACATATCTTTAATAATAAAATACTAATTCAATATCAAAATATTTTATTTCAATCTAGATTAATTAGTGGTACTTATCCGAATACTGCTAATTTATTACCAGATGAATTTATCTTAGATATTAAAGTAGATGTTAATGAGTTATATAATGTAATTGATAGAGCTAGTATTTTAACTAGTGATAAAGAAAAAAATATTGTTACTTTTGAAATTGATGGTAATAAATTGTATGTACGTAGTAATTCTGCAGAAATTGGTAGAGTAGAAGAGAAAATGAATATTGAAAAAGAACAAAATGAAAATTTAAAAATATCTTTTGTTGCGAAATATATGATGGAAGCATTAAAATCTTTTGAAGATAGTCAAGTAGAAATATCTTTTGTAGGAGAAGTAAAACCTATCATTTTAAAATCAGAAAAAGATGAAGGATTAACACAATTAGTATTACCAATTCGAACTTATTAACAAAAATGTGGATAAAAGAAGAAATTAGCTCTAGTAGTTAATTTTTTTTCACATATTTTGTGGAAAAATATTATTTTTCGGAGTTTTTTTAGCATAATATTTCTTTTTTCCCTTATTTTCGACAAAAAGATACAAATTCCGACATATTGTTCTGTTATAGTATCTGTTGCAATTTTAAATTGCATAGGGGGAAAAATATATGAAAACGTATGAAGTAAATGAAGAAACAATAGCTGTTATTGGAATTTCAGAAAAAGAAACAAAAGTAGTGGAAAAGAAAAGAGAATATTTAGTAGAAGATAGTGCTTATGAAGTAATGGATTATTCTTGTCAATATTTTGGTAGTTCTTATTTAGGAAGAGTAAATGGAAGTAAAAAAATGCTTGGTTATACTTATAAATTACCAATTATTGTAGAAGAGAGTAAAGAAATGATATTCTTTCCTATTTCTTCTCCAGAAAGTTTACAATGTATTTGGGTTGCTTTAAAGTGGTATTCTGATGTATTAGAACGAAAAAATAAGACTTATATTCTCTTAAAAAATGGGAAAAAAATAGAATGTACTGCTTCTAAAAATTCTATTCAAAATCAAGTCATGAGAGCTTCTCGATTAAATTTGATTTTAAATGAAAGAAAAACCGAAAAAAAAGGCTAAAAAAGAAGAAAAAACTTCTTTTTTTTATGCTTTTTAAGCTCTTCTTGTGGTATAATGTAGTTGTAGGTATAGGAGTACTAAATGGTATAAAAGGTGATTATATGAGTTTTTTTGAGTTTTATTATGTATTTATCCAAAATAGAAGTTCATCATTATCGTAATTATTCCAAAGAAAAAGTAACATTGTGTGATAAAGTTAATATTTTTATAGGAGATAATGCTCAAGGAAAAACAAATATATTAGAAAGTATTTATATACTTGCACTTACTAAATCACATCGTGTTGGGTTTGAAAATAACTTTTTACAACATGGTTATCCATCTTGTAGAATTTATGGATTATTAAGAGATCATCAATCTTTAAAGGAATTAGAGATTCAAATTTCTGAGGAGAAGAAGAAAGTTTTTCTTAATCAAAAAGAAATAAAAAAAATTGCTTCTTATATTTCTCAGATGAATGTGATTATGTTTAGTCCTACTGATTTAGATATTATTAAAGGTTCTCCACAAATTCGAAGAAATTTATTAAATATTGAAATTAGCCAATTATATCCTTTGTATGTCAATTATTTGAATGAATATAACAAAATTTTAAAGACCAGAAATGAATATTTAAGACAAATGAGTATTAATGGGAATACGGATAGTAGATATTTAGAAATTATGAATGAAAAATTAGTGGATCGTGGGGTACAAATTTTTTTATATCGAAAAAAGTATTTAGATATGATTAATCATCAAATTTCTAATATTTATGAAAAAATTATGAATAAAAAAGGACTTCGGGTAGTTTATCAAAACAGTTTAGATTTTGAAAATGATGAAATAGAGCAGATGAAAGCAGTTTTTCTTCATAAATTAGCCAGTAATTTAAAAAGAGAAATTTCACAAGGTATGACCTTGTATGGTCCTCATCGAGATGATTTTTTCTTTGCCATTGGAGAAGAAAATATGAAATATTATGCTTCTCAGGGACAGCAAAGATTAGCTATTATTTCTTTTAAATTATCAGAAGTAAGCATTTTTCAAAAAGAAAAGGGAAGTAGTCCAATTCTTTTATTAGATGATATTTTTAGTGAATTGGATATTTCGAAAAGAAATCAATTAATTCATTATATTCCAGAAGATGTACAAACCATTATTACAACAACTGATCTAAAGAATATTCAGAAAAAAATATTAAATCGTGCTAAAGTTTTTCTAGTGAAAGATGGAACAATTCAAGAAAAGGTGGAATGAAATTATGAATATAGAAGAAAAAGTTACAGAACATTATGATGCCTCAGATATTCAAGTATTAGAGGGATTAGAAGCCGTTAGAAAAAGACCAGGTATGTATATTGGTACCACTGATGTAAAAGGGTTACATCATTTGGTATGGGAAATTGTGGATAACGCAATTGATGAAGCTTTAGCTGGATATTGCCATAATATTGAAGTTGTTATTAACCAGGATAATTCTATTACAGTAAAAGATGATGGTAGAGGAATTCCTGTGGATATTCATCCTAAAACAGGTATTTCAACAGTAGAAACTGTTTATACCGTACTTCATGCCGGTGGTAAATTCGGTGGAGGAGGATATAAGGTATCCGGAGGACTTCATGGAGTAGGAGCTAGTGTTGTGAATGCCTTATCAAAATGGGTAGAAGTAACTGTTTATAAAAATGGAAAAATCTATCAAATCCGTTTTGAAGATGGAGGACATACCAAAGAGCCATTGCATGTAATTGGAGATTGTAGTGAAGATAGAACTGGAACTACAGTAACCTTTAAACCAGATCCTGAAATTTTTGATACTGATATTTATGATTACGAAACATTAAAAACAAGAATTCGAGAATTAGCTTTTTTAAATCGTGGTTTATCTATTAATATTCGTGATGATCGTGATTTAGAAGATACTACTGGTGAAACATTTCTTTATGAAGGTGGAATTAGTGAATATGTTAAATTTATTAATCAAGAAAAAACACCTCTTCACGAAGATATTATTCATTTAAGTGGGGAAAAAGATGGAGTATTTTTTGAAGTAGCGATGCAATATAATACTTCCTATAATCCCAACATTTATTCTTTTGTAAATAACATTAATACCCATGATGGTGGAACTCATGAAGAAGGAGTTAAAAGAGCTTTAACTAGAGTCATTAATAATTATGCTAGAAAAGCTAATATTTTAAAGGAAAAAGATGAAAATTTAAAAGACGATGATGTAAAAGAAGGACTTACAATGATTATTTCTTGTAAGCATCCAAATCCTCAATTTGAAGGACAAACCAAAGGAAGACTGGGAAATTCTGAAGTTAAAAATTTAGCGGATAGTGTTTTTGCAGAAGGATTCGAAAGATTTTTATTAGAAAATCCAGAAGAGGCTAGAACTATTATTAATAAAGCTATTTTGGCTAGAAATGCTAGAATGGCAGCTAAAAAGGCTAGGGAAGCTACTCGTAAAAGTGATTTAGCTACTACTAATTTCTTTGGTAAATTATCTGATTGTAAGAGTAAAGATCCTACTATTTCAGAAATTTTTATTGTCGAAGGGGATAGTGCAGGGGGATCTGCAAAAAAAGGTAGAGATTCTATGACTCAAGCTATTTTACCTTTAAGAGGAAAGATTTTGAATGTGGAAAAAGCAAGATTGGATAGGGCACTTGGAAATGAGGAAATCAAAACCATTATTACTGCCTTTGGTACAGGAATTGGGGAGTATTTTGATTTATCGAAATTGCGATATGATAAAATCATCATTATGACCGATGCTGATGTAGATGGTTCTCATATTCGTGTATTATTATTGACCTTATTTTATCGCTTTTTTAGACCTATTGTGGAAGCAGGTCATGTTTATGCAGCGCAACCTCCACTTTTTAGAATTATGCATGGAAAAACTAGAAAGTATGTATTAAATGAAGAAGAATTAAACAGCTATTTGAATTCTCTTCCAGAAAATATCCGTTCTAAAGCAGAAATTGCTCGTATGAAAGGATTAGGAGAGATGGATGCTGATGAATTGAATGAAACAACAATGGATATTGAAAAGAGAGTTTTAAGAAAAATAACGATTGATGATTGTGTAGCTGCTGATTCCGTATTTGAAAGATTAATGGGAGATGAAGTTGATCCTAGAAGAAAATTCATTGAAGAAAATGCCAGAAAAGTAGCAAATCTTGATATTTAGGTGGTGAAGTTATGGATAATAGAGACGATTTAGATGAATTGATAAAAAGAGCAGAAGAAGATAGTAAAGATGTGGAAAATACATTTTTAGAAGGTGATTCTGAGGCTACAGAAGATACTGATGATCATAATGGTGATAGTGGTGATACAAATTTTAGTGGATATTTTCATGAGAGAGATCGATTAGATCATAATAATATTGTAGATGAAGTTGAAACATCATTTTTGGAGTATTCTGTTAGTGTTATTACTTCACGTGCTTTACCTGATTTGAGAGATGGATTAAAACCAGTTCATAGGAGAATTTTATGGTCTATGTATGAATCTGGATATACTCCAGATAAACCTCATCGAAAATGTGCAACAACGGTTGGATATGTTATGGGTCATTATCATCCTCATGGAGATTCTTCTATTTATGAAGCAATGGTACGTTTAGCTCAAGATTTTAATCAAAGATATATGTTGATTGATGGGCATGGAAATTTTGGTAATATTGAAGGAGATGGCGCAGCAGCAATGCGTTATACAGAATCTAGACTTGCTAAAATTTCTTTGGAATTATTAAGAGATATCAATAAAGATACTGTTGATATGGATGATAATTTTGATGTTACCATGAAAGAGCCAAAGGTTTTACCATCTAGATTTCCTAACTTATTAGTTAATGGATCTATGGGAATTGCAGTAGGAATGGCAACTAATATTCCACCACATAATTTGGGAGAAGTAATTGATGGATGTGTTGCTTATATCGATAATCCTGATATTGATACAGTAGGTTTAATGGAATATATTAAAGGTCCTGATTTTCCTACTGGTGGTATTATCTTAGGTAATTCTGGAATTCGTAAAGCTTATGATACCGGTAGGGGGTCTATAACGATTCGTAGTAAAGCAACTATTGAAGATTGTGGTAGTCATAGCAACATTATTATTGATGAAGTTCCTTATGGTGTAAATACGATGGAACTTAAAAATAAGGTTGCAGAACTTGTTCATAATAAGATTATTGAAGGAATTTCTGATTATCATACCGATTTAAAAGAGGGAGTTAAAATAACCATTACATTAAAGAAAGATGCTAATCCTCAAGTTGTCTTAAATAATTTATATAAGCATACCAATTTCCAAGTTAATTATGGAATTATCTTTTTAGTATTGGATGGTCAAACTCCAAGAACTTTAGGATTAAAGGATATTATTGCTAAGTATATTGAACATCAGAAGGAAGTTATTGTTCGTAGAACGAGATATGATTTAGCTAGAGCAGAAGAAAGAGTTCATATATTAGAAGGTTTAAGAATTGCTTTAGATAATATTGATGAGGTTGTTCGTATTATTCGTGCTGCTGATAGTGATGAAGAAGCTAGAGCTAATTTAATGTCTAGATTTGATTTGGATGAAATTCAAGCTAATAGTATTTTGGAAATGAGATTACGTCGTTTAACTGGATTAGAACGTGGTAAGGTAGAATCTGAATTAAGTGATTTACAGTTAAAAATTGCTGATTACAAAGATATTTTAGCTACTCCTCAAAGAGTTTTGGATATTATTAAAGAAGAAATGTTAGAAATTAAGAAGAGATATGCAGATGATCGTCGTACTAAAATTGATATGACGGCTGTGGATTACATTGAAGACGAATCATTAATTCCTGTGGAAAATATGCTTATTACTCTTACTAATAAAGGATACATTAAACGTGTTGGTGTAGATGAATATAGAACGCAAAATCGTGGTGGTGTTGGTATTAAAGGAATGACAACTAATGAAGAAGATTTTGTGGAAAAAATGATTAATATGGAAACTCATGATTATATTTTATTCTTTAGTAATAAGGGAAAAGTATATCGAATGAAAGGGTATGAGGTTCCAGAATTTAGCAGACAAAGTAAAGGTTTGCCAATTGTTAATTTATTACCTGTGGAAAAAGATGAAAAGATTAATTCTATTGTATCTTTAAGTGCTAAAAACGATGAATATAAATATTTATTCTTTATTACACGTGATGGTATTGTGAAACGTACTGATTTATCAGAATTTAATAATATTAGAACTAGTGGAAAAATAGCTATTACTTTAAAAGAAGATGATGAATTAATTTCTGTTCGCAAAACTACTGGGGAAAACGAGATTATTATTGGTGCTTCTAATGGTAGAATGGTTCGATTTGTGGAAAACGAGGTTCGTATTATGGGACGTACTGCTTCTGGTGTTAGAGGTATTGATTTAGGAAATGCTAAAGTAGTTGGTGGAGAAGTTATTACTGAAAATGAACAGGTTTTGATTGTTACAGAAAAAGGTTATGGAAAGAAAACTCCAATCCAAGAATATCGTTTGACACATCGTGGTAGCAAAGGTGTTAAAGCTTTAAATGTTACTGAAAAAAATGGTATGTTAGTTTCCTTAAAAGCTGTTGGTGGTGATGAGGATTTAATCATTATTACGGATAGTGGTATTATAATGAGAATGTCTATAGATCAAATATCTACTTTAGGTAGGGCTACGCAAGGTGTTAGATTAATAAAATTAAAAGATGATCAAACAGTTGCTACGGTTTCAATTATTTTGAAAGAAGAAGAGCAGTTGAATGAAAACGATGATTCTTTAGATAATATTGATGAAGATGAAAGTGTATCAGAGTGATACACTTTTTATGTTTCACGTGAAACATAATAGGTAGAATTATTATATTTTTGTTGATAATATTTATCTTAAATTGAATGTCTGAGGCTAAATTATTTCCCGGGAAATATTTTTAAATAAATAATAAATAAATATTTCAATGTTTCACGTGAAACATAATAGGTAGAATTATTATATTTTTGTTGATAATATTTATCTTAAATTGAATGTCTGAGGCTAAATTATTTCCCGGGAAATATTTTTAAATAAATAATAAATAAATATTTCAATGTTTCACGTGAAACATAAAAAAATACTTGTTTTTTTAATTGATCTATAATATTATAAATACGTGCAATAAATATTGGTGGAATCAGGTCAGGATTGGAAGATAGCAGCCTTAACATTAAATATTTATGTGCACTTTTTTTGTAGGTGATTTTATGCAAAGTGATGAATATTATATGACTATAGCTTTAAAAGAAGCAAAAAAAGCTTATGATAAAGGTGAAATTCCAGTTGGATCTGTGGTTGTTAAAAATAATAAAATAATAGCTAAAGCTCATAATCTGAAAGAAAATAAAAATTGTGTAATAAAACATGCTGAAATTATTGCTTTGGAAAAAGCTTCTCAGAAACTTAAAAATTGGAGATTGTTAGATTGTGAAATCTATATAACGATGTATCCATGTCCTATGTGTGCAAGTGCTATTCATCAATCTAGAGTTTCTAAAATTATTTATGGGACTATTCCTGAATATGCCGAAAAAAATGTTGTGGAAAAAATATTAAATGATAAAAATTATGGATTACCAGTTTCTATTGTAGGTGGAGTTTTAGAAAATGATTGTGGAAAATTATTAAAAGATTTTTTTCTGAAAAAAAGGTAATAATTCGTTCGATTATTCCTTTTTTTAATGGTATAATAATATTGTATTTTGGAGGTGTATTATGTCTTATCAAGCTTTGTATCGAAAATATCGACCTTCTACGTTAAAAGATGTAATTGGCCAGGATATCGTTATTCAAATATTAAAAAATGCCATTTCTCATAATAAAATTGGCCATGCATATTTATTTTCTGGACCTAGGGGAATTGGTAAAACATCTATTGCTAAATTATTAGCAAAAACAGTTAATTGTCTTCATTTAGAAGATGGTGATGCTTGTGGAAAATGTGAAAATTGTCTTTCTATCATCAATGGCTTTAGTCCAGATATTATTGAAATTGATGCTGCTTCTAATAACGGGGTAGATGAGATTAGAGAAATCAAAAATAAAATTAATTTAGTTCCTAATCAATTAAAATATAAAGTTTATATCATTGATGAGGTACATATGTTATCGATTGGAGCTTTCAATGCTTTATTAAAAACATTAGAGGAACCTCCAGAACATATTATTTTTATTTTAGCTACTACAGATTTACATAAAGTACCAAGTACTATTATTTCTCGATGTCAATGTTTTGAATTTCATAGAATTTCTAATTCTGATATAGTGAAAAGATTGAGTTATATTTGTGATAATGAATCTATTCAAGTTGAAGATAACGTTTTAGAAAAAATTGCTGAATTGTCAGAAGGCGGATTAAGGGATGCTATTGGGATGCTAGATAAATTAAATGCTTATTCCAGTTCTAATATTACTTTAGAGGATTTTGAAAAAGTAAATGGGATTGTTTCTCGTCAACAATTAGAACAATTTTTAAAATATGTTTCTGGAAATCAAGTAGATCAGGTCATTCAATTTTTGGATATGATTTATGATCATGGAAAAGATTTTAGCATCTTTATTCAGAACTTAATATCTTTATGTAAGGATCAATGTATTTCTTATTATATTGAAAATAAAAATTCTTTCGATATTCATTTTTTACTTTCTTTTTCTGATTTATTAAATGATTTAAGTAAATATGTTAGTGTTTCTTCTAATATAAAAACGATATTTGAAATTAAGATTCTTTCTTTTATGAATCAAATTTTTAAAGTTGGTACTAAGATAAACTCACATGATAATAAAAAAAATGAAACAGATGTTTGCTACCAAGAAGAAAAAATTAAAAATAATGATTCCAAAAATCTTACATCAGAGGATAAAATTATTTCCCGGGAAATAATTTCCAAAAATTTTGAACAAAAAATGGAAAATTTTGAGGATAGAAATCAAAAAATTATTAATAATTGTTTTGCTAGAGCTGATAAAAAGAATAAATTACTTTTTGAAACTAGTTGGAATCGATTGAATGATTATGCACTTGATAATGTTTATGGGGCAGCAGCTTGCTTTTTAGCAGATGGTACGATTCGAGTAGTTGGAGAAGAAGAAGTGCTCATTTCTTATGATTATGAATCAGTTGTCAATAGGGGAATTCAATTATTAGATAAGATTTGTGATTTATTACAAAAAATTTATGGAAAAAAGTATGAAGTGGCTCTTGTTACTAATGAAGATTGGATAAAAGAACGAGAACAATTTATTTCTCATAAAAATCAAAATATTAAATATGAATATATTCCTCTTGGAGAAGAATATTATTCCAATAAAAAAGAGGAAAAAGTAGAAAAACAGCAGGATTCAAATTCTGATCAAACAATTACTGCTAAGGCCATTGAATTGTTTGGAGAAGATTTAATCATAACAAATTAAGAAAGAGGGAAAAAATATGAATTTACAAGCTTTAATGAAGCAAGCACAAAGTTTACAAAAAGATATGATGAAGGCAAAAGAAGAAATTGATCAGATGACTTTTACGGGTACTAGTTCTTTTGTATCTGTTACGGTAAAAGGTACGAAAGAAGTATTAAAGGTTTCTATTGATCATGATAATCTTTCTAGTGATGATAAAGAAATGATTGAAGATATGTTAGTTGTTGCATTAAATGATGCTTTCCGTCAGGTAGATGAAATGACTGAGAAAAAAATGGGTAAGTTTAGCAGTATGATGCCTGGTGGATTATTTTAGAGGTATCATTTATGTATCCTAGTAGTTTAGAACAATTGATTGAATCTTTAAAATGTTTACCTGGTATTGGAGAAAAAACAGCGGAACGATTAGCTTTTTCTATTATGGATATGGAAGAAGAAAGAATTCATTTATTTTCTGAAAGTTTAGAAAAAGTAAAAAAATCTATTCATCGTTGTCCAATTTGTAATGGTTTAACAGATTTGGATCAATGTAGTATCTGTAGTGATAAGACAAGGGACCAAGAAGTATTGTGTGTAGTCGAAGATCCAAAATCAGTATTTCTTTTTGAAAAACTTGGACTTTTTCATGGAAAATATCATGTTTTAAAAGGTTTAATTTCTCCTCTAGATGGAGTTAATCCAGAAGATATTGAATTAGAAAAATTAATTGATCGAGTAAAAAAAGGAAATTATAAAGAAATTATCTTGGCTTTTAAACCTAGTATTGAAGGAGAAACCACTTCTTTATATATTAAACGAATTCTGGGAGATTTAAACTTATCTATTACGAAGATTGCTAGTGGGATTCCTATGGGAGCAGATATGGAATATATGGATGCAATGACTTTAGAAAGAGCACTTATGGATCGAAAAGATGTAGAATAAAACTTTTTCTTTTTCATACTTTTTAATAGGTGATAGATTTTGAAAAAAATTTGGAGCTTATTAAAAAGAATTTTTCTAAGTTTTGTGATCTTATATGGATTTAATACCATAGGTAGTAATTTTAGTATTGTGATTCCTATTAATTTTATTACTTTATCACTAGTTACTTTTTTAGGATTTCCAGCTTTATTCTCTTTAGTTCTTTTATTGGTAATTGCATTTTGAGGTGAAAGTTATGTTAGAAGTATATCAGGACAAGCAGCCATTATTTTGTGAAGAAATTATGAATAGTATTTATCATCATAAAATTAGTCATGCTTATTTAATAGAAACGAATCATTATTTAGATAGTGAGTCACTTATTCTTTCGTTTATTAAAACGTTGTTTTGTGAAAAACATTATTTTCATCAAGAAAATTGTGGAGATTGTAATTTATGTCACTTAATAGATATCAATGCTTTATCGGATTTTAGAATAATAGAACCAGATGGAATTGCTATTAAAAAGGAGCAAATTCTAGAAATTAAAGAACAATTTAAAACGACTTCTACGGAAAATAGACCACGTATTTATTGGGTTCGTCAAGCAGATAAATTAAATAAGCCATCAGCTAATTCTTTACTTAAATTTTTAGAAGAGCCAGAGGGAAATGTAATAGCCATTTTAGAAACCGATAATCGTTATCAAGTAATAGAAACCATTCGTAGTAGGTGTCAAATTTATTCTTTACAAAATCAAAAATTAAAAATGGAATTTCAAGATATTCAATTGCTAACAAACATTATTCATACATTAGAAGAAAGAGGACAAGCTTCTATTTCTTATTTACCAATTACTTTAGATAATGATCTTAGAGATAAAAATTTTTGGTTATCTACTTTTCAAGAAATGATAGAAATGTATGAAAATGCTCTTCGCAAGATTCAAAATGTTGATTATGTCGATTATGGTGAATTGTTAGATTATTTAATTTCTAAAAATTCCTATTCTAATTTCATTTTTAAATTGGGTATTTTATTTGATATGATTCAAAATTTGAATTATAATTTAAATATAACGATGATGTTAGATTTGTTTATTATTCAATTTGCAGGAGGTGAAACACATGCCTAAAGTTGTAGGGGTCAAATTAAATGAAAAAGGAAAAAATTATTTTTTTCGTTCTGAAAATTTTTCTTTTCAAAAAGGCGATTATGTGATTGTTGAAACTGATAAAGGATTACAATATGGGATGGTTACTATTGATACGCATGAAGTAGCCGAAGAAGATTTAGGCTTTCCTTTAAAAGAAGTTGTTCGTAGTGTTACCAAAAAAGACCAAAAACAATATGAAATGAATGTAAAAGATGCTTCTGTTGCTTTGTTGAAGGCTAGAGAAGTCGTAGAAGAATTAAAACTAAATATGCATATTATTGATGCTTCTTATACTTTTGATCGCAATCAATTATTATTTAATTTTTTGGCTGATTCTAGAGTAGATTTTCGTGAACTTGCTAGGAAGTTAGCTCAAATTTATCGTACACGTATTGAGCTTCGACAAATTGGAGTTCGTGATAAAGCGAAAGAAATTGGTGGAATTGGTCCTTGTGGTAGATTTTTATGTTGTAGTACTTTTTTAACAGATTTTAACAGTGTTTCTATCAATATGGCAAAGAATCAAATGCTTGCTTTAAATCCTACTAAAATTAATGGAGTTTGTGGTAGACTTTTATGTTGTTTAAATTATGAAGATGAAATTTATACCGAAATGAAAGAAGGAATGCCTGCTATTGGACAAGCTTATAAAAAGAATGAGGTAGAAGGAAAAGTTGTTTCTTTAAATTTATTAAAACGAACCGTTACGGTGGAAACTAAGAATAAAACACTCATAGAGGTAGAAGTTTAAATGGAAGTTTTACATGATTTAGTTGGATATCAAAATTTAAAAATTTATCAAAATACAGATTGGTTTTCTTTTTCTTTAGATTCTATTTTACTTTCTAACTTTGTTACTTTAAATCAAAAGATAGAAACTATTTTGGATTTAGGTTGTGGTAATGCTCCTATTCCTTTAATTTTATCTACCAAAACAAAAGCTAAAATTATTGGAGTAGAGATTCAAAAAGATTGTTATGATTTAGCTAAAAAGAGTGTATCTTATAATCATTTAGAAAATCAAATTACGATTCTTCCAATGGATATGAAGGATTTAAAAAATATCTATTGTAGTGATAGTATTGATGTTATTACTTGTAATCCTCCTTATTTTCGATATTTAGAAACAAGCAATTTAAATGATGATATTCATAAAATAATTGCTCGTCATGAAAAGATGGTAACTTTAGAAGAAATTATTTCTTTGTCTAAGTATCTTTTAAAAAATAACGGGGTACTTGCTATGGTTCATAGGACAGATCGTTTTATTGAAATGATTCAATTATTTGAAAAGTATGGATTGGAAGTAAAGAAAATAAGATTTATTTATCCAAAACAAAACACAGAATCTAATTTGGTTTTAATAGAAGGTAGAAAGAATGGAAGAGTTGGATTAAAAATTCTTCCTCCTTTATATGTACATCATGAAAACGGTAATTATACAGAGGAAGTATTAAAAATGTTTGAGTAGTAGGTGATTTTATATGAATTTTTCGATTCGTCGAGTAAAGATAATCGTAACAGTTCCTAAGGAAAGTCTTGTAGTTGTTAGAGATGCCGTTTGTAATGCTGGTGCAGGAGTGATTGGAAATTATTCTTATTGTTCTACTTCTATCAATTGTATTGGAACTTTTATTCCCAATAATCATGCTCATCCTTTTCTTGGAAATCTTCATCAATTAGAAATAGTAGAAGAAGAAAAATTGGAAGTTGTATGTAGTATTCAGTTAGCTAAAAAGGTGATTTCTCAACTTCGAAAAGTTCATCCTTATGAGGAACCTGCTATTGATATTATTCCTTTGATTGATGAGGATGATCTTCCTTAACATTTTATTTATTTTCGATAGAGAGGTGATATGATGTTACAACAAAAAAGTTATGATAATAGTCCTAGTTTGTATCTGATTCCAACACCAGTTGGAAATATGGAGGATATTACATTACGTAGTATCAATACTTTGAAAATGGTCGATTTATTACTTTGTGAAGATACTAGAGTTACTTCTGAATTACTACAGAAATTAAATATTAAGAAAAAACTTATTCATTCTGATGATCATAATGAAGATAGTTTGAAAGAAATGGTACTTTCCAAACTACAAGAAGGGCTGAATATTGGTCTTGTTACGGATCGAGGTACTCCTATTATTAGTGATCCTGGGTATAAAATAGTGGAATATGTTAGTAAAAATGGATTTCATGTTATTAGTTTACCTGGTCCCACTGCTTTTGTTCCTGCTTTAACAGCTTCTGGAATTTATCCAGCACCATTTTTATTTTATGGATTTTTAAATAGTAAAGAATCCAAACGAAAGAAGGAACTTGAAAATTTAAAAAAATTACCTTATACTATCATTTTATATGAAGCACCTCATCGAATTACAGCTATGCTTCAATCCTTATTGCAAGTATTTGGTAATCGAAGAATTGCTTTATGTAGAGAAATTAGTAAAAAATACGAAGAAATTCTTCGTGGAACAACGGAAGAAATATTAGCAGTTTCTGATACCTTAAAAGGAGAAATGGTTGTTGTAGTGGAAGGAAATTTAGAGCAGGAAGATTATTCTAGTATGACTATTTTAGAACATATTGAACTTTATTTAGAAGATGGTCTTTCTGAGAAAGAAGCTATCAAAAAAGTAGCAGTAGAAAGAAATCTTCCAAAATCAGTTGTTTATAAAGAATATCATATGGATCGATAAAATTATTTCCCGGGAAATAATTTTTATATGAAAAGTGTAGGTGACTAACTATTAGAAGTCAAGAGATTTTTGATAGAAAGTTATAAATTGGAAAGAAACCCACGCCAAAAAG
>CANPVK010000013.1 GCA_947581715.1 uncultured Bacilli bacterium
ATGAATAAATTAGGAATTAAATCAAAAGAAACTTTAAGATCAACTTATTTAGATCCAGCTATAAATGAAGGACTAGTTGCTCTTACTATTCCCGATAAACCAACTAGTAAAAATCAAATGTATTATAAAATTTAAACATAAAAGGTAGTTGAGAAACAATCTCAACTACTTTTTCAACTACCAAAAATTTAAATTTTAATTAATAATTATGTTAAATAACTAATTTTAAAAGATTTAAAATAAAGGTAAAAGTATTTCAATAAAATTAGAAATGCGTGAATACTAACCATCCCCTGAAGAGAGAACGAAGACCCTCTCATTTTTGTTTATTTATAGGTGCAGCATTTTGAAAAAAGATGAACGTTTTTTAGGTAAACTATTTTTTTTGTGGTAAGATATAAATAGAGGAGGAGAGTATGTATACACCACTTTATATTAAAACCAATTATTCTTTATTATCTAGTTTAATTTCGATTCCTAGATTAATCGCATATGCTCAAGAAAAGCATTTCTCCTCTTTGGCAATCTGCGATTCTAACCTGTTTGGAATGATGGAATTTTATCATCAATGTAAAGATCATAACATTCATCCTATTATTGGCTTAGAAATTACTTTAGAAAATGGTATTGTTTTATTATATGCGAAAAATTATTCAGGATATCTTACTTTAGCCAAATTATCTACTATTCAATCTTCTCAAAGAGTAACCATAGAAGATATCCAAAACCATCATGATTCTGTCATTGGTATTGTTCCGTTTCCTGATCAAAATACCTATTCTTTATTGGAGCCTATTTTAGAAACGATTTATTTCTCTTATGCCAATCAACAAGAAGAAAAAGAAGCTCTTTTGGTTACGGAAAACATCGTTTATGTAAGAAAGAATCTTTATCTTTATGAAACGGAGGAAGAATATTTAAAATATTTATGGATGATTCGAGATGGTAAAACAATTCACGATGATGTGAACTATGATACCAAAGGATATGCATTAGATACCAAAGATATCTATGCATATACCAGTAATCGAAATTTATTTACCACCAATCAAATTAGTGATGTCTGTCAATTTGAATTTCCAAAACCTTCTTTACTATTACCAATTTATCAGGAAACCAATGGACTTTCTAGTTACGAATATTTAAAAAATTTATCTTTGAAAGGATTACAAAAAAGATTCTCTGGAAAAGTAAGAGAAAGTTATGTAACCAGATTGAATCGAGAACTAGAAATTATTGAAAAAATGGGATTTTCGAATTATTTTTTAGTGGTTTATGACTTTATTCGTTATGCGAAAAAAAATAAAATTTTAGTAGGACCAGGACGTGGTAGTGGAGCAGGGTCCTTAGTCTGTTACAGTTTAGGAATTACCGATATTGACCCGATTCAATATGATTTATTATTTGAAAGATTTTTAAATCCAGAAAGAGTTACGATGCCAGATATTGATACTGATTTCCCAGATATTTACCGTGATCAAGTCATCGCTTATGTAATCGAAAAATACGGCAAAAAAAGGGTAAGTGGAATTGTTACTTTTGGAACACTGGCAGCAAAGCAGGCTTTAAGAGATGTTGGACGTGTATTTTTAATTCCAAATTACCAGATTGATATTATTACCAAAAAAATACCAGCTATGACCAAACAAAAACTTTCTAATTTTTATGAACAAGATTCGGAATTTCGTAGTTTCATAGAACATGATTCCAAATTAACTGCTGTATATAAAATTGCCTCCTTTTTAGAAGGTTTTCCTAGACATACTTCCAGTCATGCTGCAGGAATTGTGATGTCTCAAAAAGATTTAGATGAAATCCTTCCATTAACTGTATCGGATGGAATGTATTTAACGGCTTTTCCCCATGAATATCTAGAAGAATTAGGATTATTAAAAATGGACTTTTTAGGTCTTACCACATTAACTACCATTATGCACATCATAGAAGATATTGAAACAGGAGAAAAAATAACGCTAGATTTTCAACAAATTCCTTTGGAAGATTCAAAAGTGTTAGAATTATTCCAAAAAGCAGATACCCTAGGAATTTTTCAATTTGAAAGTAGTGGAATGAGAAATTTTTTACGAAAATTAAAACCAACTTCTTTTGAAGATATTTTTGCAGCAAATGCTTTATTTCGACCAGGCCCTTCTGAAAATATTGATTCTTATATTCGAAGAAAACGTGGGGAAGAAGCAATTACGTATTTAGATGATAGTTTAATCCCAATATTGAAAAGTACCTATGGAATTATTGTGTATCAGGAACAAATTATGCAAATAGCGAATGTCTTAGCAGGATATACTTATGGAGAAGCAGATTTATTACGAAGAGCTATGAGTAAAAAGAAAGTGGAGTTATTACAGAAAGAAGAAGAAAAATTTTTAAGACAAAGTGTAGAACGTGGCTATTCCCAAGAAACCGCTCAAAAAGTTTTTGATTTGATTTTAAAATTTGCGAATTATGGATTTAACAGAAGTCACTCTGTTGCTTATTCCATTACTGCTTGTAAGATGGCTTACTTAAAAGTATATTATCCCTTATATTTTTATAGTAATTTACTTTCTTCTGTTATTGGTAGTGAAAGTAAAACCAAAGAATACATTTTAGAAGTAAAAAGTAAAAATATTTCCATTTTAAAACCAAGTATTAATCATAGTGGAAATCATTATCAAGTAGCCAAAGAAGGAATTTATTTCCCTTTATCTGGTATTCGTAATGTAGGAAGTATTACTTGTCATGAAATTGTTTCCAATCGCAAAGAAGGATACACCGATATCTTTGACTTTTTAAATCGTGTAAAAGAATTGAATCGAAAAGTGTTAGAATCTCTTATTTTAGCAGGATGCTTTGATGAATTTGGTTGGACTAGAAAAACGTATATGAATCATTTGGATGCGATTTTAAATTATAGTGAATTAGTGAGTACTTTGGATTCTGATTACGTTTTAAAACCAGAAATAGAAGCCTGTGAAGAATATACGAATCAAGAACTAATTGCGATGGAAAAGGAACTATTTGGATTTTATTTAAGTAATCATCCCGTTACTTTTTATAAAGCACAGTATTCTAATATGATAGATTTAAATCAGGTAAGAGAGTACTTTAATCAAATCATTACTACGGTTGTTTTAGTAGAAAAAGTAAAGGTAATTCAAACCAAAAGAGGAGAAGAAATGATGTTTTTTGATGCTAGTGATGAGTATCAAAAATTAGATTTTACATTATTTCCTAAAATTTACCAACAATATCCTACGATTCAAGTAGGAGATATTTTAAAAATAGAAGGTAGAATTGAAAGAAGATATGATACCTTTCAAGTAGTAGTAAACAAAATAGAAAAGTTAAACTAGAAAGAAACCAAAAATTGGAAGAAAGAAAAATAAAAGGAAAAAGAAAAAAATATTTCTTCTTCTTTTTATTTATGATATATTTATATTAAGTGTTAAAGGTAGTGATGATGAATGCAACTTCATTTTATATTCAGTGATTATTTATTAACTTGGAATCTTTTATATGGTCCCTCTTTTTCAGAATCCGTTCATAAATTTAAACAAAAACTTTATCTCACTTATCGAAGACAATATGAGCAACTACAAAAAGATAAAGAAGAAATGCTAACAGATATCAAAAACTTTATTCCAGATGATGATACTTTATATAATTTAGTGTTAGAAACAAAACTATTTCTACAATTAAAAGAAGGAGTGGAAAAGTATCGTTTAGAACTTTTGAAAATTTGGGATCAATATAAAAAAAAGCTTCGTGATTCTCTCAAAGAAATCTTAAAATTTCCGTTAAAAGAAGAGTATCAAATCGTGGTGCTACATCCTGTTATGAATTCTTGTTTAACCATTTCCAAAGGAAATATGATTGGTTGGGGAAAACAAATCAATCCTAAAAAGCAAGTGCAAACCATTGTGGAAATCATGGAAACCATTACTAGAATGGAAATGGGAAAAGTAAACCAAAATTATCAAGAAATTGTAGATGTTGTTTTAGAATTAGCTTTTCAAAATGAATTGTATACTAGATTAAGTGGCAAAAGTAATTATCAAGAAGGAGATTCCACTTTAACCTATTTAAAAAAACAAATTTATCCTTATTGGTTAATGTATTTAGGTTATGATAAAGAGGAATTTCCAGGATACATGATGAGAGATGGCATTACCTTTGAGATGGATTCTTATGTATTTGATGCCGAAATGAAAAAAAAGAATTTAATGGAATTTATTGAATTTTGTGTTCATAATCAAAAACGAATTGTTCATATCAACACATTAGAAATTATTTAAAGAAAATACTTGGGGGGGATATGCATGTCAGAAAATAAAATCAAAATATTATTTGATCAAATTGGATTAGAGGAAGAAACTAGAAAACGCTTTTCCGATATGGTTTTAGAAAAAGTAAAAGTAAATGAGAAGAATGGAAGTTGGACTTTTGTCTTAAAAAACCCCGATATCTTAGAATTAGCAGATTATCAAAGATTAGAACTTTTAACCAAACAAGCATTTTCTAGTATTAAAGAAGTATATATCCAAATAGAACCAGTAATAAAGTCTCTAGGAAAGTTAAAAGAATATTATCAGTATGCTTTAGAAAATACCAAAGACCTTTTGGTGTTTTCTAGTATATTTGGAGAAAACTTAAGAATGGAAGAACTAGCGATTGAAGTAGGAAATCAAGAAGAAGAAAAACAAGTACAACTCATTTTACCAAAATTAAATTATCTATTATCTTTGTATGGATTTGATACTCCTTTAAAAATAGTCGTGAATCAAGAAAAAGAAAATGAAACAAGAAATCAAATTTTATCGGAATTAAGAGAAGCAACCAAGGAAGTTGTTGTCGTTCCCTTAGAAAAGAAAGAAGAAAAAAAAGAAACGAAAGATTTTTCGAATTATCGAAGAGGAAATTATACGAGAAAAACGAAAAAAGAGGATGATCCCAATGTGGTAGTAGGAAGTATCATTCAAGATCATCCTACGCAAATGAAAAATATTTTAGGAGAAATGGATCCGGTTACCGTAGAAGGATATATTTTTGGTACCGATTTATTTGAATCTAGCAAAAGTGATTTAAAAATTTTAACCTTAAAAATTACCGATTATTCGGATAGTATTTACTGTAAACTATTTGTACATGGGGAGGAAGAGTTAGGAACTCTAAAGAAAGTTTTAAAAGAAGGAAAATGGTTTTTAATCCGTGGATATACGAAAAATGATCAATTCTCAAAAGATTTAGTGTTAAATGCTAGAGATATTAATATTTTAGAAAAAGAGACAAATTCCATACAAGATACGGAAGAAGAAAAAAGAGTAGAATTACATGCTCATACTATGATGAGTCAAATGGATGGAGTTGCAGATGAAATCAAATTAGTAGATCAGGCAATTCGATTTGGTCATCGTGGAATTGCGATTACGGATCATAATGGATGTCAAGCATTTCCTCATGTATATAACCATGTTAGAGATTATAATAAAGGAAAAGAAGAAAGTGAAAAATTCCATGCTTTATTTGGAACGGAATTAACACTAATTGATGATAGTATTAATATTGTAGTAAGGGGAACCAAAGAAAAATTAATGGATGCTACTTATGTAGTATTTGATTTTGAAACAACAGGATTTAATGCAGGAGGAGAAGACTCTATTATTGAAATTGGAGCTGTCAAAATCTGCAATGGAGAAATTATTGATCGTTATGATGAACTAATTAATCCGGGAAAACCTTTAAATCCTAAAATTACAGAGCTTACTGCGATTACGGATACCATGTTAGCAGGAAAAGATAACGAAGAAAATGCTGTTAAGAGATTTATCGAATGGTATGGAAATTTACCAATGGTTGCTCATAATGCAAAGTTTGATACTTCTTTTTTGGAAATGGCTTATCAAAAATATCATCTGGGAACATTCGAAAATCCAGTGATTGATACGTTAGAATTATCTCGTGCACTAGATACGAATTATGCCAGACATAGTTTGAGTGCTTTAGTAAAAAGATATGATGTTCCTTGGGATGAAGAAAGCCATCATCGTGGAGATTATGATGCCGAAGGAACTGCTTTGGTTTTCCATAAGATGTTAAAGAAATTAACGGATAGAAATTTTGAAACTATAGAAGACTTAAATCGATTAGTCAGTCAAGATGAAATTCATAAATATGGTAGAAGTTATCATGTCAATTTAATTGCCAAAAATAAAACTGGTCTAAAAAATATGTTTAAATTAATTAGCTTAGCAAATACCAAATACTTATATAAGACACCAAGAATTCTACGTAGTGAAATATCTCGTTTGCGAGAAGGCTTATTAGTAGGAAGTGGCTGTTATGAAAGTGAAGTATTTAAGGAGGCTAGAAGTAAGAGCGAAGAAGAACTAACGAATATTATTAACTTTTATGATTATGTAGAGGTACAACCTCCAGAATGTTATGATCATTTACTACAAATGGGAGATTTTGCTTCCGAAGAAGAATTATTAGAAAGCATTTCAAAGATTGTTCGTGTGACAAAAGAAAGTGGTAAATTGATTGTAGCAACGGGAGATGTTCATCATATTACGAGAGAAGATAAAATTTATCGTGAGATTATCGTGAATCAAAAAGTTCCAGGAGGAGGAAGACATCCCCTTGCGAAAAATGATATTCAAAAAATTCCAAGTAATCATCTTCGTACTACCAATGAAATGTTAGAAGACTTTTCTTTTTTAGATTCTGATACTAGAAAAGAAATTGTAGTAACCAATCCAAATAAGATTGTAGATATGGTAGAAGATATTGAAGTCATTATTGACACCGGAGGAATTCCTTTTTCTCCTAAAGTAGCAAATGATGATGGAACCGGGTACTTGGATTGTCCTAGTGTTGTCACAAACTTAGTTTATACCAAAGCAGAATCTTGGTATGGAAATCCACTTCCTCATAATATTGAAGAAAGAATTGCTACTGAATTATATGGTGATATTTTAAGAAAAATTTATGTAGAACAAGTCGAAAAAGAACATCCAGAATATTCCGAAGTAGAAAAAGAAAATTTTGTCTTCTCTTCTTTACATCAAACGATTGTACAAGGATTTGATACGGTAAAAGATATTTTAAGAAAGCATTTTCAAGAAATTTGGGATTCTGAAAAAGATGGAGAATGTACAGAAGAATCCTTAGAAAAAAAGATTAAAAAAGAACTAGGTGGTATTATTGGAGGAGGATTTGACCCGATTTACTTGATTGCTCAAAGATTAGTAAAACACTCCAATGATGAAGGTTATTTAGTTGGTTCCCGTGGATCTGTTGGTTCTAGTTTCGTAGCAACGATGATGGGAATTACCGAAGTAAATGCCTTACCTGCTCATTATCTTTGTAGAAACCCAGAGTGTAAATATTCGGAATTTTTAGATGAATCAGGAGAACCTTATGGAAAAGAATATTCAAGTGGATATGATTTACCAAATAAAACTTGTCCAAAATGTGGAAAACCGTTAGGAAAAGAAGGACAAGATATGCCATTTGCTACTTTCTTAGGATTTAATGCCGATAAAGTTCCTGATATTGACTTAAACTTCTCTGGAGATAATCAAGCTAGTGCCCATGCTTATACCAAAGTTTTATTTGGAGAAGATAATGTATATCGTGCTGGTACGATTGGTACCGTGGCAGATAAAACCGCTTTTGGGTTTGTGAAAGGTTATTTGGAAGATAAAGGAATTACCAATATGCGTACAGCCGAAGTAGAAAGAATCGCTTTAGGATGTACCGGGGTGAAACGAACAACTGGTCAGCATCCAGGAGGAATTGTTGTTATCCCACAATATATGGATGTCTTTGATTTTACTCCTTTCCAATATCCTGCAGATGATCCAGAAAGTGAATGGAGAACTACTCACTTTGATTACCATGCAATTGATCAAGATGTTTTAAAACTAGATATACTGGGACACGATGATCCGACGGTATTAAGAATGCTACAAGACTTATCAGGAATTGATGTAACCACGATTCCGATGGATGATCAAAAAGTATTAAGTCTTCTTACTTCTCCTGAAGCTTTAGGAGTAACAGAAGAACAAATCCTTTGTCCAACTGGAACTTTAGGAGTACCAGAAATGGGTACCAAGTTTGTGATTAATATGTTAGTGGAAACCAAACCAAAAACCTTTAGTGGAATTGTGAAGATATCTGGTTTATCCCATGGAACAGATGTCTGGGCAGGAAATGCAAGTGAATTGATTGCCAATAATATTTGTCCATTTGATAAAGTTATTGGATGTCGTGATGATATCATGGTAAACTTAATGAACTGGGGAATGAAGCCAATCCGCGCATTTAAGATTATGGAATTTGTTCGTAAAGGAAAAGCTTCCAAAGATCCTGAAACTTGGAAACAAATGGCGGAAGAAATGAAAGAAGCCGATGTCCCAGATTGGTACATTGAATCTTGTCGTAAAATCAAATACATGTTCCCAAAGGCTCATGCTGTTGCTTATGTCATGAGTGCTTTAAGAATTGCATGGTTTAAAGTATATCATCCAGTATGGTATTATGCTTCTTATTTTTCTGTGCGTATTACAGATTTTGATATCGAAACGATGATCCAAGGATACCAAGCCATTCGCAAAAAAATAGAGGATTTAACAGAAAAAGGATTTGAAGTAACAAATAAAGAAGCAAACGTATTAGAAACTTTAAAGATTGCTTTAGAATCTACTGCCAGAGATGTCAACTTTGGTCCTATTGATATTAATAAGAGTGATAGTAGGTACTTTTTAGTAGATGAAGATGGAAAAACTTTAATTCCACCATTTCGTTCTATTGATGGGTTAGGAGATACTGTGGCACAAAATATCGTGAATGAAAGAAAAGAAAGAGCATTTTTAAGTATAGAAGATCTACAGAAACGTGCAAAAATTAGTCAAACATTAATTGATAAAATGAGAATGATGGGAATTTTAAAAGATTTACCAGAATCTAGTCAAATGACTTTATTTTAAAATGTAAAAATTTCTTCTTTTATGTGAAAAAGGGATTAGAAGGAGAAAAGAATTCGGAAAAGTGTTGCAAACACTTTTTTCTTTTTGCATAAATTGTGTTAGAATGATATTAGAATTGTGGTGGTAAAATGGATAAACCAATTGGAATTTTAGATTCTGGAATTGGTGGTGTAACAGTTTTGGCAGAAATTCTAAAATTATTACCTCAGGAGCATTATATTTATTACAGTGATTCACTTCACAATCCTTATGGGGAAAAAAGTGAAAAAGAAATTCTATTTTTTGTAGATGAAATTGTTCAATTTTTCTTAAAAAAAAATTGTAAGGCTATTGTATTTGCTTGTAATACTGCTACTGCTGTAGCCATTTCTGATATTCGAAAAAAATATCCTAATTTACCTATTATTGGAATTGAACCTGCTTATAAAATGGTACATGATTTTTCTAGTCGGAAAAAAACTTTAGTTATGGCAACTCCTGCTACCATACAAAGTAAGAAATTTTTGACTCTTTTTTCATTATATGATAATCAAAATACTATTTTGCTTCCTTGCCCTAATTTAGCAAAATTTATTGAGGAAAATGATTTTTCTTCTATTCGTCAATTCTTAAAAGAAAATTTAAAAAGAGAAGATAAAATAGAAGTAGTTGTTTTAGGTTGTACTCATTATCCTCTAATCCGAGATGAAATCCAAAAAATATTAGGGAATGTGATCTTTTATGATGGTGGAAATGGTGTTAGTAGAAGGTTGCAATCTATTTTAAAAGAAAAAAAATTACTTTCTAAAAGTAAGAAGGGAACGATTACTTTTTATGATTCCTCCTTTTGTTTCAAAAATGAGAAAAGATTTTACGAAATCTTAAGAAAAACACTGTAAAAATTTGTAATTTCGTTGTGCTTGTTTTCTTTTAATGCTATACTAACTTTGGTGATAAGATGAGAAAAAATATTAGAAATATTAGTATTCATTACATACAATATGGTAAAGAAGATGGTTTGGATTTAGTCTTATTGCATGGTTGGGGGCAAAATATTGAAATGATGAAGCCTTTGGGAAATCAGTTTCAAAACTATCATGTCACGATTTTAGATTTTCCAGGATTTGGAGAAAGTAGTTCTTTAAAAAAAAGTATAACGATAGTTGATTATGTAGAAATATTAGAAGAATTTTTAAAAGAATTAAAAATCAAAAATCCTATTTTAATGGGACATTCCTTTGGGGGAAGGGTAGCAATTCTTTATGCTTCTAGAAATCCTGTTAGCAAATTGGTTTTATTTGCAAGTCCTTGTATTCGGGAAGAAAGAAAGTCATGGAAGGAATCTTTTTTTAAAGCAATAAAGAAATTACCTGGAATGAATCAAATTGGGGAATATGCTAAGAAGTATATTGGTTCTGAAGATTATCGGAATGCATCTCCTATTTTGCGTGAAACACTCGTAAATGTTATTAATACGGATTTAAGTAAAGAGGCAGCCAAGATTTCTTGTCCTACTTTACTGATTTGGGGAACGGAGGATCAACAGGCTCCGATAGAAGATGCTAAAAAACTGGAAAAAATTCTTCCAGATGGTGGATTAGTGGAGTTACCTGGTTATAGTCATTATGCTTACTTGGAAGCATTACCACAAGTGACTAATATTTTAAAAAGTTTTTTGTAGTGAGGTGGGAAGTAAAATGAATGTTTACACAATAGGATTTTTGTTGATTTTGGTATTTAATGTAATTAAAAATAAAAAAAGTTTCCATATGCTGCAACAAAATCTTTATAATGAAAATAATCGATATCTTAAATGGATTTTGAAAAATTTTAAATCTGTTTTTGTAACTTTAGATTTGATTGCTTTTATGATTTTAGTAGTAAGCTATTATTTATCTAATTCTTTATCTGTTATTTTGGTAATTATAGCTCTTATTTTTTATTTTTTAGAAGCCATTCGTATTCTTAATATTCGAAAGACAGAATTAGTAAAAAAACCATTGGTTTATACCAAAAGAGTGAAAAGATTAATTTTTACTACTACTATTTTAATGGTATTACCTATTATTATTTATTTTTTAGATCGTAGTAATGGTTTTTTGTTTTTATTAGTGGAAGCTATGATGACATATTTTAGTTATTTTGTTGTTTGGATTGCTAAAATTTTGAATACTCCAATTGAAAAATTTGTTTATAAGTATTATGAAATGAAAGCTAGGGCGAAGCTAAAAAGTATGTATCATTTAAAAGTAATTGGTATTACTGGTAGCTATGGAAAAACTAGTAGTAAAAATATTTTAAATGACATCTTAAACATTAAATTTATTTCAAGATCAACACCTAGAAATTTAAATACAGAATATGGATTAATGATTACTATTAATAATCATTTGGATAAATTTGATGATGTTTTTATTGCAGAAATGGGTGCTTATAAAAGAGGAGAAATTAAAAAATTATGTGATTTAGTGCATCCCAAATATGGAATTCTAACTTGTATTGGCCTTGCTCATTTAGAAACTTTTGGAAGTCCAGAAAATATTATTAAAACCAAATTTGAATTAATTGAAAGTTTACCAGAGGATGGAATTGCAGTTTTAAATAGAGATGATCCAAAACAAGTATCTTATCCAATTCAAAATCAGTGCAAAAAAATATGGATTGGAATTTTTGAGGAAGAGGTAGACATTAAGGCTTGTGACATTCAGTGTGATTATAGAGGAAGTAAATTTAATGTTATGGTGAAAGGGGACTCTAATAAGTATCCTTTTGAAACAAAACTATTAGGAAATCATAATATTTATAATATATTGGCTGGTATTGCTTTAGGAAAGGAATTTGGCATTAGTATGAAAGAATTGCAGCAAGGAGTGAGAAAAGTAAAACCAGTAGAAAGTAGATTGGAGTTAAAAAATTTTGGGTATATGTATCAAATTAATGATGCTTATAACTCTAATCCGGTAGGGGCAAAGTCAGCTTTAGATGTGTTAGGGATGATGCCTGGTATTAAAATAGTAGTTACTCCGGGAATGACGGAATTAGGGGAAAAAGAAGAGGAATTAAATCATATTTTTGGTACTCAAATTGCTCATGTTGCAGATTATGTTATCTTAGTAGGGGAAAAGAAAACAAAACCAATTTTTGAGGGGTTAAATGAAGCAGGTTATGAAAAAGAAAAAATTTATATTGTAAATAGTGTTTATGCTGCTTATGATTTATTAAAAACTATGCATAGTGAAAAAGATTTATATGCTTTATTTGAAAATGATTTGCCAGATACATATAATGAATAATAGATGAGGAGTGAAATTATGAAAATTAGGTTAGGTGTTATTTTTGGTGGAGAAAGTGTCGAACATGAGGTAAGTATTATTTCTGCTATTCAAGCGATGAATAAAATGGATAATGAAAAATATGAAGTTATTCCTATTTATATTACAAAAGATAGACAATGGTATACAGGAGAAATATTAAAAGAAATCGATACTTTTAGCGATCTTTCTTTGATTCGTCGTTATGCCAAAAATGTTGTTTTGTATGAAAAAGGTGGAAGATTTGTTTTACAGAATAAAAAAGGATTTCGTAGGATTGTGAAGGAATTAGATATGGTATTTCCAATTGTTCATGGAACTAATGTAGAAGATGGAGTACTACAAGGGTACTTACAATCCATTGGTATTCCTTTTGTAGGCAGTGATATCTATGCTTCTGTTGTAGGACAGGATAAGTTATTTATGAAAGAAATTTTTGCTGCTTCTGATTTACCAATTTGTAAGTATCTATGGTTTTATGATAAGGAATATGAAGAAGATTCAGAGGAAATCTTAAATCGTATGAAAAAATTGGGATATCCAGTGATTGTAAAACCAGCTACTTTAGGAAGTAGTGTAGGAATTAAAACTGCATATCATGAGGAAGAAGCGAGAGAGGCTATCGATGAGGCAGTCAAATATGATCATAAGATTATTGTAGAAAAATTGGTAGAAAACTTAATGGAGGTAAATATTAGCGTATTAGGAAATTATGAAAATCAACAAGTAAGTGCTATTGAACAAGTTATTCCAACCAAAGATTTTTTAACTTATGAGGATAAATATATTGGTTCTTCTAAGTCAAAAGGAAAACTTGGTGGGGGAAAATTTAAAAGCTCCAAGGGAATGGTTTCTGCGAATCGAGTGATTCCTGCTCCTTTAAAGGAAAAAATGAAAGAAGAAATCGAAGATGTTGCAGTTCAAGCTTTTCGAGCACTTGGTTCTAGTGGAGTAGTACGTATTGATTTTTTAGTTGATATGAAAAATAATCATATTTATATTAATGAGATCAATAATATTCCAGGTTCTTTATCTTTCTATTTATGGGAACCTATTGGAAAAGAATATACAGATTTATTAGATGAAATGATTAATATAGGAATTCGTGATTATAAAAGGAGAACGAATAAAACCCATTCTTTTGATACCAATATTTTGAAAGGATTTACAGAATTAGGTGGATTGAAAGGAGTAAAAGGAATCAAAGGTGGAAAAAAGTTTTAACGGGATAGACTACTATGTAGTCTATTTTTAGTAGTATTTTAGAAAATAACATGATAAAATATAGAAGAGGTGAAAGAATATGAAAATATTAAAATGCCATTCTTGTAATGCGTTAGTAAAAGTTTTAGAAGATTGTCATTGTCGTTGTGGAATTGAGTGTTGTGGAGAAAAAATGGAGGAAGTAATTCCAAATTCTACAGAGGCATCTTTCGAAAAGCATTTACCACAATATGAAAAAGTAGGAGATAAAATAAAAGTAGTTGTTCCTCATGTAATGGAAGAAGATCATTATATTACAATGATTAGTTATGTGCATGATGATATAGAAGAAACGATTACTTTTGCTCCAAATAAAAAAGCTACAGTAGAATTTATTTATTATCCACATAGCAAATTATATAGTTATTGCAATCAGCATGGATTATGGGAGACGGATGTAGAATAACATGAAAATTCTAGTAATTGGGGGTAATAAATTTCTAGGGAGAGTTTTGATTATGCAAGCTTATCAAAACCATGAAATTTATACTTTAAATCGTGGAAGTCATCATGAAATGGAAAAATATGGAGTAAAGGATCCTATTTTATCCATGATTCAAAAAGAATATACTTGCGATCGTCATGATTTAGAAAAATTATCTAATATTTCCGTACATTTTGATGCTATCATTGATTGTTGTGGTTATCAAAAAGGAGATATTCAATTAATTACTCATTTTATTGATACTACTAAATATCTTTTTGTCAGTACAGTAGATGTTTATCAAAAATATCAAAATCCTTGTTTTTTGAAGAAAGAAGATACTCCTTTTCAAAAGGATACTAGTATCTATCCTGATGATTTAAAAAATTACATCGATGGGAAAATCGCTTTAGAGCAGGAATTGGTAGAAGAATGTGAAAAGAAAAATATCGATTATATTAGTATTCGTCCTAGTTTAATTTATGGTCCCTATAACTATGTTCCAAGAGAAAGTTTATATGTACAAATGCTAATGCAAACAGGACAAATTATTTTTCCAAAAGAAGCAAAGGGAAAGTTTCAGTTTGTATATGTCAAAGATGTTTGTGATGCAATGTTAAAACTATGTCAAGCTCAAACGAATTCTCATGCTTATAACTTATGTTCCAATGATATTTTAGACTATTCTAAATTTACAAAACTTTTTTTATCAACGGTAGATTGTCCTTATCAAGATTATTATTTCGAAGAAGATTTCTTTTTAGAACATCCTGAATTTCTTCCTTTTCCTTATCACGAATGGGAAACAGAACTATGTGATGGTAGTAAGATTACAGAAGATATTGATTTTTCTTATACTCCACATGCTGTGGGAATTCAGAAGACATATCGGGCTTTTCAAAATGTATATAGAAGGTAAAATAAAAAATGAAAAATGTAAAAAAATTTCAAAAATTTATTCAAAAACGACCAACAGTAAGAGCAGCTTATGGATATGGATCAGGAGTTTTTCAACAAAGTGGGTACCAACAAAATGATCATCCACAGATTGATTTTATTTTTGTGGTAGAAGATTTAAAAAAATGGCATTTAGAAAATATGAAAAGAAATCCGAAGGATTATTCTTGGTTTGGAAAACTTTTCTTTCGTTATGCTTCTACTGCAAAGTTAAAGGGAAGAACTGGGATTACTTATTTAAGTAATATTTTAGAAAATGGAACCCTTTATAAATATGGAACCATTGAAGAAAAAGATTTCATGAGATATTTAGAAACTTGGGAGAGTTTTTATGTACCTGGAAGATTTCAAAAAACTATTCTTCCTCTTGTTGAAAATCAGAAAATAGAAGCATGCAATCAAAAAAATAGAGAACAAATTTTGAAGGTAGCTTTACTTACACTTCCTGTTGAAAAAGAAAAAAATTTAGTAGATGTTTATACCCAAATCTGTGGATTATCTTATTTCGGTGATACTAGAATGAGGTTCGCAGAAAATCCTAAGAAAGTAAGTAATATTGTAACAGGTAGTTTTGAAAAATATCATGATATTTATGGAGAAAAAAATTCTTATTTTCATCTTGATCAAAAAGGTGAAATCGTTATTGATTATCCATTATTAATGCAAAATCTATCTAGTTTACCTAGTTCTCTTAGAAAAGAATTAGGAGAAGAAATCATAACTCAGGATTTGGAACAAGTGCAACAGAAAATACTTTTCTATTTTACTAAATTAAATAAGAAAGAAAGTATGCAACAAACCATCAAGGGAATTTTTACTAATGGTCCAATACGTTCTATTCAGTATGCTTTTCAAAAAATACAAAAAAAATGGAAATGTAAATAGAAACAGTAATATTACTGCTTTTCTTTTGATAAAAAATTATAAAAAGTATTCCCTTTTTAAAATTTTATGTTATACTATAAGAGTAATTCAAATTTTGGGCTGTTAGCTCAGTTGGTAGAGCAACTGACTCTTAATCAGTGGGTCTAGGGTTCGAATCCCTAACAGCCCACCAAGTGGATTATGAAGGAAACAGCAAATGTTGTTTCCTTTTTTATTCGCCGACTTAGCACAGTTGGTAGTGCAACGCACTCGTAACGCGTAGGTCGCTGGTTCAAATCCGGCAGTCGGCACCAGATAGATACCAAACTCGGACTAGTACAGTTCGAGTTTTAAAATGTTTGAAATTTTTGTATAATACTTATAGTTTAAATTGATATACCTGTCAATTTAGAAAACACACTTATCATATATTTTTAACGGATTTCGTAAAGCATTTGAATCACCAAAATTCTGGATTTACTTCTTTCTTTTTTCATGATATAATTTGAATAGAATAAGAAGGTGTTAATATGATAAAGTTTTTTAGGGATATCTTAGATGGTCCATTCTATTATATTATAGCTATTATATGTATTTTTTTCATTATGGCAATTATTGGTTTTTTAATGGAAAGAAAAAAATTAGAGAAAGAAATGAAAGAACGTACTGCTGTTATTGATCAAAAAATACCGATTAGTCCAATTACTCCTGTTGAGGTGTCAGAAAGCTCTGAAGAGATGGATCAGCATGATGTTGTCAATGATCAAAATGTGGAGGATAACTCTCAGAATTTACAACAGAATTCTAATATTATAGAAACAAAAAAAACTGTTATTGATTTTAATGAGTCTACTCCAGAAAAATAGACATGGTATTTGCTTACTATGTCTTTCTTTGCTATAATAAATTTTGGAAATGAAAGGAAGAACTAAATTATGACATTAGATAGTATTGTTACCATTATTAAAAAAATTATTGACATTTCTTTAGTGTGGTTAGCATTTTATTATATTTTGAAAAATATTCGTAATAATGTTAAATTGACATTGTTATTTAAGGGAGTAGCTATTATTATTTTTTTGAAAATAATAAGTGATTGGTTAGGATTAGTTACTATTGGTTTATTACTTGAATATGTTATTATGTGGGGACCGCTAGCATTAATTATTATTTTTCAACCAGAAATTCGTAATGTATTGGAGCAAATTGGGAAAACTCAACTATTGGGAAGACATAAGATGTTGACAGTGGATGAAAGAGAACGATTAGTTTATGAAATTGTTACTTCTATTGAGTATTTAAGAAAGGCAAGAATCGGAGCATTAATTGTATTAGAAAGGGATATTAGTTTAGCAAATTATATTGAGAAAGCAAAGAAAATTTATGCAGATTTATCTAGTGACTTATTGATTTCTATTTTTTTTCCTAATAATCCACTTCATGATGGTGGAGTAATTATTCAGGGAAATCGTATTAGCTGTGCTGGTGCAGTATTTCCAACTAGTAATAGCTCTAAGGTAAATAAAAAGTTTGGTACCCGTCATCGTGCAGCTTTAGGTATTACTGAAGAAAGTGATGCTATTAGTGTGGTTGTATCAGAGGAAACGGGAAGGGTTTCTATTGCTGTCAAAGGGGAATTATTCTATAATTTATCTATTGATGATGTTAGAATGATGTTAATTGATGAATTAAGACCAAAGCAAGAAGAAGACTTTTTAGATGAATTAGATGAGGAAGAAATTTATGAAGAAGATAGGTAAGAATATTTTATTGTTTTTTGATAAGTGGTTAATTACACCAATTACAAAATTTATTTTGTTTTTTACAGATTTTTTAAAAAATAATGGAAGAGAAATTGAAAAATTTATTAATAATAAACAAACTTTGATTGTTTTATCGCTTGTTTTTGCTTTTATTGTATTCTTTTTTGTAGATAGAAATTCAGATATTCTGATTAATAAAAATGCAGAAGTTTTATATAACCAACCTGTTACAGTAGAATATAATCAAGAGGCTTATGTTATTGAGGGACTTCCTACTTCAGTAGATATTACCTTAATTGGAAGAACTTCTGATTTATATTTAGCTAGACAATATGCTTCTAATTTGAATGTTTCAATTGATTTAACAGGACTTTCTCCTGGTAGCCATAAAGTGAAACTTAATTATAATCGTACTCAAATGAGTAGAAATATTGATTATAAATTAGATCCATCTACTGCTAATATTGTGGTATATGAAAAAGTATCAGAAACAAGAGAATTAGATTATGATATCTTGCATAAAGATCATTTGGATTCTACTTTAATTTTAGATAATGTAGATTTAAATCGAAATGATATCATTATTAAGGGAGCAAGTTATAAGTTAAAGCAGGTTGCTACCGTAAAAGCTTTAGTGGATGTTGATGATATTAATAATCCTAGGGTTGGAACTTTTAGTTTAAAAGAAATTCCTTTGATTGCTTATGATGATGAAGGAAATAAAGTAGATGTTGAGATTGTCCCTAATACAGTAGAGGCTCAATTAAAAATTACTTCCCCTAGTAAAGAGGTTGCTTTGCAAATTATTCCAGTTGGTGATTTGGCTTTTGGGAAATCTATTCGTGATTTAACTCCTTCTGTTTCGAAAGTAACGATTTATGGTGATAGTAGTGTTATTAATTCTATTGAAACGATTCCGATTGAAATTGATGTGAAAGATTTATCTAGCGATAAGACATTTAACGTTAATATTCAAAAACCAGCAGGAGTTCGAGAAATTAGTAATAAGACTGTTTCTGTTAAGGTAACGTTAGATGATGTTATTACGAAAGAATTTCCAGATCAACATATCTCTATTGTAAATTTAAATTCTAATTATAATGCTTATGCTTTATCAAAAGATGATGGATATATTACAGTTGTTGTTAGAGGAAGTAGTGATGCTATTAATCAACTTGATCCAAATACGATTTCTGCTACAGTAGATTTAAGTGGATATGGTGTTGGAGAATATGATGTAGAAGTGCAAGTACATGGGGATGATATCAAATTAAATTATGAATCTAAAACGAAAACTGTTCGAATTCGAATAGAAGAAAAATGATAAACAAAAAGTACTGATGATAAAATCAGTACTTTTTATTCATAATTATTAAATAGTAAGCTAATATCGATGATTCCTGATATTCCTACTAGAACATATATAATTTTTGTGATTACATTTTCTGTTCCAAATAGCGTTTCTACTAGGTTAAAATCAAATAATCCGATAAGACCCCAGTTGATTGCACCTATAATAATAAAAACTAGAGCTACTTTTTGTAGTGTTTGCATAAAATCCTCCTTTTCCTATTTCAGTATTATGATAATCATTTTTTTTAAAAATATTCATGAATAATGTTTTTTTTCATTCATAGGATTAAATGAAGGAAAAGAGGAGTCGATATGAAAAAGTTTTTTTTAATTATGATGCTTGTATGTTGTTGTTTTTTAACAGGATGTTTTGGTGGTAAAAAAGATAATATTTTAAAGAATATTACAGATAAATATCAAAATTTAAATGCTTATGAATTAACAGGTGATTTAGAAATTGTTAATAATGATGATGTTTATAATTATGATGTAAAGGTAATTTATCAGAAAAAAGATAAATATTATGTGAGTTTAAAAAACAGAAGTAATAATCATGAACAAATAATTTTAAAGAATGAGGACGGTGTTTATGTTTTAACACCATCATTAAATAAAAGTTTTAAATTTCAAAGTGATTGGCCATACAATAATTCTCAGGTTTATTTGATTCAATCAATTTTAGATGATATTACTAGTGATCAAGAAAAAAGTTTAGTAAGTGATGATAATGGTCATTTATTTACAACAGCTGTAAATTATCCGAATAATCGTAGATTAGTGAAACAGACAGTTTTATTTGATCAAAATTTTAATTTAAAAAGAGTAAGTGTCTTAGATGAAAATGATATTGGGCAAATGACTATGAATTTTTTAACAATTGATTTAAATCCTAATATTAATAGTGATACTTTTGATTTAAATAAAATTATGGGTACATCAGAAAATAATAATGTAGAAGATCATTCTAATGAAACACAAACTAGTACGTTAGATGATATTATTTATCCACTTTATATTCCTTTAGGAACTGTACTTACTTCTGAAGAAAAAATTGCAAAGTCTGATGGAGAAAGGGTTATTATGACTTTTGAAGGGGAAAAACCATTTCTTTTGGTAGAGGAAACTGCTAGTGTAGAAGAAGAATTTTCCATTATTCCTACTTATGGAGAACCTTATTTATTAATTGATACGGTTGGTGCTTTAACAGATAGTTCTATTACATGGAGTAGCAATGGAGTCGATTATTATTTGGTATCTGATGTCATGAGTCAAGATGAATTAATCGATATAGCAAGAAGTGTTAATGTAGTTCCTAATATGAAATAAGTGTTTAGATTTTGTTAGTCTAAACATTTTTCTTTCTTTTTTAAATAGAACGTGCTATAATAATCTCGTGGTGATTGACATGAAGAAAAAAGTTCAGAAAAGAAAATTATATAAAACAAGTAAAAGCAATGAATTGGAATATATGAAAGTAATTAAAATTTTTATTGTAGTAATTCTTATTATAGCACTTACTTATTTTGTTACTGCTCTTATGACAGGAGAGATTCGATTTGGTAAGAAAAAGGAACCAGCTTCCGAAGAAGTAAGTATTCAATATGATGAAATTACAGCAGGACAAGTATTTAGTCGTTCAGATTCAGAATATTATGTATTATGTTATAATTTTTCTGATTCTTTCTCTAGTTATTATTTGTCTTTTAGGGAAACTTATGTGCAAAAAGAGAATAGTTTACCAATTTATCTTTTAGATTTGGAAAAATCTTTTAATCAAGAAATGGTATTAGAAGAAGGAGAAAATTATCAACAATTTCCATCTGCCATTGCAGATTTAAAAGTAGCTAATCCAACTATGTTAAAAATTAAAAATCATAAAGTTGTGGAAAGAATCATCGGTCTTGATGATATTATTCAATTTTTCCAATAAAATATTTAGTAATATTCCAGCAATTTTTACTTTATTAGTGTAATCATTTTTAGAAAGAAAGTATCTATCATTATGCTTTCTTTTTTCTTATTTCGATTTTCGTGGTTATATATTCTTATTTTTTCTTAAAAAATACTTGCATTTCTAGAAAAAATATAGTAAGATTGAAATGTTCACAGATAAATGGGCTTGTAGCTCAGGTGGTTAGAGCGCACGCCTGATAAGCGTGAGGTCGATGGTTCAAGTCCATTCAGGCCCACCATTTAGTAAGGAACTTTATTAAATAATAAAAGTTGTGAATAGAATTATACCTAATGTTAGTTAGGTATTTTTATATGTAATGAAGAAAAATTATAAATAGAATTATTTTTTTGTTTTATCGAATATCAATTATAAATAGTTTTGTTATCAAATTATTAACAATTTTTATTTCAATATTCCGTAAAAATACATAATTTTTAACATATTTTTAAGAACTTGACATATTCTATAAATAGAAGTATAATTTTTTTAACGACTTTGAAAAAGAGGAGTAATATTGATATCTTTTATCAAGCGAGTTAGATATGGTGGAAGCTAACATAAAAATCAATATGAAAAACGCTTTGGAGTTGCTTATGCGAATTAAAAGTAGTGTAAGCCGGTAGTAACCGTTATCGCATTACTAGATTTTGTTAGAAATCGAAAGGGATCATAAATCAATAACAGAAAATGTTTATGATAAATTGGGTGGCACCGCGGAAGACTAGTTTCGTCCCATACGTATCTGAATACGTGTGGATGCGAACTAGTCTTTTTTACATATGAGGAAAGAGGGATAATATGAGTGCGGTTGGTTTACCTGTTGGAAAAGTAGATTATTTTCAATTATTTGGTAAAGTCAAACTAAGTAGTAGAAAAGAGCTAGAAGAGAAATGGGAAAAATGTCAAATAGGGCAACAATTCTGTGAATATTTAAAAGAAAAAGAAATTTCTTATACTTGGTGTATTCGGCATCCTGAAGTATTGGGATGTAGTGAATCAAGGGATTACTATCAAAGATATCAAGAATATTTAGGAAATGATTATAGTATTTGTAAACATTTACTTGTTCATGAAAGAAAAGGAGAAAAAAGAGTTTTTTTAATTATTGTGGATGATGCTAAAAATGTTGATTTGTCAAGATTAAAAGAGCAATTAGATTGTAGTAAATTAGAATTTGTCAATATTGAGGAAATGCAAGATTTATTGCATACAATACCAGGAAATGTCTCATTATTTAATATGGAGTTTGATTGCAAATGTAAGGTAAATTTAATTATCGATCAAGAATTATTAGATCGAAAATTACTTGCATTTCATCCATTATATAATGGAATGAGTATATTTTTGACACCTGAAAATGCCATTAAATATTTAGATATTATTCATAGAAATGCGAACTTTATGATGGTCCCTGCTAAGAAAAAAGAATGGGTATTAGAAAAAGTAATTTAGTATGATATACTATATATGGAGGAAACTTATGGAAAGAGAAATCAAAATAGGAAAAATATATCAACATTTTAAAGGGCATATTTATAAAGTAATTGCGATAGCATATGATTCAGAAAACTATCAAGAAGATCACCCAGATGCATCAAAAATGGTAGTTTATCAAAATATAGAAGATGAAAAAAGTTGTTGGGTTCGCCCTTATCAAATGTTTAATTCTTTAGTGGATAAAAAAAAGTATCCTGGTGTGAAGCAGGAATATCGTTTTGAAGAAATTGTAAAATAAAGAAAGAAAAGAGGAAATAAAAATGGACTTAAGAGAAATATATCAAAATATAGATCAATATTTAAATCAAGAAATTACACTAAAAGGATGGATTAGAAGACAACGTAAGCAAAAAGAATTTGGCTTCATTGATTTTTCAGATGGCACTTGTTTTAAACATATGCAAGTAGTTTATGATAAAAGTACTCTAAATTTTGAAAAAATAGATGCTTTTAAACATGGAAGTGCTATTTGTGTAGTAGGAACTTTGGTAAAGTCAGAAGGTGCAGGACAGGATTATGAAATCAAAGCTATATCTATTACTTTAGAGGGAGATTGTAGTGATGATTATCCACTTCAACCTAAACAACATTCTCGTGAATTTTTAAGGGAAATTGGTTATTTAAGACCACGTGCAAATTTGTTTCAAGCAGTTTTTCGAGTAAGAAGTGTTGCTGCTATGGCTATTCATACTTATTTCCAAGAAAGAGGATATGTATATCTTCATGCACCATTAATTACAGCAAGTGATTGTGAGGGTGCGGGTGAAATGTTTCAAGTGACCACTTTAGATTTAGATCGTGTTGCTAGTAGTGGGAAAGTGGATTATAGTAAAGATTTCTTTGGAAAACATGCAGCTTTAACCGTATCTGGACAACTTCAAGGAGAAACTTTTGCAATGGCGTTTAAAAATATTTATACTTTTGGACCTACTTTTCGAGCAGAAAATTCTAATACAAAAACACATGCTAGTGAATTTTGGATGATTGAACCAGAAATGGCTTTCTGTGATTTAAGTGGATTAATGGATATTGAAGAAGATATGTTAAAATTTGTTGTTAAATATGTATTAGATCATGCAAAAGATGAAATGGAATTTTTTGATAAATTTGTAGAAAATGGACTTTTAGAAAAATTAAATAAATTAATCACTAGTAAATTTACAAGAATTAGTCATGAAGAAGTTATTTCTATTTTAAAGAAAGCAGATGTAAAGTGGGAATTTCCACCAGAGTATGGGCAAGATATTGCGAAAGAACACGAAAAATATATTACAGAATATTTTGATGGCCCAGTATTTATTACGAATTGGCCAAAGGATATTAAAGCGTTTTATATGAAACAAAATTCAGATGGTAAAACGGTTGCAGCAGTTGATTTAGAAGTGCCTGGTGCAGGAGAATTAATGGGTGGTTCTCAAAGGGAAGAAGATTATGATAAATTAGTTTCTAGAATGCAGGAGATGCATGTACCTATAGAAGGAATGGAGTGGTACTTAAATTTAAGAAAATTTGGTGGTTGTGTACATAGTGGATTTGGAATGGGATTTGAAAGACTTTTAATTTATTTAACAGGAGTTGAAAATATTCGTGATGTTATTCCTTATCCAAGAACTCCAGGTAATTGTGATTTTTAAAAAAAGATGAATGAAATCCCCAAATCATTCCTTTGGGGATTTCTATTTATAGAATCAAGAAAAAATAAAAAAGGTTAATTTAAGTTAGGAAATCCCGAATGGAAATCCCGATTTTAATAATTAGTAACCAATAAAGATAAACTTTATT
>CANPVK010000014.1 GCA_947581715.1 uncultured Bacilli bacterium
AATGCCAGTTTAATATATCATTCCTTATCCTTCTAGTCAAGAACTTTTTTTCTTTTTTTTATTTTTTCAACCAAAAAGAAGTTGACACTTTATTATATGCCAACTTTTCTTTCTTCTATACAACTATTTTTCTAGTTGTTCTATCTTTTGAACTTCGGTTATATCTTTTTTATGAACATAACTAATTTTTACTAAATCTCCTATTTCTAAAAATGGAAGAAGTTCTTTATTTACTTTAATCGATGCGACATACTTAGAATTGTTTTGATCTTTCCAATAATAAGAAGTAGTTCCATCTATTACCACTGGTTCTAAAAATGAGATTTGAATTTCCTCTGTTTGTAAAGAATCCAGATTAGTCTGTATATCTACATTATTCAAATAGTTATCTTTTGCTGTTTCAATTCCCTTAGCACTATCTGTAATCACGACTTTCTGATAATCTTGAACATCCACAAAAGCATACATTTTTACTAATCCAGCAGCATCTTTTAAGGATAATAAATAAGTAGCTCGATTATTTAAATTGATTAGTAAAGGAAATGTAGCATCATAATCCATTTGCTGAACCTGTCCTCTTGCACTATCCATAGCAGAATATTCTTCTGCCCCTGGTACTTGATAAAAATTGGTTTCTTTGGTTCTCATATTCGTTAAAATAAATCCAATGTTCGATTCATCTGTAGATACAGAAGTAATTCCCGTATATAAATATACATCATCATTCATCGTCATATAATTATAACCTTCTGTTGTTTGTACTACATTCTTTTCCCCAAAGATAGAATTGAAAAATCCTTGTTTATATTGTCCCCAATCATCTACTTGTTCAATGATTAATCCTGCTGAATAAACATGGTCTACCCAAGTAGGAACATCCTTTACCGCATATTCTTTACTATCCCCCGTAATAGGATCCAAAATAATAACACTAGCAATTTCTCTTCTTAATCCTACTCCTTGGTACTGGATTGTAGGAATAATCCAATACGGATTTCCTTCATTATCAATTTCAAAACTCTTTTCTCCAAATATTTTGGTAGGGTAAGAAAATCTTAAATGACGATCTAAATCTTTTCCAAAGATAGCAGAAGGTACATATTTCATTCCTTTTTCTAATTTGATTAACTGAGACTCTCCGGTGACAGAATTCACAGTAATATAACCCTTTACCCCATCTTCTTTATTTGCTAAATATTTAAAGAAACCATTATATTCCAAAGGAGTTACACGAAGAATAGTATCTTGGTAATTAATTTGGGTATATAAATCCGATACATAAAATTGAGATACTAATTCTGGCATTTGTCCCATCACACGATCTCCTAGTTTTTGACTAGAATCTTTATCCAATAAAGGAATTCGATTAAAATCAACAGGTTCTACTTCTTTGGTAAACTCTAATCCTTCCTGAATTTGAATACGATTAGCATAACTTTTTGATTGAAAAATAGGAGATAAAATAATATTCACAATTATAATTCCCGTAATAATGATAAAAATAGATGCACAAACTCCTCCTAACAATTTTACAGAGCGGATGATATTTCCTTTTTCATCTATCGAAAAACACAATAAAGATAAACTATAGATGATCAGCAAAAAGATAAAATATACCCAAAATCCAAAACTATGAATATTGATTGCTGGTAACGTAAAATAATAGATGATAAATCCAATGATAGCTGTAATTCCTAAACTAATTAAATTTTTTTTCATTTTTTTACCTCTTTCTTCCAAATGACTAGTTATTATGATTGTCATCCTATATGAATTCTTACTTTAAGAATGAATTTTTGTTTTCATTTTCTTTAATTTATGAATAATATCATAACTAATTCGATACAAGCGATAATAAAATTTATTAACAGGGTAATCAAATTCTCCCATCAATTCTACAACCTGTCCTCCAAACCCTTTTTTAAATAGATAAACTCCATACATCGGATCACTTTCTATTAGGTTTCCGGAAATTCCATAGAAATTATAATAACGGTAATGATGTTCTACCGCATATTTAATCATTTCATAATGAATGGAATAAGCGGGTTGCAGTTCTAGATAATCACTATATCCTCCTCCGATAAACGATAAAACATCGTTTCCATGAATCATATACATAATTCCAGCTAGCGTTAAAATATCTCCATGCTCTTTTTTTAATTCTTCATATTCTGAAATACTTTTCTCTAATCTTGTAATTATATTTTTCAATTCCTTTTGTCTTACTTGGAACTTCTTTTCATTTACTTCAATTTTTCCCTCTTTGAAATCCTGTTCCTTTTTTTGATATTCAGCATCTAATTTTTCTTTTTCTTCTTTGCAAATATCTAACTGTTCTTTTAAATTTAATTCTGCAAAATATAATTTACAGATTCCTTCTTCGTGTAGAGCTTGATACATTTCTTGATAATACGTTAAAGATCGACTTAAAAATTCTCTTCGATTACTAATGTGATCCATGATTTTTTTAAATTTGTCTAACTCTTCATAACTACCTTCGCGAACATAAACTCCATTCTTTTCATTTTTCCGAATGACTAGTTTAATTTTGGGAGTAATGACTTCTTCTAAAGTTCTACCATTGATATCAATCCAATAAATCCACTTTCCTTGTAGCGTTTGTTCAGTCACTTTTCCATTAATCTCTACAAATCCTAACTGTTTAAAATGTTCATAAATATAGGTATTATCGATACCGCCTTCTACTTTTTTTCCATCGATATCTCTTTCTACTAACATAAGATAAGGATCGATTTTAAAGAAAATTCCTTGGTTTTGTTTGACATAAGCTTTCATTTGTGAAACAAATTCATCCAATAAATCAAGATTGCTATAATCTAATAAAAAACCATGGGGAGCATAAAACATTTTTTTACGAATTGGGGTCATTTTCGATAATAGCATCGTTGCTGCAATTATTTTTTTTCCTTCTTTAAATCCCACAAATTCACATTTCCAACCATTACTTTTCTTGAGTTTTCCCCAACCAATCGTTTGTAAAAAGGAAGCCTGTTCATGGTGATAAGCAAAATTTCGAAACTCTTCTTCTGTCAATTGTTTCAAATCCATCTTATTTTCCTCCTTTTAATCGAAATAAAAAATGTTTCATTCCACGATAGATTCCAAATCCTTTTTTGTATAAGAAATAACTAAAAGGATGGATGATGAGATCAAACTCTCCAATCATTTCTTCTACCTTTCCATCAAAACCTTTTTTAAATTCATAAATTCCATAAGTATCATTATTTTCTTTTTGGAAATTTCCTTCAATTCCGTAAAAATTATAACGATCATAATGATGGTCTACTGCATATTGAATGATTTCCCATTGGATTAAATATTGGGCATTATATTTCATAAATTCTTCATAAGAGCCACTGTAAAGATAAAGTACTTCATGACCAAATAGTAAAAACATGGAACTAGCCATTATAATTTTTGGACCATGACTTTCTTTTAATTTCTGGAATTCTTCTTCTTTTTTTTGCAGATTCTCTAATTCTTTTTGCTTCATTTGATAATGATCTTTACTCTTTTTACTTCCCACTTCTTCCATATGAAGTTTGGCTTCTTGTACTTCCTGTTCTAATGGAAGTAGTTCTTCCTGTACTTTTTTTAAGGCTTTTTCGGTATCTAAGAAACAACTTAAAATTTTTACGTTTTTTCCTAAAGTTTTTACCATTTCTTGGTAATAAGAATATGGTCTATTGATAAAACCTCTTCTTTGAGAAGTATGTTCCATAATTTTGGTAAAGTCTTCTAGATGATCTAATGTTACTTCTTCGATTTCTAAACCATTTTTGATGGCACGATTGATATAACGTTTGGTATCCGCAGAAAAGTTCTGAAAAACAGTATCTTTCTCTTTTCCTTTTAAATCTAAAACATAAATCCATCTTGGTTGTAGTTCGCTTCCAAACGTGATATTAAATCCGTAATGATGATATCCTAATTTCTGAAGGTTGGTGACAACTTTGGAATGATCGATTCCATTGGGTACCAATTCTCCATTTCGATCTCTTTCTTGGTAGATGAGATAAGGATCTATTTTTAAAAAGAATCCTTTTTTAGACTTGATATATTTTTTGATTTCTTTGGTAAAGGTTTCTAATAATTTTTGATTTTCAAAATCTAAGAGAAATCCTCGTGGAGAATAAAAGATTTTTTGATGAATTGGGGTATTTTTAGATAGTAGCATGGTGGCAGCGACAATTTTCTTTTTTTCCCTCATCCCTACAAACTCATATTCCCATCCATTCTTCTTTTTTAATTCTCCCCATTCTTTGGTTTGATGAAAACTAAATAACGGATGAGAAGTAGCAAATTCTCGAAATTCTTTTTCTGTTAATATTTCTAATTTCATGTTATTCTCCTTTCTGCATTTTTACTTTTAAATGATGAAAAAATTTTAAAGGTTTTCGATAAAGTGGTACTAGTTTGATAAATACAAAGTACATCAAAGGATTCGTAATATAATCAAATTCTCCAATAAACTCTGTATATTCTCCTCCAAATTTTTTCTTGAACTCATGTAATCCAATCACACTTTTTTTGGTATGCACATCGCCTATGGTTCCAAATTCATCAAAAATTTCTTTTTTCTTTTGATGAGCATTTTGAATTTGAAAATCAAATAATTTATAATTGGCATACGTTAATTTATAATCCATATCATTTGCCCCATATAAATACCAACTTTTATTTCCATAATTGACATTAAAGTAAGCACTCACAATTTGTTTTTTAGAACCATCCAATTTCGCAAAATGTTCTTGCATGTTCATTAGTTTTTGATAGCGCACCGGATCTTCTTCTTTTTTTTCATCTAGCATTTCTAAATCATGATGTACTACTGCTAAGACATCGTTTGGATTTACTGTAGCATACAACAAGTCAACATATCCTTTTTGATGAAACAAATCATAAAATTTAGAATAAAAGGAATACTCATGAGAAAAAAAGTTTTGTCTCTTTTCTGTTAATTTCATAAGTCTTACAAATTCTTCTACTTGTTTACTTGTACCAATATGAGTCTCTACCTGATATTTATCTGCCAATTTCATCCAACGAATTACACTTTTACTATAATTTTTTCGTATTTCTTCCATACTTCTCTTTAAGTCTACTCGAAAGGTATATCTTGGTTGCATTGTTTCAAAAAATTTAGTTAATTTTCGATGATGAAATCCTATTTTTTCTAACGTTTTGACTAATTCATAATGATTTTCCTTTTCTACAATAGGATTTGCTTCTTCATCAATATGATGCAAATAAATATCTGGGTCAATCTTAAAAAATAGGGAATGCTGTTTTTTGGTAAATATTTTGATATCCTCTGTCAATTTTTGTAATAAATCGGAATCTTGATAATCTAGGGTATATCCTCTCGGAATATAAAAATAAGAATATCCAAAAGGAAGTTGTTTTTTTAACAGTAAGGCAGTAGCGATCATTTTTCCGTTTTCTTTTTCCCCAACGTAATAAGGAGTAAAACCTCTTTCTTTCGAAATTTCTCCCCATTCATAAGATTTTAAAAAATGACTGGTTTCATGGTTTTCCACAAATTTTGTGTATTCTTCTTCCTTTAAATTTTCTATGAACTTCATATTTCACCTACTTATTTTTCCATAAATATAATTTTCTTTTGATATTTCTTAAAAAAATATAAATAGAATAAAGTGGACTCAGTGGATAAGAAAATTCTCCAATTAATTCTACTACATTTCCTCCAAAACCACGTTTAAATTCAAACATACCATAATCCGGATCATCCGTATTAAAGTTTCCTGAAATTCCATAAAAATTCACGTAAGGAATCTTTTTTTCATAGGCATCTCGAATATGGGCATCATACATTAAATATTTCGGAGTAAATTTTTTATATTCTGCTAAAATTCCACTATATAAGGTAATATACTCTAATCCAGATTGAATAGAAATTAAAACTCCAATATCTTTTCCCTTTGGATTTTCTTTTTGAAATTTTTTTGCTTCTTCTAATTCTGTTTCTAATTTTTGAATTCGTTTTTCAGAAGTCTCTTTTTGATTGGATAACTTACTTCCTATCATATCATGTTTCATTTTTTCTAGAATTTCTTGATAATGATTCTTCTCTTCTTGTAACAGTTCTTTGGTACTTTCCACATAAACTTTCCCATCTAAATAGGCAATATAAATATTCATTAAATCTTTTAAACAATCTTGCATATTTTGATAATATTCTAAACTTCTGGCTTCAAAATGTTTTCTTTCTGCTGTTTTTATGAGAATCTCTTCCATACTCGCTAAGTCTTTTTTGGTTCCTTTGCGAATTCTAACTCCTTTTTTATAGGTAGATTCAATATTTTTTCGGGTACTTTTGGAAAATCCTTTTTTCAATTCTTCATAATCTTTCTCTAGTACCAAACGAACATTCCATCTAGATTGTGTATAGATAAAATCGGTATTAAAACCATAGTGATGATATCCGCATTTTTTTAAATGATGAATTGCTTCCTCATTTGGCATATCATTTTCATCTATACTTCCATCATTTTTCCGAATTCGATAAATAACATTCGGATCTAATTTGATTTGAAGAGGATTTTTATCTTTTAAATATTCCTTTAAATGTTCGGTAAAAAAAGATAATAATTCTTGATTTTGATAATCTAATAAGAATCCTCTAGGAGCATAAAAAGTTTTCTTTCCACAAAACGTAGTTGTTTCTGTTAACATGGTAGCAGCAATTATTTTTTTCTTTTCTTTCACTCCTACATAGTGAATCTTGCTACCATATCGATTTCTTAATTGCGCTGTTTCAACGGTCTGAAAGAAACTTGCTTGTTCTTGATATTTTGTCCTAGAAAATTCTTGAAACTCTTTTTCTGTTAATATTTCAAATTTCATGATATGCCTTCTTTCTCTTTTGTTTTAATTTTTTAAAAAAGTCTTTCCCTAATATAGTATCAATCAAATTCATTCTTTTTATCAATAAGAAATAAACTACCATTCCAATTACTGCATAGAAAATTAAAGTTCCAATAGAAAGAATACGATTACTAGTAAATGGTACCACTAGTTTTACACAAGAAAGAACTACTATCATTCCGATAACGGAACAAACGACTTTTCCTACTATTTTCATAGTTTCTAAAAAATGAAGTTCATATTTTCGTTTTAAGTAAAAGAAAGATGCTAAAATAGAAAAAGAATTTCCTAAAATCGTTGATAAGGTTGCTCCATAATATCCGGGTATACCCATATGATGAAGAAGATGCATTAATGGTACATCCAATACTGCATTAATTACCAGTCCTAAAATTAAATTGATAAATAAAACTTTATACTCTTTTAAGGTTAAAAGTGTGGTAGTAGCAGTACTCAATAATACAGTTACAAAAGAAGTAAAGATGGAAAAGGCAAATACTTTTGGTCCAAAGGTACTCGTTCCATAAAAAATATTCCATACTGGTTCTGCTAAGAAACTGAGTCCTACGGTCATTGGTAGCGTAATCAAAACTAAAATTTGAAGAGTTTGGTTGATTTTTTGATTGATGTCTTTTTTATCTTTTTTCACTAAACTAATGGTTAAATTAGGGATCAAACTTGCCATAAATCCAGTTCCAATCGCAATCACAATCATATTTAATTTATTTCCCCAAGTAGAAATATACCCCATAATCGCTTCTGCATCCGTAACCAAATATCCTAAATCATTGACTAACGTTTTTACCACAAAGAAAGTATCTACGGAATTATAAAGAGATTTACATACATCACTAAAAATAAAAGGAAAAGCATAAATTAAAATTTGGGTAATAATTTCTTTTGTCGTTTTAACTACTGCTTCTTTCGGATGATTCCTTAACGTTTCTTTATTTTTGGCAACTTTTCGCATCAGATAAAGAGTAGAAAAAACAGCTCCTACTGTTGCTCCAAATAAGGCAATTCCTACGGCTTGCTTTAAACTTAAATGAAATACTTTTAAAGCTAGATAACTTCCTACAATAATAATAGTAACACGAATAATTTGTTCTAACACCTGACTAATAGAGGTTGGTTCCATAAAACGATGTCCTTGTAAATATCCTCGATAAACACTTAAAATTGGAACCACTAAGATACTAGCAGAAATAACTCGAATTACATAAACAATATCCGCAATAGAATTTCCACCTTGAATATCTCCAATAATCATTTTCGCAATTGGTCCTGCAAAGAAAAATAAAACAAGAAAACAAATAATTCCTAAAAGAGAAAGTAATGTTTTCGCTATTTTAAAAACTTTTTCTTTCGATTCATAAAGGCCAAGAGTGTTATATTCACTAACTAATTTACTAATAGCTAAAGGAATACCAGCAGAAGAAATTCCTAAAAAAATGGAATAAATATTATAAGCATAACCATATAACGCTCCCCCATCATCCCCAATAATGGAATAAAAGGGAATTACATAAATCATGCCTAAAATCTTGGAAATGACAATTCCTAAGGTAGCAATAAAGGCACCTTCCATATAATTGTTGATTTTCAGTTTTCTGCTACGCATCTTTTATCACCTATAGTTATTTTACCACAGAATAGAAAAAACTACCTCATAAACAAGACAATTTGTCGATTTTTTTATTTGGTAGTTTTCTTTCTTTTTTCTATTGTTTTTTTCCAAAGAAAAAGGAAACCGATGTTTCCTTATTTCCATATTAGAAAAAGAATTACTGCTACTAAAATTATTAACAACAATACTATGATCATAAAGCTAGCAGTATTTCCAAAACCTTTATTCATCATATTTAAAAGATTAATCTTAAACATATCTTTTTCTTTATTTGTTTTAGAAACCATTACTCCTTTATAAGCCTTTAATTCCGTACGATGTCCTTCTTCTAAAATCCCTTCTGGGGTAATATTGGTTAGGAGAATTACTTTTTTATCTGGGTATACCGTATAATGAAGAGTAATTACTCCATGCACTTTTGCAAACATATTATCTGTTGGTAATGGTAATTCATATAAAATACTACCATCTTGATTTTCCCCTACTTTGGTTCCTAAAAACTCTCCTGATTTTAATTTAGGATAATATTCAAAAGTAAGTTTTTTAAAAGCCAACATATTATATTTACGTACTGTTCTTTCTTTTACTCTAAATTCATTTTCATTCAGGTATTCAAACATATAATTATCTTTCATGTAAATCCTCTCCTATTATGTCTATCTAACTTTATTAAACCTTCTTTTCCATAAAAAAGTCAATAAAATTACCTTCTTTTTTACAAATTTTACTCTATTTTACTTTTCTTTTATGGAAAACAATACTTTTAATAAAAAACCACAAAACAATAAATAAAGAATAGATATGAAACGATTAGTAGGTTGAATTTTCATTCCTATGAATACTAAAATCATTACCATTCCAAGAGATAAAAGAACTATATTTAAAATTTTTCGAATCATTTTCTCTTCATTTAACTGATATTTTTTTCCAATCAATCGAAAAGATAAATAACTACTAATACCATATCCTAAGGCTGTTGCTATGAAGGCTCCATCACAAGCTAAAAGTCCTAAACGATTTATCGCTTTACAAAGTGGTAACGTTAAAATTATTTTACTTATAAATCCTAACAACAAATATTGCATTATCTTTTTTCTTTCCCGTGCAACTAAAAGGATCATATTACTAAATAAAGAAAGAATAGAAAAAAACAAAATTAATAATTGAAAAATAGTAATCTCTATAATCATCCCATTTTTTTCATATATTAGGAAAACAATGTGATTCATAACAGCAATTAAAAATAAAGTAACTGGTATGAAAGAAGATATTGTTTTTTCTAAAAAAAGGTGCATTTTTCTTTTCTCATTTTCTAAAAAAGAGAATTTTGTTTTCGCAGAAAAATAAAAGCTTAAGATAGAAAATAGAAAGAAATTAAGTCCACATCCCCAAAGAGTCATAGAAGTAAAAATGGTTTCTAAGTCTTTTTCAGAAAAAGAAAAATTTTGCGGAAGAAATTCTGTTAAAAATAAGAAATCTATTATCCAATATAAAATAGGAAAAATGATAAAAATTGAATAGGATATATATTCTTTTTTTAGCATTTTATTTAGTGTTTGATTAGGAATAATGGTATATTCTATTTTTAATGTTTCTTTTTCTAATTCTTTTCTCTTTTTTATACTTAAGTAAAATAAAAATAAAAATGAGAAAAAACAACTAAGAAAAAGGAAAAAAGTAATCAGTTTAGCAGTATCTATATTAGACCACTTATCTATTTGAAAACAAATTATTATACTTCCTAAAATCCCTATCACTTTTATCACTTCTTCAATTAAATCTGCAAAAAAAGCTTCTTTTTCCTTTTTGATCGCATAAAAATAAGCTAGATAAAGATTTTTTAAAGGAAGAAATAATGCCAAAAGAGAACTCATTTGAAATAGAAAAGTAAAGTTTTTTAAATCAACATCTAACATTATTTTTTTTATTAACCAATTGGCAAATGGTTTTGCTATAAAAAATAAAACGAAAAAACTAATCATTCCTATTTTCAATATTGTCTTCCGTTCTAATGAAAAAAATCTTTTTTTATTTTGATATTCTCCTTCTATTTGAAAATGAGATATTCTTTTTACCGTAATTTCAAAAATTATTATTGAAAAAAGAGAAATGATAGTATATACAAAATAACTACAACCTACCAAATAATTTCCCTGGCTACTCATTGTATGAAAGAGAAAAACAATTAATATAAAATTTATAATTTGTTTCAAGAAAATTCTTTTCAATTGGTTATAGGAGTTCTGCATTCTTACCACCTTCCTATTTCTACTTTTAATATAACACAAACTATTCTTTTTGAAAACTTTTTATTCAAAAGAAAAAACTACATTGCTGTAGTTAAAACTTTTTTATTTTATATTATTTCTCTATTTTTTTTTGCTATCTGATTTTTCTAATTTATTTAATACTTCTTTTATTGTCTGAATTGTTTTTTCGCGAATTTCCTCTGCTGCTTTTTCTAAAATTGGAGTTCCTTTCTTTTTTGCAAGTTCTACTAAATCCTCACATTTTTCTTTAATTTGATTTCCTTTTTCTTTGGCAATTTTTAATGCTTTTTCTTTATCTAAATCTTCTAATTCTGCTTTGATTTCTTCAATTTTATTTGTAAAATTTTCTTTTACTTCCTCTACATCCATTTCTTTTACTTTTTTCATGAAATCAGTCATTTTTTCTTTTAATTCTTGTCTTGTTTCACTTCCAGATTTAGGAGCAAATAATACTCCTAGTCCTGCTCCAACTAGAGCTCCTAATATAAAATTCCCTACTCCATTTTTTTTCTGTTCTTTTTCTTTTTTTTCTTTACTCATTTTCCTCATTCTCCTCTTCTTTTTTTCTTTTTTTATGGAATACTTTTCCCACAATACCAGTAATATTTGCAATAATACTATCACTTACTGATGATAAAGTATCTGTAATTGCGTCAATGGCATTGAAAAGTCCATTTAGTGATTTTGTTTTCTTTTGTACATCCTCTAATACTATATTCATACTGTCTACAATTTTGATTAATTTTATTCCTAATACTATTAATACTATTAGTAAAACAATTCCTAATGTATATAACAGGATTGGATAAATTTGTAATAATTCTTCCATTATTCTTCACCACCCTCATAGTAAGAATCTATTAAATCAAATAAATTATCTTCTAAGTTGGCATCTTCTTCTTTATTTTCTGGTTTTTCTTCTTTTATTGGAAGGCTTGTCCTTCTCCCTGTTGCTTTTTCATAGCGATTATCTTTATAATCTATATTATATTCTAACCCTAAATCATTAAAATATTCTTCTGCATCTTGAATCGTTACTTGATCTACTATTGGTTTAGAATGATCTGTTGTCATATCATATAATAAATTTCGATCTTCTTCTTTTTCCATATTTTTTTCTTTTATTGGTTTTTTCATTTCTTCAATGGGGTCTACCCCACCATATGCTTTTCTTCTTACAGAATCTAAATCAGCATTTCTTCTTGATGCATAACTACTACTAGGTCTAATATCTTTTTTATCTATCACTTCTTCTTTTCGATAATTTTTATCTAAAATTCCATAAATTGGAGAAATAATTGGAGTTGGTCTAAAAGCTTCTTTTTGAGTAGCTCCATAAGGATGATTTGTTGTTGGGGTTTTATAATCGTAGGCATGGTAAAGTTTTTCTGGACTTTCTCCATAAATTTTTTTGGGTTCTTCTTTTTGAGGGGAAGTGGTGTGGGACTCTACAAAATCCTCCTCTTCAAAGTATGGAATTTTGTTATCCTTTTTGATTAGATTGCTATCAGAATAACTTTCCATTACCTTTTCTTCCATTTCATTTATCGTTTTCTCTTCTGTAACAGTATTTTTTTCTTCTTTTTTTTCTTCTACTAGCGAAATATTTTTTTCTTCTTTTCTACTTTCTCGTGGTTCTACCTTTTTGGCTACTACTGGTTCTTCTTCTACTTCGATATATTCTTCTTCAAAGAAAGTATTCTTTAATTTGTCTAATAGTTTCATAATTACCCTTCCCTATTCTATATTTTCATCAATATCTAAAATATCTTCATTCTTACTTTGTGTACGTCCATCATCATATTGTTCGATAATATCTAAGAAATCACTCTCTTGTCCATTTGGTTTAAAAATATTAAATTGTTCTTCTTTGCTATTATAGGAGCTGCTCCCAATTAGTGATTCTATGATTTTATCATTCATTTTGATACTATTTAAAATGTAAGACATAATCGTTATGGTTTTCTTCAAATCTCCTTCTTGCGCAAAAGCTTCTATCTTACTGTAATGGTACATATATTCAATAAAAAAATTGTCGCCTATTTCCGTAATTTCTAAATAGCCTTTTTTTCCATTTTCATCTATGGCAAAAGAATAATAAGCGTTAGGGTTTGTTGTATATGTACTTTCTACTTGATGATAATAAGAAATTAAGTCTACATATAAATACATCTTTTTATGATTGTAATAAAGAATGGAATTTTCTTTATCATTCATACTTAGACTTACTCCTTGTGGTAAAAAATAAGAATATCCTTCCAAAGAAACTGATTTTAAATTTGTCTCTTTGGAAATAATAGAATCTACTATTTCATCCATGGGTTGTTTTTCAATATCGACAATACTACACCCACTTAAGAGTAAAATCATGGCACCTAAATATAATAGTTTCTTCATAATTCACCTACTCTTTTAATATTATATCAAAAAAGTCATAGAAAGAAAAATTATTTTGCTAAATTTTCTAATTTATTTTATTTCTTTTTCTTTTCAGCTACTAAGTAATAAATTGGAAATCCTTTTTTTACAAACTTTTCTTCATACTCTGTCACTACATTTCCTTCTATTTGACTTTTATGTAAATCTAAACTAATTTCCGTTATTTGATAACCGTATTGACTAAGAGAACAAATAGAATATTCAAAAAATTCTTGGTTATCTGTTTTCTGAATAATCATAGCATCTTTTTTCCACAAGCAATCATAATTTTTTAAGAAAATATCACTCGTTAACCTTCTTTTATACCATCTTTTCTTTGGCCATGGATCGGAAAAATTGAGGTAGATGGTATCAATTTCCTTTTCAAATACTTCTCCCATTTCTAAAGCATTCATGCGAATCATTTTCAAATTGAAAATTTTCTCTGGAATCTTTTCTAACGCTCTCGCAATCACACTATCATATTTTTCGATTCCAATAAAATTAATATCCGGATTAAGAATCGCTTTTTGAATGATAAAGTTTCCCTTTCCTGTTCCAATTTCTATATGAATTGGATTTTCATTTTCAAAAACAGTATGCCATTTTCCTCGATATTCTTTGGGATTTTGAATTAAAAAGGGGGAAGCATTCATAATTTCTTCTTTATTTTTTACATTTCTAAGACGCATATCATCACCAATTCCATTATATAACATATAATAAAATAAATAAAGGAGATGTCGTATGAATCAAAATATGCAACCCTTTCCTTTTCCGAATGGAATGAATTATCCTAACACAGATTATCATAGTGATATTAGAAATTTAGAAAATCGTGTTTATAATCTGGAAAAGGAAGTTATGAAATTAAAAAATAAAATTTCTAAACTAGAAAATACCCCAATGCCACTTCAAGATAATTATACTTCTAATTATCAACCAAATACTTATAATATGATGTAAAAAAGCACTTATCAAAGTGCTTTTTCTTATTTTAAAATATATTTTTTTTGAGGATAATTATCTACCTGATTATACTTATTTTTTACTTCAGCAAAATCAGGAGCAAAACGTTCTCTATTATCTAATTTTTTATAAATTGGTATCAACTGAAATATGTTCTGATACATGTCAATAAAATATTCTGCTAGCTCTTCGAATTTTGTATTTTGATATTTTGCTAAACAATATTCTAATTGATTATATTCTGATTGCCTAATTTTCATTAAACGTAATAAAATACATGTTGGTTTTTTTCTGAATAAATTTTCTTCTATTACTTCTATCGTTCCAATAACAATAGGTTTTTTTCCTTCTTTTTTATCAGAAACAATCAATACATAAAAATATGAATCTTCTGTTTCATTTTTTTGAAATGATTTTTCTATTAAATAGGCATCCTTTATTTTAGGATTTAATTTTTTATTTCTACTGACCCCTTGAATTTTCAATTTCACAGTATCATCTTTTAACCGAATAGTAGAAACATATTCTAGTGTTAAATGAAAGAATTCTTGATTTAGTTCAATAAACTTTTTCAGGGATATTTTAAATGAATATAGTGGAATTTCTCTTTTTTCTAAAAGAGCTGACTCTTCTTTTTTCTCGTTCATTATTTTTTCTAGCAGATTATAATCAAAAGATAAAGTTCCAATATCATTTTCTTTTAAATACTGACTAATTTCAGAATCAACAGCAGCTTTTTCTGAAAGTTTTTGTAAGAATCTTTTTTCTAATAACAATTGACTATCGATAGACAGTTCGCTATAGAGCTCTTTTTCTCCTACTACTTCTAATTCTATTCTTAAAAAATGAAAGAGAACTTCTACTATTTTTTCTTCTAATAATTGGGATAATTTTTCATCTTTTTCTACCATATTTAAGGGATTTTTTTTCTTTTTTTGATAATTCATAATTTCTGTTTCTAAGGTTTTGATTTCTTCTTTTTTCTCTTCAAAGTTTTCTACTGTAATTTCTTGATAATCAAAGGCATCTAAATTTTCTAAATAAAAGTATGGTTTCCCAAATTCAGTCAACTCATCTAAAAATGTAGATAAAGTTACTCCATATTGAATCCTTTCTTCTAGATTGTTCGAATACTTATTTTTTATTTCTTCTAACTTTTTTTGATTCGTTTTTATTTTTTCCTGTAAGTTATTTCCTAACTGATTAGAAATTCCAATTAATTCCAGCTTTGACAATATATTTTCAATCGAAAATTCTAATCGTTTTAAATAATCTATATCTTCTTTCTGTTCTGAGATAGATTTTTTCTTCCAAATTTTATCTAAAAAACGCATTGCCTATCCTCCCTTTCTTATTTCACATTCATAATAATGCATATTATACTACATTTTCTTCCAAAACTCAACTTTCTAGGGAAGAGAAACAGGCATCAATTCAACTTTTTCATATTTTATAATAGCTGAGGTGATGATATGCACTTTATTCTAGAACAAATTCAAACAATCAGGAAAAATGACCCAGCTCTACATTCCATTTGGGAAGTTTTTCTCTATCCTAGTTTTCTTGCCCAACTATATTATAAAATTTCTTCTTTCTTTTACCGAAAGAAATGTTTTTTGATAGCACGATTTTTATCGGAAAAAGCCAAAAGGAAAACAGGAATCGAAATTCATCCGGGAGCAGTTATTGGAAAAAGACTTTTTATTGATCATGGAATGGGAGTTGTGATTGGAGAAACAACTGTAATTGGAAATGATGTTACGATTTTTCATGGAGTTACCCTAGGAGGGACAGGGAAAGAAAAAGGAAAACGTCATCCTACCATTGCAGATGGAGTTGTGATTGGTACTGGTGCTAAAATTTTAGGAAATATTAAAATTGGCAAGAATAGTAAAATTGGAGCAAATGCTGTTGTCTTAAATGATGTATCAGAAAATCAAACAGTAGTAGGAATTCCTGCAAAAGTTGTTTATTCACATAAAAATTAATTTCTTTTCATAAAATGTATTGGTGATTAGATGAAAAATATTGCTCAAAAAAGTAGTTCTAACAATATGGAAGATTTCTTATACGGAGGAGTTACCAAAGATTATATTGATGGGATTTGTTTTAATATTGCTTTTACAGAAGATAATCGGTTAGTTGCCTTTAATGCTTCTAGTTTAGGAGAAGGTACAATTAATACGATCGAAACCAGTACTTTATCACAACTACAAAACTATGAAATTATCCTGTTAGATGATTTACTCCAACGAATTGATCAAAAACAGTTTACCAAAGAAATTTATCTCAATCTGTATCCCCTAAAATCAATTGTGTTAACAGATGAAAATATTGAAGTAGTAACCAAAAGAATGAATGATTATGTAGAAATGGTAAAGCAAACAATTGAAAAGTATCCAAATTTACTCATTTATCTCCACTGTGTCAATCGAAGCATTGTGACCAAACTAAAAGAAAAAATTACCAATGATAAAATTGGATTTGTGATTTATGGAGATGATTTAAATTTTATTGATGTTGATTACTATGTTATTTTAATGAATGCTTTTAGTGATGCAATTATCGATTTATTACATAAAAAAGGAAAGAGTGTTTTACTATATTTATCTTCTGACTACTACATAAATTATACCTATGAGCATTATTTAGGAGAAAAATCAACCCCATACTTACAAGAAGAGTTTCAAAAAATTGGGATTATTTCTAATTATCCAGAAGTTATTCATAAGGTATTCCATTTAGAAGGTTAAACCTCTTCCATTAAAACTCCTCTTGCTAATATTTCTTCTACTTTATCCCCAAAAATAACCGTTCCATATTCAAAAAGATAAGGATTTTCTTTGACTTGATCTAGTTCTACATAATATTTTTCTTGATAATAAATCTTGGTTCCTAGAATCATATCTTCTTCTGCAAACTCAAATAATAATACACTATTTAACAGCATCGTAATATTAAAATCGGCTCTTCCAAAATCATCTATATTTTCAAATATCATGACATAAATAGGTTCTTCGCAATAGATTGTTACATTATAAAAACCTCTTAATTCGTAAGAATATTTTTTTTGTAAAATTGTATTTAATCGTTTAAAAAAAATTTTTAATTCTTCTTCAGACTGTAATTTTTCTTCACTATAATAATCAATAATAAATTTTTCATCCTCTATAAATTCTATTTTCAAGATTCTCACCTATCATAAAATATGAGAAGAATAAAAATTGGAAACAAAAAGAATGTGATTTTTTATATTTTCACATTCTTTTATTCTATCTCCTTATTGTTCTTTTAATAACTGATTGATTTCTTCTATCGTGAAAGAAGTATATTGAGAAATCTTTTCTAATGGTACCTGATCTTTCATCATCTCTTTTGTAATTTCTATTACTGCTTCTTTCTTTTCATCTCCAAATTCTTCTTTAGCACATGCTCCTTCCAGATTGAAATTCTCTTTTTCTTCCTCATAAATTTCTTCTACTTCTTCCTCTGTTAGTTTCGTAATAGAAGCTATTTTTTCGATTTTCATTCCTTCTTTCAGTAATTCCTTTGCGACTTCTGCCCCTAATTCTCTTTTTCCATCACGAAATCCTTCATCTTTTAAGGCCCATTCTTTATCATAAGCCTCTCCAAATTCTTCTCTAGCACACACTTCTTCTGATTCTTTTATATACTCTTCCATCACTTCATCCCCTCCTAAATCTTTGATATCTTCTATCTTTCGTTCTACTAAAGCTAATAAATATTTTTCTACTTCTAGTAAACTTTCTTTACCTTTAATATACCATTTCTTTCTTAAGTTGGGTACATATATTTGAATAATAATCAATTTATCCGTTAATAATGTTTGTTCCTCATTTTGTAGGGTATATTCATATTTCTTTCCATCGATTCTAAATTAGAATTATTATTTACCTCAATATTCAAATAAGTGTTATCAATCGATGCTACATAATCACATCTTTCTTGCTTTTCTTTTTTCTTTTTCTTATCTAATTCATTTTTACATAAATGAATATTTGTTAATAAATCTTCATAACGAATCTCTAGAAAATAAGATAAAATCTTACAAGAATACTTCAATCTATTTTCATTTTGAAACATCGTTTTAAACATGGTATCCGATAAAATCGATGTTTTTTCTCCTTCTTCCAATGGTTTTAAATCTACTGCATATTTTTTGGATACTGTTTTTTGATAAAGTGTTTTCAAATCATGCTCTTTTCATTGAATCATGTCCATCCCTCCTTTTTGAAAACGAAACCACTATAACATCAAAAAAAGACCCTGTAAAATGGGTAATTTTCAGTTTTCAGAAAACAAAAAAGAATGAATTTTTAAAATCCTTGATTCCAAAATTAAAAATTCACTCTTTTCTCTATTGGAATAGATAAAAAGATAAGTTTTAAAAAATTTAAATGGTTTCTACCAATAAATCTTCAATCTTTTTTAAAACTTCTTCTTTTCCTAATTTCGTTACACTAGAAAATAATACCAAATCATCTCCTACTACCAGGTCTAAAGTATCTAAAATAATTTTTTTATTTTTATCCATTTTACTAGAACCTACTTTATCTACTTTAGTAGCTACCACCGTAACAGGAATATTATAATATTTTAAGAAATGATACATCAACAAATCATCTTCCGTTGGTTTATGTCGAAAGTCAATTAATAAAAATACTCTCTCTAATTCATCTCTTTTTTCCAAATATTCTTCAATCATTTTTCCGAACTTTTCTTGTGTTTTTTTATCCACACTAGCATAACCATAACCAGGTACATCTACCAAATAAAATTGATCATTTACCAAATAAAAATTTAAAGTTTGCGTTTTTCCTGGTGTTCCAGATACATGCGCAATATTTTTTCTTCCTAAAATAGTATTAATAAAACTACTTTTTCCTACATTGCTTCTTCCTACCAACATAAATTCTTTTTTATCTGTTTCTGGATATTGACTTCTTCTTACCGCTACAACTTCTAGCTTTGCTTCTACTATTTTCATTTTTCACCTCTATCCATACTTTCTATATATTTAGAACAAGCATGATCTAAGTCATCGATTAAGGCATCTACTTCATCCATCGTCATTACTTTAGCACCACTTGCCAATTGATGTCCTCCACCATTATATTTTTCAGCAATCGTATTAATGATAGGGCCACGACTACGAATATTGATTTTAAACAATTCATTTTTGGTATCTTCTGTAATAGCAACCCAAACTAAAACTTCTTCAATATAATTAAAATTATTAATCATATTGCCACTACTAGCAACATCTGCTTGAAAATTATTTAAAACTTCCTCCGAAATTTTAATGTATCCTACACCATTTTCTGTTACTTTCATATTCTGTCCCATATATCCTTGTAAACGAACCTCATTCAAAGGACGTAAATATAACTTTTCATAGAGTTCTGTAATATGAAGTGGATAATCTTTTAATACTTTAGAAACGATTTCAAAAGTATGATAACTAGAATTGGAAAACATAAAGCGATTGGTATCGGATACTAATCCTAAAAATAACTTTTCCATAACGGCTTGATTTGCTTTTTTCTTTAAATGCGTATGATAAATAAAATCGATAATTAATTCACAAGTAGAAGAGCTTTTATCTTGAATCCATTCTAAATCACAAAATTTTTCTACAAAGGGATGATGATCCATTTTAATTTTATAAGAGAAATGATCTATATTTGGACAATCTACTCTTCTCTTATCTGGCGTATCTAAGACAATAAGTAAGGTTTTTTCATCAACTTCTTCATAGGAATCCAAACTACCTAAATAAGAAAATTTAGCTCCTCCTGTACCTACTGCATAAACTTTTTTATGAGGAAAAGTTGCTAAAATAGCATCTCTTAATCCAATTTGACTTGCCATGGCATCTGGATCTATTCCAATATGACGGGCAATTACTATCGTATTATATTTTTGAATCGCCTTATATATTCTTTTATACATATAATCTTCCTATCTATTTTCAATCAGTGATAACGTATCTTCTGCAATCATGAGTTCTTCATTCGTAGGTACCACAAAAATTCTCATCTTAGAATCACTACTACTGATTTCTATCTCTTGTCCACGAGTAGCATTCTTTTCTTCATCTATTTTTGCTCCTAAACAAGCTAGTTTTTCCACAATTCTCTTTCTTACTGCTGGGCCATTTTCTCCTAATCCTGCTGTAAAGATAATAGCATCTACTCCACCAAGTTCTACATAGTAGCTAGCAATATAATTCACGGTACATTGCATATATTTTTCAAATGCTAATTTGCATAATTCATTTCCTTCAGCCATTCCCGCTTCAATATCACGACAGTCACTAGAGTATTGGCTAACACCTAAGAAACCTGATTTTTTATTTAAATCATCCATAACTTCCTCAATGGTTTTATCTTCTTTTTTCATTATATAAGGAATAATAGATGGATCAATATCTCCACTACGAGTTCCCATCATCACACCAGCAAGTGGCGTAAATCCCATTGTAGTATCAATACACTTTCCATTTTTTACAGCAGATAAACTAGCACCACTTCCAAGGTGACAAATAATCGCTTTATACTCATTTGTTCCTAATAATCTAGGAATTTGTTTACTAATATAACAGTGACTCGTTCCATGAAATCCATATTTACGTACTCCATATTTGGTATACCATTCATAAGGAACTGGATATAAATACTGTACTTGATCCATTGTTTGATGGAATGCAGTATCAAATACACCTACCATTGGTACATTTGGTAAAGCTTTTTTTACGGCTTCAATTCCTAAGATATTAGCAGGATTATGAAGAGGAGCTAATTCCGAATATTTTCTTAAATCTTCCATTACTTCCTCTGTGATGATGACACTAGATTTATATTTATCTCCACCATGCACTAAACGATGTCCTACTCCATCAATTTCATCTAGTGATTGAATAATTCCAAGAGATACTAAACGATCTAGTAAAATTTCAACTGCTACTGTATGATTTGGCATCTCTATTTCTTCACGAATCTTTTCCCCCTGATACTTAATTGTATAAAAACTTCCATCTAACGTTACTCTTTCAAAATAACCAGATGCAATACACTCTTTGGTATCCATATTAAATAAACTAAATTTTAAGGAACTACTTCCTGCATTAATAGATATAATCTTCATAACTATCCCTCTTTCTATATCATTCATTATACACGAAAAGAAAAAGAAAAAAAAGATAAATTAGCGAAAAACTCTGATCCTTTTTGTTTTCCAATTTATCTCCAAATTCTTTTTACCATTACTTTTTCGATTTCTTGTTGGTTGGTGGCATCCATCTCAGAAAACCCTTCCAACAACAAATCATCCACAATATGATTCACACGATCTAATAAAATTTGTTGATATTTTTCCTGATTTTCTGTAGTAATTTCCCTATTTAAAAATCTAGTATTAGGAATATTCCAATCAATTCCTAGTTCATTTAATAATTGAATTTGTTCTTTCGTAATTTTAAGAGATGGAAAACCACTATATGCCTGTCTTTGATGATGTAACCAAACACCTAATTGGTATTCTTCGGTTTTTCCATCTTGATAATAAGCAGAAACATTAGTAGTTCCATGTTTTTCTTGATATTCTTTTAAAAGTTGATAATAATCATTCCAGGTTTTTTCTCTTACTTTTACTTGCCATTTCATTCCTAATTCATTTAATAATTGAATTTGCTCTTCCTTTATTTTTGTTTTTCCATTTCCCTTATAAGCTTGTCTTTGCATACTTAGCCAGCTTCCTAATTTCATCCCATTTTTTTCGTAAAAATAAGGTACGTCAATATTTCCGTATGTTTTTTGATACTCTTTTAATAGTTGATAATAATCATCCCACGTTTTTTCTCTTACTCTTATTCGCCATTTCATTCCTAATTCATTTAATAATTGAATTTGTTCTTTCGTTATTTTTGCTGTTCCGCTTCCTTTATAAGCTTGTCTTTGACGATATAACCAAATTCCTAATTTTATTTCACCTTTTTCATAAAAACGGGGTACATCAATATTTCCATATGTTTTTTGATACTCTTTTAAGAGTAAATAATAATCATCCCACGTTTTTTCTTTTGCTATTACTTGCCATTTCATTCCTAATTCATTTAATAATTGAATTTGTTCCTCTGTTATTTTTGCTGTTCCTCTTCCTTTATAAGCTTGTCTTTGTGTACTTAGCCAAGTTCCTAATTTTATTCCATCTTTTTCGTAAAAATGAGGTACATCAATATTTCCATGTTCCTCTTTGTATTGCTTTAATTTTTCATATTTTTGCACCCATTTATCATTGATCTTCATCATGAGGAGTTTCTCCTTTCTATATTATTTTGTTAAATAAATATCCTATATTATCTCCAAATTCTTTTTACCATTAATTTTTCTATTTCTTGTTGATTCGTAGCATCCATCTCAGAAAATCCTTCCGACAACAAATCATTCATAACATGATTCACACGATCTAATAAAATCTGTTGATATTTTTCCTGATTTTCTGTAGTAATTTCCCTATTTAAAAATCTAGTATTAGGAATATTCCAATCAATTCCTAGCTCATTTAATAATTGAATTTGTTCCTCTGTTATTTTACCTGCACCTATTCCCTTATAAGCTTGTCTCTGATTGCTTAACCATGTGCCTAGTTTTATCCTATCTTTTTCATAAAAACGTGGCACATCAATATTTCCATGCTCTTCTTGATATTCTTTTAATCGTTGATAGTAATTGTCCCATCTTTCATCTCTTACTTGCCACTTGATTCCTAGATGATTTAATAATTCGATTTGTTTCTCTGTTATTTTATTTGTTCCTATTCCTTTATATGCCTGTCTCTGACTACTTAGCCATGCTCCTAGTTTTATTCCATCCTTTTCATACGATTGTGGCACATCAATATTTCCATGCTCTTCTTGATATTCTTTTAATAGCTGATAGTAATTGTCCCATCTTTCATCTCTGACTTGCCACTTGATTCCTAGATGATTTAATAATTCGATTTGCTTCTCTGTTATT
>CANPVK010000015.1 GCA_947581715.1 uncultured Bacilli bacterium
AACTTCTTAATACTAAAGATATTGCTCTATTGTTAAAGAAAAACACATGATTTAAATTTTCATGCGTTTATCCTGAACCAGTTCTTGTTTTCATTGACTTTTTTCAGAATATTTGTGATAATATTAGCATAAGGGATTGGTGATATTATGCAAGGAAAAATATCTTTGACTCCACAGGACATTTTAGAAAAGGAATTTAAAATTGACACAAGGGGATATCGATTGAAAGAAGTAGATCAATTCCTAGATCAAATTATTGGAGATTATGAGCAATTTTATGATATGATTCAGAATTTAGAAAAGGAAAAAGAAGAACTTTTAAAAGAAATTATGAATTTGAAACAGGAACTTCGTAATGCTAAAATGAGTATTGATATTGCGAAAACTGGGGAGAAAGAATTTACTAATATGGATATTCTTCGCAGAGTTTCTAATTTAGAAAAGATAGTTTTTAAAAAAGAAGAAAAAGAGGAAGAATAATTAATATTTTGACAAACGCTATATTCTAGTAATATAGAGGAAAGTCCATGCTCACACAGTCTGAGATGATTGTAGTGTTCGTGCTAAGGGAAAAAATAACCTTAGGTAGCTTAGCTAACGGATGTGAATCTTTCTAAGTTTTTCAATAAGAAAGTAGTAACAGTAACGTGCCACAGTGACGATTTTTTTCGAAAGAAAAAAGTGAAACGCGGTAAACCCCACGAGTGAGAAACCCAAATTTTGGTAGGGGAGCTCTGATGATGGAATCAAACAAAGTCAGGGACTGATATTCAGTAGATAAATGTTTGTCGCCTAGGAATAGGTACAGAACATGGCTTATAAAGTATTAATTATTGATTAGAGGTGTTAAACTTGAAAGAAATCGGTGAATTTCTGAAATCTTCACGGATACAAAATGGGGTTAGTTTGGAGGAAGCTTGTGAAGATTTGAATTTAACTGTTGTTGAGTTAGAAAATATAGAAGATGGAAATGTTAGAGCATTTAAAGATGTTTATCAATTAAGAGAACTAGTGAAAGATTATGCAAAATATTTAGGGGTTGAAACAGATCGTATAGTAAACGAATTTAATGATTTTATGTTTGATCATACTTCAAAAATTTCGTTAGATGATTTGAAAGAAGCCAGAAGATTAGCCAAAGAAAATACGAAAAAAATAGTTTCTCCCTATACACGTGTGAAACCCTCTAAAATTTCGTTAGAACAAGTGAAATGGAAACCTATTTTTATTACAATAGGAGTGCTAGTAGCTGTTGTTTTACTTTTGTTTTTATGGTTTCAATTTCGTTATCCAAAGAAACAAATTTCTAGTGAATTAATGGGAAGTGAGGATCGTATTTATGAATTTACCTACTAAATTGACAGTTTCGCGTATTATTTTATCTATTTTTATTATTGTATTACTTATTTTTCCTTTTCAAGCAATTGGGATTCGTTTTCCAATTATTCGTTCTGGGATTGATTTGGATTTGAAGTATGTAATTGCTGGAATTTTATTTATTGTAGCAAGTATTACAGATTTTTTAGATGGTTATTTAGCTAGAAAAAATAATCAAGTTACAGATTTGGGAAAAATGTTGGATGCCATTGCTGATAAAATATTGGTTAATCCTATTCTAATTATTTTTGCGTCAGAAGGACTGATTAGTCCTATTGTTCCTGTTATAGTGGTAGCACGTGATATTGTGGTAAATGCAATTAAAATGGAAGCCGCTAGTAAAGGGAAAGTGGTTGCTGCTATTTCTTCTGGGAAAATAAAAACAGCTAGTTTGATGATGGGGATGGTTTTAATTTTCTTTGCTAATATTCCGTTTGTTTATTTTAATGTTCATCTTGATTTATTTTTTATCTATTTTGCAACTATTATGTCTTTAGTTTCCATGGTACAGTATTTTTATTTGAATAAAAAAATTATTTTTAGTGAGTCTGAAAATTAATATTTCAGACTTTTCTTTTTTCTAATTTAAAAAAATGCTCTAGGACATTTTTCTTTTTTTTATGGAAAAATTGGAAAAATTTGTAATAAAACATTTGTTTGTAAAAAGTGTTGCTTTTTTTGAAAAAATAAGATATGATGTATTTGTAAGCCAAAATAGGAGGATTTATATGACAAAGACTACAGATAAAGATGAGGCACTACAAAAAGTACTCAATGATATTGAAAAGCAATTTGGTAAAGGTGCCATTATGAAACTAGGAGATAACAAACACATGGAATTAGATGTTACTTCTAGTGGAAGTTTAAATTTGGATATTGCGATGGGGGTTGGAGGATATCCGAAAGGAAGAATTATTGAAATTTATGGTCCAGAATCTAGTGGAAAAACAACATTTGCTTTGCATGCGATTGCAGAGGTACAAAAAAATGGTGGACGTGCAGCTTTTATTGATGCAGAACATGCTCTTGATCCTGTTTATGCCAAAAATTTAGGTGTTGATATTAATGAATTATTGCTTGCACAACCTGATACCGGAGAACAAGCTTTGGAAATTTGTGAGGCATTAGTTCGTAGTGAGGCAGTAAATATTATTGTGATTGACTCGGTTGCTGCTCTAGTACCACAAGCAGAAATTGATGGAGAAATGGGAGATAGTCATGTTGGATTACAAGCAAGACTCATGAGTCAAGCTCTTCGTAAACTTTCTGGGACGATTAGTAAAACAAAAACGACAGCTATTTTCATTAATCAATTAAGAGAAAAGGTAGGAGTCATGTTTGGAAATCCCGAAACTACTCCAGGTGGTAGAGCCTTAAAATTCTATTCTACGATTCGTTTGGATGTTAGACGTAGTGAATCTTTAAAAATAGGAGATAGTATTGTGGGAAATAAAACGACTGTTAAAGTGGTGAAAAATAAAGTAGCACCTCCTTTTCGAACTGCTGTTGTAGATATTATGTATGGAGAAGGAGTTAGTCGCGAAGGAGAAATTATTGATTTAGCAAGTGAATGTGGATTTTTAGAAAAATCGGGAGCTTGGTATGCTTATCATGGAGAAAAAATTGGGCAAGGAAAAGAAAATGCTAAATTATTCTTAAAAGATCATATTGATATTCGGGATGATTTAGAGAAGCAAATTAGAGAATACTATGGAATTAGTAATCATTCTAATGAAAAGAAGGCTGAATAGTCTTCTTTTTCTTCTTATCCTATGTTATAATTAGTGATATATAGTAGGTGTAATGATGAAAAAATATGTAAAAAAACATTGGATATTCTTTGTTTTCCTAGGAATGATTTTATTGGGAAATGGTTGGCTGATTGTGAAAGGGCTTCCTTATCAACATGATATTGGCTTTCATTATGCAAGAATGCTGTCCTTAGTGCAAACCATTCGAAATGGAGATTTTTTAGCACTGATTCATGATACTTTTTATGGTTATGGATATGGATTAGGAATTTTTTATGGAAATTTTTTCTTTTATATTCCTGCTTTTTTAACTTTACTTGGGTTACCGGCCATGTTATCTTATAAAATTTTTTATCTATTCATTAATATTGGTACTTTGTTCATTGCTTATCATGTTAGTAGAAAGATGATTCCTAATTCTAAAATAGCTCTTCTTTGTACTTTCTTATATACTTTTTCGGAATATCGCTTATATGATGTATTTGTTCGTGGGGCAATAGGAGAAACTCTTTCTTTTATGATTGCTCCTCTGGTTTTATTAGGGTTATATGAAATTATTTATGGAGATAGTAAGAAATGGTACTATTTTACTTTAGGATTTGTGTTTTTATTAGTTTCTCATTTGATTACTACCATTGTGATGGCCATATTTGCTAGTATTCTTCTTCTTTTTCATATTCCTCGTTTTGTGAAAGAAAAAAGAAGGTTTTATCATTTGGTTCTTTCGGGAGTAGTAGGGGTTTGTTTAGCTGCTTTTTTCCTTTTCCCTATGTTGGAACAATATTTCTGTTCTAGTATCAGTATTTTTACACAAGGAAGTATCTATTTACCATCTGGTGCTGCAACACCCATTCGTTATTTATTTTTACCAGGATGGTTTTTCTCTTGTTATTTAGGGTTATCCATCCTATTATTGCTTCCAATTCGTTTTCTTCTCTCTGCAAAAAAGGTCGAAAAAGGAGATCAAAAACTATTATCCTTTAGTACTTGTTTATTGATTTTAGGAGTTTTAGTCTGGCTTTCTACTAGCGATTTGTTTCCTTGGACTCTTGTGGATCATTTATTATCGTTCTTACAATTTCCTTGGAGACTTCTCCTATTTTCCACTTTATTTTGTTCTTTTGCGATAGGAATTAACTTATTCTTATTATGGAAAAATGGAAAGCAGAAATTAGTCAAAAGACTTGCTATCTTTATTCTTCTTACTTGCTTTTTCGGAAATGCTTTATATTCTTTTCAATATGGGATTCGAAAAGAACATTATGAATCTTTTCCAGAAAATGAAATTGGAAATGGGGAATATCTACCATCAGGGACCGATCAAGTATTATTACAGAACTTGAAACCAGAAGTAACATCTAATAATCCTAATTTAGAAATCCATTATGAAAAAGTAGGCACTTCTATTTCGGTACAATATCAAAATCATTCAAATGATCAAAAAGAGGATACTTATGTGGAAGTTCCATTACTTTATTATTTAGGATATCAGGTAGAACCAACTTATCATCTAACAAAAGGAAATCACAATTTCATTCGTGTTTATGTAGATGGTAAAGAAGGTGAATTTTCTGTATCTTATCAAAAAACAATGATTCAAAAAATTTCTTATATTGTTTCTACTATTAGTTGGGGTGGATTTATCATTTTTATGATAAAAAAAGAACGGTAAATTAAAAAATATGATATCATTATTTGCTGTTATTTGTTATAATATTATGTATCATTTTATGGAGGGATGAAAAATGTCCAAATTAACAAAAGAAGAAGTATTACATGTTAGTCATTTAGCTAGAATTGGAGTCACTGAGGAAGAAATTGAAAATTATCAAATTACTTTAAAACAGTTATTAGATGATGTGGATAAAATTAAAGATATTCCAATCAATCATGGAGAATTATTAGTAACTCCTGTAGAGCATGGAGCTATTTTAAGAAATGATTCCGATTCTGAAATGATTGCATTTGAAGAAGTCAAAAAGAATATTCCAGCAACTGTTGGGAATTTTGTAGAGGTTCCGGTGATGGTAAATGAATAAATATTTAAATCTTAGTATCCAAGAAATTCATGAATTATTACTAGAAAAAAAGATTACTCCTCTAGATTTAGTAAAAGAGGCTTATCAAAGAATAGAAGAAAAAGAAAAACTCAATAGTTTTATTACTTTGAATCAAAGTGAAGCAATTTCCTATGCAAAACAATTAGGAGAAGAGGAAGTTGAAAAAGAAAATTTATTATGGGGAATTCCGATTGCGATTAAAGATAATATTTCTACTAAAGGGATTCGAACTACTTGTGCATCAAAAATGTTAGAGAATTATGTTCCAATTTATGATGCTACCGTTATTGAAAAAATAAAAGAAAAAAAGATGATTATCATTGGGAAAACCAATATGGATGAATTTGCTATGGGGTCTACTAGTCGTACTAGTTATTTTGGTGCTCCTAAAAATCCTATGAATGAAGCAAAAATTACGGGAGGTTCTAGTGGAGGAAGTGCTGCTTGTGTCAGTGGTGGATTAGTACCACTTGCTCTTGGTAGTGATACGGGAGGTTCGATTCGCCAACCAGCTAGTTATACAGGAATTGTTGGCATGAAACCAACTTATGGAAGAGTTTCTCGTTATGGATTAATTGCTTTTGCATCTAGCCTAGATCAAATTGGTCCGATGACTAGAACGGTTTATGAAAATGCTTTGTTACTCAATTGTTTAGTCGGAAAAGATTCTAAAGACTTAACTAGTAGAGATAGTAGCATAGAAGATTTTACAAGACTCATTGGAAAAGAAATCAAAGGGATGAAAGTAGCAATTCCTAACTACTTTGTTAGTGAGATTGTTTCTTCCGAAATTATTGAAAAGCTTCATCAAGTAGTAGATATTTTAAGACAAAATGAAGTCGAAGTCGATTATATTGATATGCAATATTTAGATCAAGCAGTTACTCTTTATCAAATTATTGCGATGGGGGAAGCAAGTAGTAATTTAGCTCGTTTTGATGGGGTAAAATTTGGATATAGAAGTCCCAAAGCGGATTCAGTAGAAGAAATGTATCTAAATTCTAGAAGTGAAGGCTTTGGTCGTGAAGTAAAAAGAAGAATTATGGTAGGAAGTTATTTGTTAAGTGGAGAAAATGCCAAAATTTATTATGATAAAGCTTTGATGATTCGAAATGCTATGAAGCAAGAGTTTGATAAAGTTTTTGAAAAATATGATTTTGTCTTAGGACCAGTTACCACGACTACTGCTTATGGTTTAGAAGAAAATCTAGATGATTCTAGAAAATCTTTTATGGATGATGTTTTAGTAATTCCTGTCAATATGGCAGGGCTTCCTGGTCTTTCTATTCCGATGGGAAAAGGAAAAGATGATATGCCAATTGGCCTTCATATTATTGGAAATAAGCTAGAAGAAGCCAAAATGTATCAACTTGCTTCCTTCTTGGAAAATAAAATAAAGTAGGTGATAATCATGTCAAATTATCAAACAACGGTAGGAATTGAAGTACACTGTGAATTAAAAACCAAAACGAAAATGTTTTCAAATTCCATCAATAATTATGGTGGAGTAGCCAATGTCAATATTAGTGAAATTGATTTTGCTTTACCTGGTACTCTTCCTTGTATCAATGAAGAAGGATTAAGATTAGGAATCAAAGCTGCGTTAGCGTTAAACTGTACCATCAATAAAAAAGTAGTTTTTGATCGTAAAAACTATTTTTATCCTGATTTACCAAAAGGATATCAAATTACTCAAGCTAGAAATCCGATTGGTGTAAATGGTTATGTAGAGATTGAAGTAGATGGAAAAAAGAAACCAATTCGTATTCATGACATTCATTTAGAAGAGGATACTTGTAAGAGTACTCATGCTGAAAAGAAATCTTATCTAGATTTTAATCGTAGTGGGGTACCTCTTTTAGAAATCGTAACAGAACCAGATATGAAAAGTGAAAAAGAAGCAATGGCCTACTTAGAAAAATTAAGAGAACTTCTTCTTTATACCAATGTATCTGACTGTAAAATGGAAGAAGGTAGTATGAGATGTGATGTTAATGTTTCGGTATCTCAAACCGAAAACTTAGGTACTCGTACGGAAACTAAAAATATTGGCTCTATTAGTAGTGTAGGGCGAGCAATATTAGCAGAGTCAGCAAGACAAATGCAAGAAATAGAACAAGGAAATATCATTCAAGAAGAAACGAGACGTTTTGATGAAAAACAAAATCGTACGATTTTAATGCGTGTGAAAGAAACCGGAAATGATTATCGTTATTTTCCAGAACCAGATATTCCACCTTATGATTTAACAGAGGAAATGATGGAAGATGTAAAAAGAAAAATGGAAGTTTTACCAGAGGAACGTCGAAAAATTTATCGTAAAGCAGGAATTAGTCCTGTGAATATAGAAAAAATCATTGCTAATAAACCCATTAGTGATTACTTATTAGGAATGGAAGATATCAATTTAGTGATTGCTAGTAATCTTTTATTAGGAGAAATATCTGCTTATTTGAATAAAACAGGAAAAATGTTAGGCGATACTTGTTTAGATCAAGAAAAATTTAAAATTTTAGTAACTAAATTAGATCAAAAAGAAATCAATAATCAAATTTTTAAAGAAATTTTAGTAGAATTAATGGAAACAGATCATGACATTGAAAAAATAATAGATAGTAAAAAGGTGGATACTCTTTCCAGTGAAGAATTAATTAAATTAATCGAAACTATTGTTTTGGCGAATCCAGCAAGTATTGAAGATTTTCAACAAGGAAAAGATCGTGCTGTGAAGTTTTTAATGGGACAAATCATGAAAGAAACCAAGGGAAAGGCTAATCCACAAGAAGCAAATCAAATTTTATTAGCAGTATTAAAGAAACAATAGTTTGATTGACTTATTTCAAATCTATTGTATAATTTAAGATAAGAAGGTGTTGATAGGATGAAATGGATGAAAAAAAATAGAATTACCATTTTTGTGATGCTTTTCTTTTTCGTAATAGCTGTTCTAGGATATAAAGTAATGGAAATGTTTTTTCCAGATGAAAGAACTGCTATTTATGGAGATCGTTTAGATGGAAAAGTAGCTGTGAAAGATGAAACTTATGAAGCAATGAAGCAAAAAATTAAAGAAAATACGCAAGTAAAAGATGTTATTGTGCGAGAAAATGGTAGAAGAATTGATATTACTGTTACTGTTGTAGCAGAAACAAGTCAAAATGATGCAAAAAAAATTGTAGATCATTTGTTAGAACCATTTACTGAGAGTCAAATTGGCTATTATGATTTTCAAATTTTTGTAAAAAAAGAAGAATCTGAATTAAATGACTTTCCTATTATTGGGTATAAACATCATAATAGTTCTAGTTTCTCATGGAATAGAGATAGAGAGATAGTAAAAGAGGAAGAATCACAATGAAAAAAAAGTTAATCATCACCATTCCTATATTGATAGCTATTACTGTTTTTATAGGGGTATATGTATATTTTAATCATGAAGATAGTAAAACTAGTTTAACAGTAATGGAAAGAAAATGGATTACTGAAAATTCTACTCAAAAATACGATTTTGAAATTTTTAATAATTATCCTATCTATTCAATGGATGGAAGTGGAGTCGTTTTTGATTTTATTAATAATTTTGAAATCGATACAAATTTGGAATTTAATAAAATTTCTTATTTAAAGGAAAACAATCCAACAACTCATGGTTTAAGAGTCCGTATTTTAAGTAATGATGCATCATTCACAGATCGTGATTTATTGTTGGCTGAAGATGGTTATATTGTACTTAGTAAGGAACAAAAAAGATATAATCAAATATCTGAAATGAGTGGTCAAGTAGTGGGGGCCTTTTCTTCCGATATGGGAGAAGTTAGTTATTTTTTAAAAACTGCTTCTAATATGACTTATAAATCTTATGAGGATATTACTACTATGATTGCCGATTTAGAAGAAGATACTGTTGATATGATTATTGTGCCCCAAGTTATGTATTTAGATCAGATTTTAAGTAATAATAACTATTACATTAATTATTATTTTACAGAAATGTCTAAAAAAATTGTTTTAACGTTGAGTGATAATGATTCTCAATTTAATAATATTGTAAGGAAATATTATGAAAAATGGAAGAAAGAGAATTATGTTTCTGTCTATAATGAAGAGTATTTGAAGTACTATATTAAGATGAAGAAAATTAATGATAAAACAAAGGCAGAAATGCTTTCGAAGAATTATGTTTATGGGTATGTTGAATTTGCTCCTTATGAGGTATCAGTAGATGGCGTTCCTAATGGTATTGCATCTGAATATGTTGCTAGATTACAGAGACTAACGGGAATTGATATTACATATCAAAAATATAAGACGATGGAAGACCTTTTAATGGCAGTTCAAAATCGAGAAATAGATTTTTATTTTAATTCTAATGATATTACTTCTACTTCTTATTTGAATACTATTTCTCCTTTTATTGAAGAGTATGTTGTATTACGTGATCCTAAAAATGAAGAGCAAGTAACAACTTTTGAAGAATTAAAAGGGAAAAATGTTAATATGCTAGGAAATAGTAGTTTATTAAAATATTTTCAAGCTAATTCTAGAGCAAACATTATTGAGAAAAAAAATTTAAATGATTTAACAAAAGATCATCGTTTAATTGTGGTAGATAAAGAAGTTTATCTTTATTATCGTAATTCTAAATTTGGTGATTATGAACCTATTTATCAAAATGCGATGAGTAATCAGTATACTTTTTCTGTATCTAGTAATAATCAAGATTTATATCAATTATTTAATTTTATTATTTCCACTAATTCTTATGAAAACTATCGTATGAGTGGATTAAATAATTTGAACTTATCTTTGGTAGATCGAGCAACTTTTGAAGAATTTTACTTTATTGTTTTAGGAATTGTGTTATTACCAATTTTACTTTTTATTGCTTTTTATTTATTCTATAAAAATAAAAAGAAACAGACAAAGGTAAGAAGAGAAGATCGACGTAAATATACAGATATGATGACTTCTTTAAAAAATAGGAATTATTTAAATTTAAATATGCCAATTTGGGAGGATAGTAAAATTTATCCACAAGCAGTCGTTATTCTAGACTTAAATAATGTTAAGTATGTTAATGATAACTATGGGCATGAAGCAGGGGATAATTTAATTATTGCCACAGCATCTACGTTAGTAAATACGCAATTAGAAAATAGTGAGATTATCCGTACGGATGGAAATGAATTTCTAGTATATTTAGTAGGATATACGGAAAAACAAGTGGATACTTACTGTAAAAAATTGGGAAAAGAATTAAAATCTTTACCTTATGGATTTGGGGCTGCCATTGGATATAGTATGATTACCGATGATATTAAAACAATTGATGATGCTATTAATGAAGCAACATTAGAAATGAAAACTGAGAAAGAAAAAGAAAAATAAGATAAAAAGTCAGCTGATAGGAAGTGATTGTTTTGAAAGAAAAATTAAAAAGCTTCATCAAACAAGTATTTCAGACAATATTAAAGCCAGAAATGCGTATCCTTCCTGGACAGCTGGCTTTTTTTCTGTTGCTATCCATAATTCCTTTATTTGCTGTTATAGGAGTTGTTGCGAGTAAGTTATCTTTATCCACAGAAACTTTTATGAATCTATTAAATCATAATGTTCCCAAAGAAGTATCTTCGTTTTTATTAGAAATTATTAGTGGGAAAAATCTCAATATGAATATTATTGTATTTTGCATTTCTGGTTTTATTTTAGCTTCTAATGGTCCTCATTCCATGATTATTGCTTCTAATATGTTATATCAAGTGAAAGATAAAGATTTTCTAACTAGAAGACTAAAAGCCATTATTATGACAATCATTTTAGTTCTATTATTTTTGTTTATTTTGATTGTACCTGCTTTTGGGGATAAAATTGTAGCTTTTATTATTCATTATCTATCTAGTAGTCGTTTACAAAAAACGGTTTTATTAGGTTATCATATTTTAAAATATCCAACTTCTTTACTGATTGTCTATTTTTTTATTAAACTGTTATATACGATGGCACCAGATTGTAGAATTAAAAGTAGAGATACTACAACAGGAGCTATATTTACTACCATATCTTGGATTTTATCTACAGAAATCTATTCTTTTTATGTCAATGAGTTTGCTCGATATAATTTATTATATGGAAGTGTTGCTAATCTTTTAGTATTATTTTTATGGATTTATCTCTTAGCATATGTATTTGTATTAGGAATGGCCTTAAATGCAAGTATCCAAGAAGAGTAATTGATAAACCAAGAAAGTAGTGCTATAATGGATAGGAGAGGATAGAATATGAAGAAGAAAATAGAAAAAAGTTATCAAAAATGGAAGAAAAGAATGAAGGAATTGGGTTATTATTTAACTCATGAGAGTAAGAAGGTCATTTTGGTTACTCTTTTGAATCGTATTGCTGAGTGTATCAAAAATAATACTTTATTTTTTGTGTTTGTAATCAGTAATGTTTTTATTGGAATTTTATTAAGATATTTTACGATTCATACGCTAGACAATCTTTTATTGATTAAACCGATTTTAGGAGATTTGGTAATTGTTTTATTTTTAGGGGGAATCAACTTTGTTTTAAAAGAAAAATATCGTTTTCCTTATTTATTAGGTGTTAGTATTGTTTTAACGATTATTTGTATTATCAATTCCGTTTATTTTACTTTTTATACTTCTTTTATTTCTGTATCGTTGATTGTTACAGCGAGATATGCAGTAGAAGTAGGGGATTCTATCACTAATTTATTAAGAGTACAGGATTTTTCTTATATTATTGCTCCTCTTTTATTAATCATTACTTATTGGAAGATTCATCGTCATCATAAAATGACTAAAGCAGAAAAAGAAAAGCGTAGCTTTGCAAAAATGGTGAATACCTTTATTGGTGGTGGTGTTGTTTTATTTCTATTCTTAATTTCTTTAACTCCTTTGGAAATAGGAAGATATGCGAATCAATGGAACCGTGAATATATTGTGATGCGTTTTGGGGTATACGCTTATCAGTTAAATGATATTGTGAAGAGTATTGGTACTCAATTAACTAGTTTATTTGGATATGATCAGGCTTTACAGACTTTTTATGAATATTTTCAGGATAGACCAGATGAACAACAAACTATCAATGAGTATACTGGTATTTTTGAGGGAAAGAATATTTTAGTGATTCATTATGAAAGTATGCAAAATTTTAATATTGGTCGTACTTTTAATGGGGTGGAAGTAACTCCAACGTTAAATCGATTAGTGAATGATTCTCTTTATTTTAGTAATTTTTATTCTCAGGTTAGTGGTGGTACTTCGAGCGATACTGAATTTACCTTCAATACCTCTTTAATGCCAACTAATAATGGTACTGCTTTCGTTAGTTATTTTAATCGTGAATATGTTGCTACTCCGGCTTTATTAAAAGAAAAAGGATATTATACTTTTAGTATGCATGCGAATAATGGTTCTTTCTGGAATCGTAATGCAATGCATGAAACTTTGGGATATCAAAGATTTTATAGTAAAAATGATTATGACATCGATGAAGTGATTGGATTAGGACTTTCGGATCGCTCTTTCTATCGTCAATCCTTAGAAAAAATAAAAGAAATCGCCAAAAAGGATCAACCGTTCTATGGAACATTAATTACGTTAACCAATCATACTCCCTTTGATGATGTAGAAAAATATGGAGAATTCGATGTCGATATCAAGGAAAACGTTTACAATGAAGAAACGGGGCAATATGAAGAAGTATCTTATCCTTATATGGAAGGTACCAAAATGGGAAATTATTTTAAATCCGCTCATTATGCCGATGTTGCTTTGGGAGAATTTATTGATGCGTTAGAGCAAGAAGGAATTTTAGATAATACGGTTTTAATTATTTATGGAGATCATGATGCTAGACTTCCTAAAACAGATTTTCGTAGACTATTTAATTATGATAAAGAAACAGATACGATTAAAAGTTGTGGTGATTTAGATGAAGATTGTGTAAAAATTGATACGAATACGTATGAATTGTTAAGAAATGTACCATTATTAATATATAGTAAGGAAACAAAAGAAAGTTTACATCAAAAAATAACGAATGTAATGGGAATGTATGATGTGATGCCAACGTTAGGAAATATGTTTGGATTTTATAATAAGTACCAATTAGGACATGATATTTTTAATATTACAGATGATAATATTGTGGTCTTTCCAAACGGAAATTGGTTAACGAATAAAATTTATTATAATGCTCAAAATAATTCTTTCTTATCTTTAAAAGGTACGGAAATTACAGAAGAATATATGGATGCTTGTAATGCGTATGCAGAGAAGTTGTTGGAAGCATCGAATGCTACTATTGTTTTTGATTTAATTAAAAAGTCTAAAGAAATAGAGCAAGCAGAATTAGATTCTGATTATATTGAAGAAAGCTTAGTATCAGAAGGAAATCAAAAATAAAACGTGGAGGCTAATTAATTGAAAAAAAAGAAGAAAAAATATAAAATAAAAATGAGAAGAGTTTTTGTTTTATTTGGGGTTGTTGTTGCTGTAATAGGAATTGTACTTTTTTGTAATCGAAGAAGACTCCAAGTCATTACTGTTGTCGAAGAAATTGGAGACTATGATTATACTCTTGTTAGTAATGCTACAAGATTGTATAAGAAGTATTTTAAAGAGCTACAAGAAGAGTTAGAAGATAATAAAATTGATGAAAAACATTATGCTTCTTTAATCGCTCAGTTATTTGTGATTGATTACTATACGTTAAATAATAAAGTAACGAATCAAAATATTGGTGGTGTTGAATTTCTTCATTCTAATTTAAAAGACAGTTTTATCAATAGTGCTTCTAATACGATTTATAAATATGTTGAAAATAATCTTTATGGGGATAGAAAGCAACAATTACCAGAAGTAAAAGATGCTACTATTTCTTCTATTCAGGAAATTCAATATCAAAAAAATGATTATGAAGATAATTGTGGTTATCAAGTAGAAGTAAATGTTGATTATGTTCATGATTACCAATACCCAAGAAAAGTGGTTTTGGATATTATTCATGAAGGTAATAAATTAGCAATAGTTGAAATTCAATCATAAAAATGAAAAAAGAACGAAAAGTTTAAAAACAGGTTTTCTTCCTTTTAAACTTTTGTTCTTTTTTATTATCTATTAGGTAGTATTTTTATGATGGGGAAAAATTAAATGTTTTTTCCATTTCTGCTTTTTCGAATCCTAAATTTACTTTCATTTCATGGCTTACATATTTTACACTATCTTCTTTTAGAAGGTAACACCATAAATTACTTTTTAAATTTTCAAAATAAAGTTTTTGGTTCACTCCACTTAATTTTAATTGCATAATATTAATAAAATTATTACTATTACTTTGATATTCTCTAGATGCTAAGATATCTTTAAAAATATTATAGAAAGATAAAATTTCTTCTGTTGTTAGGTTAGTATCTAAGTTATTCGATACAGTTTCTAATAAATCTAATAAGGTGTTAACATTTCTAATATTTGTTACTTCATTCAGAAGGCCTCTAATTAATAGCTGTTGGTTATAACCACGATCAATATCTCCTAATTTTAAATCATAACGATTTCTAGCAAGTACTAGAGCTTGTTCTCCATTTAAAGTTTGTATTCCCTTTTCAATACAAACTTGACCTTGACGATTCGAATCATCCGTACATAGTCTTTTTGGAACATCAACAGTAACTCCACCTAAATGATCTACAATGCTAACAACGCCTTTAAAGTTAACTTTTACATAATAATTAATTTCAATATCAAATACTTGTTCAATGGTTTCCACCATACAGTCTGTACCAAACCATCCTGCATGTGTTAGTTTATTTTTAACATTATCGCGACAACTAATCGGAACATAAGTATCTCTTGGGATGGACATCATTGTTACATTTAGAGTTTGTGGATTAAACGTAAGTAAAATTAATCCATCACCATTTGCATAAGCATTCTTTTTTAAACCATCTTTTTCAGAATCGACCCCCATTAATAAAATAGAAAAAGGTTTTAAATGAGAGGAATCTGCTAAAACAGAAAGGGTATTATTTTCTTTGTTGATTGTTTTATCCTTTTCCAGAATGACTTTTACATCATTGTTAATATTTTCAAATCCTTCTGTATTTTGAAACATTGCATTATAATTGCTAGAAATAAACATAGTATCAATTTTTCCTTGATATAAATCATTGAGCATTGTTAATAGATCATGGTAAGATATCATTTCATTATCATGATCTAAGTGATTTTCTTCAATTATTTCTTGAGCAATCATATAATTATCAACAGATAGTGTATCATCAATCATTCCTATTTTTAGTTTTGTAACATCATCAATGTTTTCTATTTTACTATCTTTCATCGCAATTAGACTAGAAGAGTAGACAACTCTATTTTTATGAATAGAATCGATAATTCGATATACTTTATTGATAGAGTAGCATCCAATAATATTTAGTAAGATAAAGAAAATCATTAAGAAAATAGCGATTCTTTTCGGTTTATTTCTTTTATATAGAAAGAAAAAGAAATTGATGCAGATAATTACAGCAATCAAAAAATAACGAATTTTTGGTTCAATTGGTCCTAATAATAAAATATGATAAATTAAAAAACAACTACTAATAATTACTAGTAAAATTAATAAGTTGTTGAATTGATAGGTTTTCTTTTTTTTCTTTCTTGTACTCATATAATCCTCACTATTATCATTATAACCAAATTACAGGAATTATACAATTTTTCAAAATAAGAATTTTGAAAATTGACATACTTTACATTTTTTGATTGACAAAATAGAGTGAATTGAAAAAGAAAAGGTCGAAACATGTACTTTTTAATGATTATTTGTTATAATAAAATCGAATTACTAGGAAGGAAGTGAAAAGATGCAGAGAAAAATATTATTATTTCTTTTCGTTTTTTTGATTTCTCTTCCGAATTTCAAAGTAAAAGCATTAACAGCACCAGAAATAGAATCTCGTGTGACAGAATGTCAAAAAATAGAATTAGCAGAAGCAAAAGAAGATGGTAGTTTAACGACTGTTGCTTGTTATGAAACTTATGAAGAAGCGAAGAATATTATGAATAATACTCCCAATGATAATTTGGTTTTAGTAGAAGAAGGGAAAATATTAGATGCAAAATATGCTTTAATTGATTACGAAATTTCCTATCCAGCTGGTCATAATAATTATATATCTGTTTATCCAACCAAAGATTCTAATAATGCAGATGGTGCCTATATCAAAGGAGGAACTCCAGATGATGCTGCATTTTTGGAAATCGATTATGCTACCAAGCGCGCTAGAATTAAAATATCTGGTTTAGAAGGATGGATCAATCGTTATGATGGAACATTAAGATTATATGAAATTGTTCCTCTCGTATGGGTTAAGAGATCACAGTATTATCAAGTTACCAATGATAATCTCATTCATGTTTTTCCACCAAGTATTATGGATATCAACAGTAAAGGTGGAAGCTCTACTACTCTTGATTTAAAACCAGAAATGTTAGAAGTAGGAAATTATTATAGTTATGATGGTCATTATTTTTATAAAGATTTAAAAACTTTATTAGATGATTACAAAAATCATACCTATGAACATTCTGTGAATCCAGATAAACCATATTATAATTATTATCAATATTTATCTTTTCGTACCAAAACAAGCTATAGTGAAGAAAATTTAAATCAATTTTTAAATGATAGAATTACTAAATTAGAAGCAACAAAAGGAGAAATATACACCATGAAAAATACGGGTCATTTCTTTGTAGATGCCCAAAATTTATATGGGGTAAATGCGGCTTTAATGATGGCAATTGGAATTAATGAATCCGGTTATGGTTCTAGTACTATTGCTCGTAACAAAAATAATTTATTTGGTTTAGATGCCGTAGATAGTAATCCTTATGGAAATGCCAGTGTTTTTGAAAGTATTGAAGATTGTATCTATAATTATGCCTATGGTTGGTTATCTTATAAATATTTACAGCCAGGGGAGTATTATGGAAAATTTAGAGGGGCAAATTTAGGAAATAAGTTACAAGGTTTAAATTATCGATATGCTTCTGATCCATTTTGGGGAGAAAAAGCTGCTCACTACTATTATGAATTGGATAAATATTTTGGTTTTCAAGATCGAAATAGTGTAAAATTAGCAGTTTTAAATAATTCTTATAATAATCAAGTTTATGCCAAAAAAACACCAGGAGGAGTAAATGTTTCTACCGATTATTATCAATATAAATTAAAAGATTCTAGTATAGCAGTTATAGAAGAAGTAATAGGACCTATGGAAAATGGTAGTAATCTTTGGTATAAGATTATGAGTGATCCTGTTATCGATAGTAACTTGGATTATACCGGAAGTTCTAAAAGTAATCCTAGAGTTTTATATGATTGGAATACTTCCCAAGTTTATGTTTCTGCTTCTTACTTTACCAAAATAAATTTTGAAAGTAGTGCACAACCGGGAGAAGTAACACCACCTACAACTCCTACCAATCCAGAGGAAGCAGTACCAACACCAAAAGCAATCAAGGCTATTGTAGAAGAAGCCAATTACGATTATCAAGCAGGAATCATTTATAGCATTCAACCATCTACCACCGTAGAAACAATCAAAAATAATTTAATTCATACAGGTGGGGTTGTTACCATCACAGATGCAGGGGGAAATACCAAAGAATCAGGAATCATTGGTACAGGAGATATCGTCAATATTACTTCTGGATTAACAGAAAAATTAGTCGTTTTAATTTATGGTGATACTAATGGAGATGGAAATATTACGGCTAGTGATTATGTTAGAATTAAAAATCATATTATGGCAGCAAGTCTTTTAAGTGATATTTATTTAAAAGCAGCGGATGTCAATAGAGATAATCAAGTATCAGCAGTGGATTATGTAAATGTTAAAAATTATATTATGGGTTCTGCCAATGTGATTCAAAATGGAAGATAAAAAGGAGTACAAATGAAAAAGAAAATAAAATATGGAATCGTTTTAATAGCTCTATTTTTTGGCTTTTTAGGGCATGTAAATGCTGCATCTTTAACGATTAGTGCCAATACTAAAAGTGTTACCACTGGTGGAAAAGTAACCGTTACTGTCAATGCCAGTGGTTTAGCGGGAAAATTCTCGATTACTAGTTCAAATGGAAATATATTATCGGGTGGAAATTCTAGTATATGGTTAGAAAATGAATCTAAAAGTTTTCAATTTTCTGCCAAAAGTACGGGTAGTGCAACCATTACCGTTACTCCTGTGGATGTAGCAGATTCGAATGGAAATCCTTTTACTACCAAAAAATCGGTCACGATTAATGTGGTGAAACCACGTGAAAAATCTACGAATAATAATTTAAGTAGTTTAGCAGTAGAAGGATATTCTCTTTCTCCTAATTTCAATAAAAACACTTTAGAATATACAGTTCATGTAGAATCTAATATAGAGAAAATAAAAATCAATGCCACGAAAGAAGATTCTTATGCTAGTATCGAAGGAACTGGGGAAAAAGAGGTTTTAGAAGGAGATAACAAATTTGAAATAAAAGTAACTTCTGAAACAGGGGTTAGTAAAACCTATACCATAAATGTTGTTGTCGAGGACAGTAATCCTATTGTAGTGGAAGTAGAAAAAGAAAATCTCACTGTTGTGAAGAGAAAAAGTTCCCTTACACCACCGGAATCTTTTATCGAAAAAACAGTTACCATCCAAGAAACAGAGATTCCTGCATTTTATCATGAAAAAACAAATATTACTTTAGTAGGATTAAAAAACCAAAATGGAGAAATCGCTTTTTATCGATATGATGAACAAACAAATTCTTATCAAAAATATGAAGCCTTTTCTTCTATCCAAAAAACAATTGTTTTAGAACCTAGTGAGGAAGAAATAGAAGGTTATACCAAAAAACAAATCAATATTTTAGAAAAAGAGGTAACAGTATATCAAAACGATCATAATCCTGATTATCTTTTGATTTATGGAACGGATTTAACAACCGGTCAAAAAGGGTGGTATTCTTATTATCCGAAAGAAGAAAGCATTCAAACTTATATGAAAGATATTGTTACGCAAATGCAAGAAGATTATCATTCTTCTTTACAGCAATATAAAGTAGTACTATTATTGATGGCTGGTATCTCTATCTTATTATTAATTTTATTAGTTTTAGAACTAATATTCAAAAATAAGATGAAAAGAAAATATATTCAAAGAATAAAATTTATGAAGCAGGAAAGCGAAAAGAATGAAAAGAAAGAACAGGCGGTAGAAGAAAAAAAGGAACCAGAACAAAAATTGGAAAAGAATACATCCGATTCCACAGAAAAAAAATCTGAAACGAAAAAAACAAAATCCAAAAAATAAAATGTGTATCCGTTGGAATACACATTTTTTCTATTCTAAGGTAAGTGTTACGGTCGCTTCTATGGGAACATTACTTCCTTCTTTCATAGACTGTTTGATGACTTTGCCATTTTCTTCTCCCAAATATTTACATTGAATATTGGCTTTTTTACAACGCTCTTCCGCTTCTTCTTTGGTTAATCCAATCAAGCCTGGAATAATTGTACTTTTTCCTTGAGAAATTACCAAACGAATCGTATCACCATTTTGAATAATTTGATTTTTTTCATAATTACAAGAAATGATTTTGCCGTTTTCTACCTCATTACTGAATTGATAATCAATTTGATAAGAAACCTCATTTTCTTCTGCCCATTGATAAAATTGTTTGAAATCCGTAAAATCAATCATTCGAAGGGGACCTTTTGAAATTACAACTTGAATCGTACTATCAATACCCATGGTACTTCCAACAGGAGGGGAATAAGAAATCACTTTTCCTTTTTGGATGGCTTCATCAAATTCCTCTTGAAATTCTACTTTTAAACGATTCTTACTAGCCCAAGAAGTAATTTCTGTTGCACTCATTTTACTCAGATCAATGATAGAAATTCCATTTTTTCTAGCAACAGTAATCGTAATCGTTTGATTTTCCTTTGGATCGATTACTTCCCATGCTCGAATACTTTGTTTGATAACAGTACCTTCTTCTTGATTTTCACTATATCCATATTCGATTTTATAATTTAAATGGTTCCTTCCGAGATAAGTCATGACTTCAAAAGTACTCATCCCAACCATATTTTTTAATGTTACACTTTTCAAATCTTCTTCTTTTCCCAAAGAAGATACTAAAGTAATGGGTTCATTTCTACGAATTTCTTGCATTTTATCTTGTTCAAAAATAACATCCTTTGGCGTATCATCTTGAAATTGAAAAAGAATGGTAACGTTCGTTAAATGATTTTCTTGAATATAGGATAAAACATCATCTAATTTCCAACCGATTAAACTAGTAACTTCTGTTTTTACTGTTTCACTTGGACCATCTGAAATCACGATTTCTATATTTTTTACATCTTTACTAGGAGTTCCAGCTTTCGTTTTTTGACGAATCACTTTATATTTTTCTACTTGATCACTATTTTCAAATATTTGCGTTAATAAAATATCTCTTTCTTCCGCCCATTTAGCAACTTCGGTAATATCCATAGAAGTAAAATCTAAAACACGATCTTTTTCCTTTGCATACGCATTCATCACTTGAAAAATACTGTAAAAAGATAATAATAGAGAACAAATAATAATGAGAATCTTCTGCATTTTTTCTTTGGCAAACATACTACTTACGACAAATAGTACCGCAAAACAAGAAAATAGAATAACACTAATAATACTAATGATGTAGTCTAAAATACTACCTACCGTTAAAATCGTATGAATCATATAAGTAATACTAGAAACCAAAGCAAGTGCTAAACAAAAATAAGTAAAAATCTGTAAAAAATCTAATTTTTTCTTTTCATTCATTATTTTCTCACTCCTATTCTAGATTCATTATATAATAAAATAAAAAAGAAAACTATCAAAAAATGATAATTTATGGTATACTACAGTGTAATATCAATAAATGAGGAAGTAGTTATGAAGTTTATAGAGTGGATTAAAAAGTTTTGGAATCATATTTTTATTCAAAATTTTCTTATTATTTTAGGAATGTTTCTTTCTTTTTTTGTCTTAGACGTTTCCCTACGATATTTTTCTAATCGATATGTAGGTTTATTTCCATGGTATCAGTTAACTCCTAATTTGTTTACTACTAGTTGGATTTTGTTAGCGATTGGAATTCTTTATTTTTTTCCTAAAAAAATAAGGATGATCCTTTATAGTATTTTTGTTCTTATTAGTAATATCATTGTTTATGCAGAATATTTACATTTTAATATTTTAAAGAGATTTTTTTCTTTTAGTGATTTCTTTTTTATCAAAGAGGGAAGTAATTATTTTAGATTTGCTCTTAGTCAGACAACTTTGAAAATTATTTTTTGTATTATTGGTATCTTTTTTTTGTATGTTTTTTACTTTATGGATGATGAAAAATACGAAAGAGATTAAAAAAGATGTTTATTATTATGTTATTTTAACATTAGTTTCTATTCTTTTAGTTGGTGGATGTAAAAGTGTTGCTTATTTTAGTTTAGGATTGAAAGTAGATCCTCTTACTTGGGAAGCAGCTTATCATGCTAAAAATGTTTATTTAGATTATAATAATCAGAATAAAAATTTGGAAGTAAGCGGAATTTATGAATTATTATTTCGTAGTGCTTATCTTTATTTTAAAGAAAGAATTTTTTTCGATCAAGGTCAAATTCGAGAAGAAATTGATTTAGAATTGGATCAATTAGATGAGATATCTACTCAAAATAAATATACTGGTCTTTTCAAAGGGAAAAATCTTATTTATATTTTGATGGAATCTATTGATTCTTGGTTAGTAACGGAAGAAGTAATGCCAACCCTAACTCAGTTAGAAAAAACAGGATGGAATTTTACAAATCGTTATGCTCCTAGTTTTGGAGGGGGACAAACAATTAATTCTGAATTTGCTATGAATACTGGATTATATGCTATTGAAAATGGGAAAGCAATCTATAATTATGATCAGAATACCTATTCTCAGTCTCTTGCCTCTTTATTTCGAAAAAATGGTTATTCTGCTATATCGATTCATACGAATACCGGTAATTTTTATAATCGTACCTTTTTTCATCAAGCACTTGGGTATGATATGCATTATGCTTTAGATGATATTTATACGATTAATCATCGAGATTATAATTATTATAATGATAGCGATTTGATAAAGAGTGATGATACTTATCACGATATTGTAAGAGAAGAACCATTTTTAAGCTTTGTTATTACTTATTCTGCTCATGTACCTTATGATAATACAAATGAACGTTGTATGTCTAATCCTTATCAGTTAGCTATTAAAGGAAATTTAGAGTTATCTTGTATTAGGAATTTAGCTAGAGAAACTGATGAAATGTTAAAGGTTTTATTACAACGATTACAACAGGATGGACTTTTGGAAAATACAGTATTAGTATTAGCAACGGATCATTATAGTTATGGATATAGTGATCTTGAAATGATGAGGCAATATAAAAATACGACAAGTGATTATTTGTTACAAAATGTACCTCTTGTGATTTGGACTCCTGGTTTAGAACATCAAGAAATTTCTACCTTAATGGATACTGCTGATATTTTACCAACTTTATTCAATTTATTTGATATTTCTTATCAGCCAAAATATTATGTAGGAACTGATGTTTTTAGTAGTCGTCATGAAAATTTTGTTTATTTTTCAAAAGATATTTTTTATGATGGAAAAACCTTATATGATTCTAATATGAAATTAGTAGAAAATGAGGTTTATGTAAATGATATTTTAAAAAAGATAAGGGAAAAAATGAATCTCAATAATCAAATGATTATCAGTGATTATTTCAAAGGAAAATAGAAGAAATGAAAAAGACTCAAATGAAAAGTTAAATTTCAGAAAAAAGGATTAAGTAGAATTTGTAAGACTAAATTGGTAGAAATAGTA
>CANPVK010000016.1 GCA_947581715.1 uncultured Bacilli bacterium
ACTATCAACACTGCTCATATCGAATATGAAACAGAAAAAAGACATTATGCACACGTTGACTGTCCAGGACATGCTGACTATGTTAAAAACATGATTACTGGTGCAGCTCAAATGGATGGAGCAATCTTAGTTATTGCTGCTACAGATGGACCTATGGCACAAACTCGTGAACATATTTTACTTGCTCGTCAAGTAGGAGTACCAAGAATGGTAGTATTCATGAATAAATGCGATATGGTTGATGATGAAGAATTACTAGAATTAGTAGAAATGGAAATTCGTGATTTATTAAATGAATACGGATTTGAAGGAGATACTACTCCAATCATTCGTGGTTCTGCATTAAAAGCTCTTGAAGGAGATCCTAAATATGTAGAATCTGTTAAACAATTAATGGATGCAGTTGATGAATGGATTCCAACTCCAGAACGTGATACTGATAAACCATTCTTAATGAGTATTGAAGATGTATTCACTATTACTGGACGTGGAACTGTTGTTACTGGACGTGTAGAACGTGGACAATTAAAACTTAATGATGAAGTTGAAATTGTTGGTATCAAAGATACACAAAAAACTGTTGTTACTGGAATTGAAATGTTCCGTAAACAATTAGATTTTGCTCAAGCTGGAGATAATGCAGGAGTATTACTTCGTGGTATTTCTCGTGAACAAGTTGAACGTGGTCAAGTTCTTGCTAAACCAGGTACTGTTACACCACATACAAAGTTCGAAGCTGAGGTTTATGTTCTAAGTAAAGAAGAAGGGGGACGTCATACTCCATTCTTCACAAATTATCGTCCTCAATTCTATTTCAGAACTACAGATGTAACAGGAGTTATTACACTTCCTGCTGGAGTTGAAATGGTTATGCCAGGTGATAATGTTAGCATGACTGTTGAATTAATTCACCCAATTGCTCTTGAACAAGGTACTAAGTTCTCTATTCGTGAAGGTGGACGTACTGTAGGTGCTGGTTCTGTTAGCAAAATTGATGCTTAATTGAAACAACTAACTGTCAAATTCCTAAGAAAAAAATTCTTAGGAATTTTTTTGGTGTATAATGATAATAGGTGATTGGAATGAAAAAAAGAAAATATAAAATAAAATGGGGACGTGTCCTTTTCCTTTTTCTCCTTTTTGGAGTGATTATTTTTATTTCACTACAGACTGTTTACCATGCAAATCAAGATTCTTTATCCCAAATTGGGTATTCGAAAGAGGAAGTAGTAGAGTTAAAACATAAACTTTCTAGTATGGAAATAGAAGAATTATCCAAACAACCATATTTACCTTATTTAACAGATTTATTGAAAGAAAAAGAATATCATTCTGAAAATTTATTTTCTTATATCAACTATATCTCACAGTTAGATACGGATTATTCTTTAAAGGATATTGTTTATCTTGTGAATCGAGGAATTACGAATCCTTATTCTCAAAAATTAGTAGATGTGATTCATCAAGATTATTTTATATTATCTAGATTAGATCGTTATATGAATTATCATAGCGATGATGCGAAAGAAATTGTTACCAATGTGAATAGTGATTTGGATTATGAATTTTATACCAATATTCAGAAGACAGATACTTCTAAAGATACATTATTGATTGTCAATAAATATTATCAGTTGGAGCAAAATTATCACTATGGAGATTTAGTAGTAATGGATTCTCAGTATGATAATAAAAGTGGAAGTAAATTAAGTAGTGTTGCTTATGAAGCTTTTAAAAAATTAGTAGATGATGCAGAAAAAGAAGGATATCATATCCGTAATAATTCTGCTTATCGTAGTTATGCTACTCAAAATAGCCTCTATCAAAATTATAAGAATGCAAATGGACTTGCGTGGGCGGATAAATGGTCTGCAAGACCAGGTCATTCTGAACATCAAACAGGTTTAGCATTAGATGTCGGTGAAAAAGGGCATACTAACTTAAATGATTTTGTAAATAGTAAAGAATTTATTTGGATGAAAGATCATGCGCATCTTTATGGATTTATTTTACGATATCCTGAAGGAAAAGAATATTTAACAGGTTACGGATATGAACCATGGCATTATCGTTATGTAGGAATTGAAGTAGCAACTTATATCTATGAACATCAAATTACTTTTGAAGAATATTATGCATATTTTATCAAGGAGAGTTCATACTAAAAATGGTGATGGTTATGAAAAATAATAATTTGAAACATTATTATTTGTTAGGTAAACATTACTACGAAGATGTTTTACAACATCAAAAAAGGAGCTAACTTAGCTCCTTTCTTTTTGGTTTTTCTTCTGCTTTGGTGTTGAGATATTCTTGTTTATAGATCATTAACATTCTTTTTTTATCAGTAGCAGAAATTGTATGATCTAAAAAAATATCATCAACGAAATCTAAAGATTCTGATTTTTCCGTTTGATTAGGGGGAAAAAATGGTTGAATTGGTTCTTTCTTTTTTTGTTCTTCTCTTTTTTTCTTTTTCTTATCCTCATATAAGAGAGAGACTACCATACTAGAGGAAATGCCAAATGGAAGAACTGTTAGCCAAGCAGTGGGGTATAAAGTAACGATAATAACTGAAATTAATAATATCATTCCTGCTAGCATCCATAGTTTTCTCTTTAACTTTAAAATTGAAAAACACCTCCTATTTGGAACACATTTTTCCCTGATAGGTTTCTCGTTTTACCATTTCTTTATCAATATCATTCAGAACACAAAATTTTTTTAAAAGCCATTTTGGTTCTATTAAATCTTCTTTTACGGGATCTCCTGTAATTCGATGAATCACAATTTCTGGTCTTAATCTTTCTAACTGATCTACTACAATATCAATATATTCTTCTTTTGTTAGAATATGAAATCTTTGTTGCTTATACATTTTCGCTAAAGGAGTATCTTGGATTACATGAAGCATATGTATTTTTATTCCTTGGATATCTAATTGATTTAAGTATTCTACTGTTTCTAACATCATTTCTTTTGTTTCACCAGGAAGACCATTGATGATGTGAACTATTACATTGATGTTTCTTTTTCTTAATTTTTTAACCATATCTTCAAAACAAGCTAAATCATGACCTCTATTAATGAGTTGAATCGTTTTTTCGTGAATACTTTGAAGACCTAGTTCGATCGTTAAATAAGTTCTTTTCGAAAGTTCTTCTAAGTAATCTAAACATTCTTCTGTTATGGCATCTGCTCTAGTGGCAATATTTAAACCAATTACTTTCTCTAAAGCTAAAATTGGTTCATATTTCTGCTTTAGTACAGCAACTTTGGCATAGGTATTGGTATTTGCCTGGAAATATCCTATGTAAAGGGTGTCTTTCCATTTTTTTTCCATCATTTTTTGTATTTCTTGAAATTGGGTAACAACATCTTTTTCTTGGCTTCCAGCAAAATCACCACTACCTAATTTTGAACAATAAATGCAACCACCAAATCCTTTGGTACCATCCTTATTTGGGCAAGTAAATCCAGCATTTAAACTAATTTTTGCTACTTTCGAATGAAATTTTTGTTTATAAAAGTAATCCAAAGTATGATATCTTTTATTCGAATCACTATATTGAAAAGGATTTTTCATGTCATCACGTTCCTTTTCCTTATTTTATCATTTTTCCACAAAATTTCGACAAAAAATTTAGAATAGATTGCTTTTTTTGGAAATAAACTATATAATGACAATAATAGGTGGTGTATAGAATGGAACAAATTGAACCTAATTTTAATAAAAAACAAAATCATAAAGTTACTATTTTTGCTATTTTGTTGTCTGTTATTTCTATTGGTTTATTGATTTTTGGATTCATGGCAGTTTCTAGCGATAAAGTAGTGATGCTGCAAAGTGTTTCTAATTTGACTAATAAATTAGATCAATTATTGGATTCTGATGAAGAAATGGATTTATTGGATCAAGTAGTTGCTCATGATGATGTAGGGATTCGTTATACTATGAATTTGGATTCCATGGATCAGAATATGGGAATTATATTCAATTCATTGAGTAATAAGAAAGAACAAAGGAATCGTTTGGATGTTACGATTCTTCAAAATCAAGAAGAATTATTTGATGCAAATGTTATTTTTGATCCATCTAAGATGTATTTTTTCATAGATGATATTACTCCTCAATATTATTATTTACCAGTAGATTCAACTTTATCTTATACTTCTTCTTTAAATAGTGAAGATTTAAAGAAAATTTTAGATATATTAAAAGAATCCATTAATAATTGTATCGAAGAGGAAAATATTCAAAAATCAAAGACAACTATTCTTTATCAAGGAAAAGAAAAGAAAGTAAATAAATTATCTTATGAAATTACAGATGAGACCATTAAACAGATGCTTTCTAGTTTTACTGATAGTTTAAAAAATGATACTAAGTTATTAAAAAATATAGCTGATTTTATTGAAATCTCTGAAGAAAAAATTCTTAGTACTTTAGAAGATTTTATTCATAATATCTCTGGTATGAATTCAGATGAAAAGTTATATTATAATGTTTATTATTATGGTTTTAACAAAATTGTTTTATATGAACTTTCCAGTAATGAAGATTCTATTCGATATCAAATAGAAGAAAAAGAAAAGATCACTTTCACCGTTGATAATGAGGAGTTTTTCTCTTTAGAAACTATAAAAAATAATGATCAATATGAATTTGAGGGATACTTACAAGTCGAACAAACAAAACTTGGTTTTCATGGAACTAGTAAAGATGGGGAGTTGATCGCTATGATCGATACTGATGAAGGAACTATTAAACTTGCTATTAACTCTACTGCTTATATCGAACAGCAAAAAAACTATCAAGCACAGGAGACAATTAAAATCTCATTTGTGAGTGGCTCTGTAGAGCAAGAAATATTGAAATTATCCATTCAACAGGATATTTACTGGGATGAAAAGATAGATACTACTGCGATTACCGATAGTGTTAGTATAGAAGATATTTCAGAAGAAGAAACTTTGACTATTTATGAAAATTTAATGAATCATCCATTATATCAGTACATTGAGAATTTAGGAATAGAAGAATTAAGCTTATAACTTTTTATGTTATAGCTTTTTTTTTGAAGTAAAATATGATATGATTAATATAATAAAATGAATAATAGGGTGATAAAATGAAAGATACGAATGAGATATTAGAAGAACCAAGTTTAGAACAAAAAAATATAATTTCTGAAATACCGGACCATCCTAAAACAGAAACCATATTAGAAAAAGAAAAGATAGCTGTTACGAATCAAAATCCTTTGACAACCGATTCGAAAATGGTTTTAAAGGGAAAACACTATCGAATTAGTGTATTAACAGAAAGATTACTTCGTTTAGAATATAGCCCTGATGGAGTTTTTTATGATAATGAAACACAATTAGTTCGTTTTAGAAATTTTCCAAAGCCAGAATTTACGGTAACACAAGATGAACGTTTTTTAGTGATTCGTTCTAAGTATTTCACACTTTCTTATACGAAAGAAAGAAATTTTGACGGTGGAAAACTTGTCCCTCAATCTAATTTAAAGGTTGATTTAAATAATTCAGATCATAGTTGGTATTATCATCATCCAGAAGTAAGAAATTATAAAGGTATGTTTGTTTCTTTGGATGGCAGTGAAAGTGATTCTAAACCTAGAAATGGACTTTATTCCGTGGATGGTTTTGCTTCTTTGGATGATAGTAATAATTATATTTATGATGAAAACCATTATCCACAGAAAAGAGCAAAAAGAGGCATTGATTTATATTTATTTGTATATGGTAATGATTTTCAATTAGCTTTAAAAGATTATTTTACTTTGACTGGTTTTCCTGCTATGATTCCTAGATATGCTTTAGGAAATTGGTGGAGTCGTGATTTAGAATATAAAGAAGAAGAAATTTTGGAGATTGCGAATCATTTTGAAAAAAGAGAAATTCCTTTATCGGTTTTACTGTTAGATGAAGCTTGGCACCCTACAAAATTAACGGATGGTACTCAACTTTCTACTGGTTATAGTTTTCAAAAAGGATTATTTCCAAATCCTACTAATTTAATTGCTCAATTACATCAAAAAAATATCAAAGTGGGGGTTCATTTTAATCCTGTACAAGGAATTTATCCTTTTGAAGAACACTATCCTGATATTGCTTCTTATTTTAAAGTAACCGATCATAAAATTATTTCTTTTGATCCTTTAAATCCAGCTTTACTAAATGCTATTTACCAATTTATGATATCTCCACTTGTTAAGATGGGTGTAGACTTTTTTTGGAATGATATCAAGACCAATGAGATTTCTTTAGATGGTTTATGGTTTTTGAATCAATCTTTGTATACGAATCCAAATACGAATTCTAGTACTCGAAAATTAATTCTTGCTCGAAATGCTTTACTTGCTTCTCATCGTTATCCTGTACAGTATACTGGGAAAACTTTAGTAGGCTGGGAAATGTTAAAAAAGATACCAATGATTCAGGGACAAGCTAGTAATATTGGTGTTACCTGGATTAGTAATGATGTAGCTGGTAATTATGGAGGAATTGAAGAAGAAGAACTATATATTCGTTCTATTGAATTGGCAACCTTTGGACCTATTTTAAGATTTCATGCTCCTCGTGGAAGATATTATCGTAAAGAACCTTGGAGATGGAATGCTAGAACTTTAGAGGTGATTGATCATTATTTAAAATTAAGACATCGTTTAATTCCTTATCTATATTCGAAAGCTTATTATTATCATAAAGAAGGTAATTTAGTTTTTAGACCTCTTTATTATGATTATCCTTGGGTTTATGATGATGAAAATTATCAGCAAGAATATTATTTTGGAGAGATGTTAATTTCTCCTATTTTAACAAAAAAAGATAATTTAATTAATCGTACTATTCATAAATTCTTTATTCCAGAGGGAATTTGGTATGACTTTAATACAGGAAAGAAATTTCCTGGAAATAAGCAGTATGTTTCTTTCTTTCGGGATGAAGATTATCCTGTATTTGTAAAAAGAGGTGCTATTGTTCCATTAAATAATACAGATCAATTAAACTTTACAGGAAATCCTGATTCTTTTGAAATTCATATTTTTCCTGGAGAAAATAGTACATTTAATTTATATGAAGACAAAGATGATCAAGAAGAGAATCATTTGATTACGCAGATTGATTATAATTATTTACCTAGTAATTATACTGTTATTATTCGTACTATTGAGGCAAATCGTGGTGTTGTTTCTGATTACCGTAATTATAAAATTCGTTTTCGTAATACTAAAAAAGCGAATACGGTATTTGCTTATTTTAATGATACTCAAATTAAAACAATTAGTTATGTCGATGATACAGATTTTATTGTAGAGGTAGAACATGTCCCTGCTATTGGTCAATTTACTTTGAATTGTAAGGGAAAAGATATCGAAATCGATGCCATTCGTTTAATTAATGATGATATCGATAGTATTTTATTAGATTTGCCAATTAATACAGTATTAAAAGAAAAAATATCTTCCATTATGTTTAGCGGTTTACCAATTAAGAGAAAAAGAATTGAAATTCGAAAATTAAGAAAATATAATTTAGGAAGAGAATATATTCGTTTATTTTTAAGATTATTAGAATATATAGGTGAAATTTAAATTTTTATTTCTATTTGTTCTATTGTTGATAGTGTTTCTAAGATTTTCTTACTTTGGAAACACTATCTTTACTTTATAAAAAATTGACAATTTTAAAAAAGTGTGCTATAATTTGCCCTAATTAAAGGGGTGATAGTATGACATCACTACAGGAACAAGAAATCGAAAAAATGGAAGAATTAAGAAAAAGCGGATTATATCCGATTGTTAGTCTGGATATTTTTGAGACAATTGCAGATTTAAAGATTTCAGATTATATCATTGAAAGAGAACAAGAGGTACTTGAAAAGTATCAAGAGTATTTAAAAAATATATTTTCTTTAAATAAAACAAAACAGGATTCTTATTTAAAGGGAATTAAAACACAGGAAATTATGGATACGCAAGTTTTGGAAAAAGAAGATTCTTATTTATTAAACTTATTTTTACAAGATAAGAAAAAGAGTGCTTTGGATTATTTATTAAAAGTGCAAAGGTATCCATTAAATCAATTAACAAGAGAAGAAGTCATTGAATCTCATAGAAAGCTTTTATTAGGAACATCTAGTAGTCAGTATGCTAAAAAAGATTATCGTGATAATAATTTAGGTTTTGTTTCCAAATCTGGTAAGGGAGATTTAAAGATTCTTTATTTTTCTTTACCGTATCAGGATATAGAACAGGGAATTATGAATTTAACACTTTATTACAATAGTGAGTTACATGAGCAATATACTTTAGTAAAGCCATGTTTAATTCATGGATTAGTTGGTGCATTACAAATGTTTCAAGATGGTAATACTAGATTAGGTCGTATGCTGCAAAATGTTAAAATTTATGAATTAACGGAAAAAAATTTAAAATATTACTTTCCAACGCCAGCTTTTTATAGTAGTCGTTCTTATTTTGATTATCGAGAACAATACCGTGAGAAATTGGGAGATGTAGCGATCCATCCTACCGATGCAACTTGGGATAAATGGATTAACTTTAATTTTAACAGAATAGAAGATCAAATTTATTATATGGATCATAAATTAGAACAATATAAAAGAAGATAAAAGGACACTATTTGTGTCCTTTTTCAATGATCTGATCGATTAAACCATAATCTAATGCTTCTTTACTATCCATAAAGTTATCGCGTTCTGTATCCTTTTGAATGGTTTCTATTTTCTGATTGGTGTTTTTTGCTAAAATGCTATTTAATTTTTCTCTTAATTTTAAAATATGTTCTGCTGCAATTTTGATTTCTGTTGCTTGACCTTGTGCTCCTCCTAGAGGTTGATGGATCATGACTTCGGCATTTGGTAAGATATATCTTTTTTTCTTTTCTCCCGAAGAAAGTAAGAATGCAGCCATACTAGCAGCCATTCCTAAGCAAATGGTGGAAACATCACTTTTGACAAAATTCATAGTATCATAAATTGCCATACCAGCTGTAACAGAACCACCAGGAGAATTGATATATAAACTAATATCATCATGATTGATAGAATCTAAATAAAGTAACTGTGCTACCACACTATTTGCTACAAAATCATCAATTTCTCCACTCAGTAAAATAATTCGATTTTTTAATAAACGAGAAAAAATGTCATAACTTCTTTCTCCGTTTGTTTCTTTATCTACTACCATTGGTACTAAACTCATTTTGATCACCTATATTTATCATAGTGTCAAATTTCTTATTTTATACATTTATTGATCAGACAAAATGTGATACAATATCCTTGTAAGATAAAAGGTGATGAAATGCTTGATAAAATAAAAGGAGTTTTCATTCGAGAGACTAAAGAAAAACAGAAGATGTTAGAGAATTTAGAAGAAAGATTGCAAATTACTCAAAAAAAATTTTCTTCTTATGATTTTGATACGATAATACTAGAAAGAAAAGAGATAGAAGAAAAACTAACAATTTTAAAAAGTAATATTCTAAAACGAGTATTTCAAAAAAGAAAACTTCAAACGTTAGAAAATACTTATCATAAACTCTCTAATCAGTGTATAGAAGAACTATACATGGTATTAAAAGAAGAACAAAGATTGTTAGCAGATATCTCTTCTTATTTTCAAGAAAATATTTCTTTTAGAGAGGAAATAAGACGGATTCAAAATGCAACTTCTATAGAAGAGTTAGGATTCACTTCCAATCAAAGAATAGAAGAACTTCAAAAGTATTTTCATTATGAAGCCAAAACAACAATTCAAAAAGTATTTCGTGATGTAGTTTTAGAAAATCCAAGGACAAAAGAAGATATCAAAAAAATGATGCAAACTTTATTTCAAACCAATTCTTCTGCTTTTGTGTTAGAGATGAAAAAAATTACATGGGAGGAATTAGAAAAACAATTAAAAGAGATTGGTATTCCTTTAGAAAAAGAAAAATTCCTTTTTTTAAACTCTTTTCTATCCCGAAATAATTCAGTATCTTTTGAAAATATAAAAATAACAGATGAATTAGATGCATATTATTGGAATGAAGTAGAAAAAGGAATGAAATATCTCAAAAAGTATCCAAACTCTTCTTTCATGATACCAGAACTAATGACTTTAAGTATTTTGGTATCGATTACGAAAAAGAATAAAGGGGAATCATTATGAATGGAATTAAAGTAACGATCAATGATCAAATCGTAGAAGTAACAAGAGGAATTACATTAGAAGAATTATCAAAAAATTATCAATCTAATTTTCAATATGAAATTATTGTAGCAAAGGTAGATGGAATCTATAAAGAATTAACAGAAACCATTCAGAAAGACTGTACGATTGAGTTTTTTGATTTAACGAACCGAGGAGCGAATGCCATTTATTTAAATGGACTTGTTTATTTAATGATTTATGCTTTTCAATTATTATTTGGAAAGAATCAGAATTTATATGTAAATCATTCGTTAGATAAGGGATTATATGTAGAAACAACGATTCAATTGACGGCAGAGGATATTGAAAAATTAGCAGAAAAAATGAAACAGGTATCAGACTTGGCCTATCCAATTAATCGTGTTACTGTATCCAGATTAGATGCGATTGATTATTTTAAAGGAATAGGAGATTATCCAAAATCTGAAATTATGAAGTATATTTCTTCTACCCATTTAACTCTTTATCGTTTGGGGGATCATTATAATTATTTTTATAGTTTGATGCCAATTAATACAAAAGTCTTATCTCATTTCGAATTAACTTATTTAAATGAAAATGGATTTGTGTTAAGATTTCCAACCATTTATATGAAGGGGGGAATTAAACCTTATGAACATCGGAATAATGTATTTACTTTATTTAAAGAATCTAGAGAATGGGCAGAAAGATTACATTTAAAGAATGTAGTAGATTTAAATAAAAGAGTATCTAATAGCAAGATTGAAGAATTAATTCAAATGGATGAAATGATGAAAAATCATGGATTAATGGAGTTAGCAAAAAAAATTATTGCCAGAGAAGATGCTAAGATTGTGTTATTAGCAGGACCTTCTTCTACAGGAAAAACGACTACAGCTAATAAATTAATGCTTTCTTTAAAAAGTTTAGGGAAAAATCCGAAGATGTTATCCATGGACGATTTCTTTTTAGATCGAGAGGATACGCCAATGGATGAAGAAGGAAATTATGATTTTGAAAGATTAGAAGCAATTGATTTAAAATTGTTTGAAGAGACGATTGAAAAACTTTTAAAAATGGAAGAAACAAAAATTCCTACGTTTAACTTTGTATTAGGAGAAAAAGAATGGAAAGATACGATGCAATTAGAAGCAGGGGATATCTTATTAATTGAAGGAATTCATGCTTTGAATCCGAAAGTGTTAGAGCATATTCCAAAAGAAAAAAAGATTACCATTTACTTATCTGCTTTAACAGAACTAAATATTGATAACCATGTCAGAGTATCTACTACCGATAATCGTTTATTACGTAGAATCGTAAGAGATAATAGAACACGTGGAAATAAAGTAGAAGAAACGTTAAAGAGTTGGGCAAAAGTAAGAGAAGGGGAGGAAAAATATATTTTTCCTTATCAAGATGAAGCGGATTTTACTTTTAATACAGCTATGATTTATGAGTTAGGAGTATTGAAAACTTTTGTAGAACCCTTACTATATTCTGTAGAACCAAAATCTCCTTACTACAATGAAGCATTACGTTTAATCAATTTTTTAAATTTATTCTTACCAATTCCATCGGAAAGTATTCCAGATGATTCTATTTTAAGAGAATTTATTGGAGGAGGATGTTTTAAAATCTAAGAAGATATCCACAGCTTTTGTGGATATCTTCTTTTAAGAATTTTCTTCCATAATTTTGACTAAGTTCGAAGTAACGATAAAGATATCATCCATTTGATCTTTTAATACCTCTTTTGCTTCCTTCATATCTTCTTTACTAGAAATACCATCTAACATAATATAAATATGATTACTCATTTTTTTCATCATATCTTGTTGACAGCTTGTTAGTGGTAAAGAATTCATACAAACGGTATAAAAATCTAAATTTAAATTCCAAAAATACTGATCGGGGGTCGTAATTCTAGCTCCACTTCTAATCGATGTTAGTTTTTCTTTGGCTAGTAATACTAATTCTTTATTAGCACTTTGGATATAAACATTATCATTGGGGTATTCATTTACTAATTCTTTTACTTTTTCGATTAAGATAGTATTGTTTTGACCGAGATTTTCTACATTTAAAACTAAGAGTTTTGTAGTATTCGAAAAAACATCTAATACTTGTTTTAAGGTAATAAAATTGTGCCTTTGTACTTTACTTCCTAAATTATATTTTGCTAAATCGGTTGTTGTTAGATTCGCAATAGGATGTTTAGGATGATTTAAGTAACTATCGTAGCGATAGACAATAATCTCTCCATCTTTACTCATGTTTAAATTTAATAAAACACCATCAATATAACTGGTATAAGTAGCAAGTTTAATTGCATCTAAGGTATCTTCTGGAGTATATTTACTACTAAGACCATTTTTTATAATAAATTTCATAGTCCACCTCGTAATAATCTTATGAATAAACTGTAAAGTTTAGTATAAATATATTGAAGGAAATTGGGAAAGACTATATAATGAAAATAGGAGATGAAGATATGAAAGTAGCAATTAATGGATTTGGGAGAATTGGAAGATTAGCTTTTCGACAGATGTTTCAAAAATATGGAATTGAAATAGTAGCCATTAACGATTTAACTTCTCCAGAAATGTTAGCCTATTTATTAAAATATGATTCTGCTCAAAAAAAATATGAATTAGCTGATACGATTCATTATACAGAGAATTCTATTATTGTAAATCAAGAAGAAATTTCAATCTATAAAGAAGAAGACCCTAGTAATTTACCATGGAAAGAATTAGGAGTCGATGTGGTATTAGAATGTACCGGATTTTTTACCAGTCGTGAAAAATCAATGAAACATATTGAAGCAGGAGCAAAGAAGGTAATTATTTCAGCTCCAGCAGGAAATGATGTCAAAACGATTGTTTATGGAGTAAATGAAGATACTTTAACGAAAGATGATGTTATTATTTCTGCTGCCTCTTGTACTACTAACTGCCTTGCCCCTATGGCAAAGGTATTAAATGATTATGCAAAGATTGAATCTGGTATTATGACTACGATTCATGCTTATACAGGAGATCAGATGTTATTAGATGGACCACATCGTAAAGGTAATTTTAGAAGGGCAAGAGCAGCAGCTATTAATATTGTGCCAAATTCAACAGGTGCGGCCAAAGCAATTGGTTTAGTTATTCCAGAATTAGAAGGAAAACTAATTGGTAGTGCCGAAAGAGTTCCTGTTCCAGATGGTTCCCTAACCATTTTGGATGCTATTGTAGAAAAGACTGTTACCAAAGAAGAAATCAATGCTGTGATGAAAGAAAAGGAAAGTACTTCTTTTGGTTATACAGAAGAAGATATTGTATCGAGTGATATTGTAGGGGATACTCATGGTGCGGTTTTTGATGCTACACAAACAAAAGTAAATGCTTTAAAAGATGGAAAAAGCTTTGTACAAGTAGTAGCTTGGTATGATAATGAAAACTCTTATACTTCTCAAATGGTGAGAGTAGCGCTATACTTAATGGGTTTGATGTAAAAATTCAATTATTTTATTATTATAATAATTCTTTTTATAATTAGTCTTACCAAATACTTGGTAAGACTAATTTTATGGTAAAATCACTATTATGGATAATCCTAGTAATGAATTTTGAACTTATTGCCATGATTTATGATATAATAAGAAAAGTGAAAAGGTGATTATATGGATAAGATTATTATTAAAGGGGCTAGAGAAAATAATTTAAAAAATATAGATTTGGAATTACCAAAGAATCAATTTATTGTCATGACAGGAGTTAGTGGTAGTGGAAAAAGTTCTTTGGCTTTTGATACGATTTATGCAGAAGGACAAAGAAGATATGTAGAGAGCCTATCAGCTTATGCTAGACAATTTTTAGGAGGAACAGAAAAACCAGATGTCGATTCTATTGAGGGACTATCTCCTTCCATTAGTATTGACCAAAAAACAACTTCTAAAAATCCTCGTTCTACCGTAGGAACGGTAACAGAAATATATGATTATTTAAGATTATTGTTTGCGAGAATTGGTGTTCCTTATTGTCCAAAACATCATGTACCAATTACTTCTCAATCTGTTGATGAAATTGTGGATAAAGTCATGGAACATGAGTTCGGAACCAAATTAGTGATTTTATCTCCGGTTGTACATGGGGAAAAGGGAACTCATAAAGACTTGTTTGATGATTTTAGAAAATCTGGTTATGTAAGAGTTCGTGTAAATGGGGAAATGTATGATTTAAGTGAAGATATTGTTTTAGAAAAAAATAAAAAGGATAATATTGATGTAGTTGTAGATCGTATTGTGTTAAAAGAAGATAGTAGAAGTCGTTTAGCAGAGTCTATTGAACAATCCATTCAATTATCTCATGGAAAAGTAGTGATTGATTATTTAGGGGAGAAGGAAGTTGTTTATTCCGAAAATTTTGCTTGTCCCTACTGTGATTTTTCTTTACCAGAATTAGAACCCAGAATGTTTAGTTTTAATGCACCATTTGGAGCTTGTCCTGACTGTAAGGGACTAGGGGTTAAGTTGAAAATGGATCCTGATTTAGTGGTTCCAGATGATTCAAAAAGTTTGAATAATGGGGCCATCAAAACGTTAACAGATGATCCAGAAGCCCTAGATTTTAAACGTTTAGAGTGTTTATGCAAACATTATAAAATTGATATGAATAAACCTTTTTCCAAATTAACCAAACAACAGCAGAATTATATTCTTTATGGAAGTGATGAAATTATCCACTTTCAATATCAGTCTAAAAGTGGAAATCTTTATAATCAAAAAGATTATTATGAAGGAATTATTCCTAATCTAGAACGAAGATATCTGGAAACAAATAGTACTTGGATTCGAGATTGGTTAGAAAATTATATGATGGAAACCGAGTGTGAAACGTGTCATGGAGCTAGACTTCAAGATAGTGTTTTATCTGTTTTAGTTGGTGGAAAGAATATTTATGAAGTAACTTGTTTGAGTATTCAAAAATTGATTCCTTTTTTTGAAACCTTGCAGTTAACTCCTTCTCAGAAAGAAATTTCTGAATTGTTAGTAAAAGAAATTTTATCTCGATTATATTTCTTAAAGAATGTAGGATTAGAATACCTAACTTTAAGCCGTTCAGCAGGGACTTTGTCTGGTGGAGAAGCACAAAGAATTCGTTTGGCTACGCAGATTGGTTCTAAATTAACAGGTGTTTTGTATGTATTAGATGAGCCAAGTATTGGTCTTCATCAAAGTGATAATGAGAAGTTAATCCAATCTTTATTAGAAATGAGAGATTTAGGAAATACTTTGATTGTGGTAGAACATGATATTGATACGATGTTAGCTAGTGATTTTTTAGTAGATGTTGGGCCTGGAGCAGGGGAACATGGAGGAGAAATTGTTGCTTGTGGAACTCCAGAAGAAGTAATGAAAAATGAAAACAGCATTACGGGTCGTTATCTTTGTGGAAAAGAAAAAATAGAAGTTCCAAAAACTAGAAGAAAAGGAATTAAAAAGCAGATAGAAATTCGAGGAGCCTGTGAAAATAATCTAAAAAATATAGATGTTAGTATTCCTCTTGGAACCTTTACTTGTGTAACGGGGGTTAGTGGAAGTGGAAAAAGTACACTAGTAAATCAAATTTTGTGTAATGCTGCTTATAGTACGATTTATAAAAGTAAGGTAAAACCTGGGAAACATCAAAAAATTACTGGTTTAGATTATTTGGATAAAGTAGTAGAGATTTCTCAAAATCCAATTGGTAGAACTCCACGTAGTAATCCGGCTACTTATACTGGTGTTTTTGATGAAATTCGTGATTTATTTACTACGACAAAAGAAGCAAAAATGTATGGATTTGGCAAAGATCGTTTTTCCTTCAATGTGAAGGGAGGAAGATGCGAAGCTTGTCGTGGAGATGGAGTAAAGAAAATTGAAATGCACTTTTTACCAGATGTTTATATTCCTTGTGAGGTTTGTCATGGTACTAGGTATAATAGTGAGACCCTTCGCATAAAATATAAAGATAAAAATATTGCAGAAGTATTAGATATGCGTGTTAGTGAGGCCTTAGAATTCTTTCAAAATGTTCCAAAATTAAAATCAAAGTTACAAGTTTTAGAAGATGTAGGAATTGGTTATATTAAACTTGGACAGAGTGCTACTACCTTATCGGGAGGAGAAGCGGGAAGAGTAAAACTTGCTAAGGAACTTCAAAAGAAGCCAACCGGAAAAACACTTTACATCATGGATGAACCAACGACAGGACTTCATAGTGCAGATATTCAGAGACTACTTGCAATTATTCAAAAAATAGTAGATAATAAAGATACAGTAGTAGTGATTGAACACAATCTAGATGTTGTGAAATGTGCGGATTATATTATTGATTTAGGCCCTGATGGAGGAGATCATGGAGGAAGAGTGATTGCTACAGGAACTCCAGAAGAGATTGCTCAAGTAAAAGAGTCTAAGACTGGAAAATTTTTGCAGAAAATGTTATAAAAATAGGTGAGAGAATGAAAAACAATTTCAAAGTTCATATGGATAATATCATAGATTGGTTAGCTCATTTTTTCTGCTATGCATTCATATTAGTATTGGTAGCAACTTATTTTGATAGTTTTCATATTGATGCTAATCATTTATATTTGTATGGAATTTTAGCAACGTTAATTATTTTTATATTAAATAAAACGATTAAACCAATTCTCTTTTATTTAACGTTACCACTTACAGGTATTACGGTAGGACTGTTTTATCCTTTCCTTAATGTCATTATTTTAAAATTAACAGAATGGATATTGGGTTCTCATTTTGAAATTGAAGGAATTTGGACTGTATTTTTTATTGCCATTTTAATATCAGTGATCAATCTAATCATTGATTATCTTATTATTACACCTATTATGAGGAGGATTAAGAATAATGGATAGAGTAGCTTTGGATTTTGGGTTTTTGCAAGTTTATTGGTATTCGATTTTTATCTTTTTAGGAGTTTTTCTAGCAACCGTAGTAATTTTACATGAATGTAAAAAACAAAAAATTAATCAAGATTTTATTATTAATCTTATTTTCTATGGATTTATTGTGGGATTAATTGGAGCAAGACTTTATTATGTAACTTTTCATTTAGACTATTATCTTAAATATCCGATTGAAATTTTTGAAGTATGGAATGGTGGGTTAGCGATTCATGGAGGAATTTTATTTGGATTATTGGCCGTTATCTTATATACGAAGAAATATCATGCCAAAACCTTAAAAGTGTTAGATATTCTTGTGGTTGGATTGATTTTAGGACAAGCAATCGGAAGATGGGGAAACTTCTTTAATGGAGAGGCTTATGGTGTTGTTACTACGTTAGAGAATTTACAGAAGTTAGGTCTTCCCGACTTTTTAATTCAGGGAATGTATATTAATGGAGCTTATCACCATCCTGCTTTTCTTTATGAATCTATTTGGGATTTATTTGGATTTTTTGCTTTGTTGATGGTAAGAAGATATAAGTATTTGAAAACGGGACAATTAACAGGTGTTTATTTGATTTGGTATTCGGTAGGGCGCTTCTTTATCGAAGGAATGCGTACGGATAGTTTAATGTTAGGAGATTTCCGTATTGCTCAACTCGTATCTATTATTTTTATCTTGGTAGGAATTGGTATGCTTATTTTCTGTAAGAAGGGAACTAGGTTTGATAATCTCTATAAAGATAAAGAGAAAAAAGAAATTTATTTTTAAGAAAACTATTATAATTTTTGACATTGATGATTTATCAAAATTGAAATGCATGATATATATTGATAAAATAAAAATTATGAGCAGAATTGTGAGAATGTAAAGCAATTTTGCTTTTTTATATTTCTTCTATAAAAAAGTATGAATTGGTGGTAAAATAAATTTGATAAATGATCAGTAAGAGATAAGAAATGATTTCTTTGATTTTAATTGTTTTTTATCCTTTTAATTTTATTGTATTGTGAGAAAATATTATAGATATCTTTTAGTATGAATTTTTTTAATTATTATAAAGTAAATATTCAATTTATCGTTGATTCAAAAGTAAACTTGTGAAAAGAGGTGTTTATATGGCAGTTTATCGAAAATTACTGTGTATTCAGTTTCATCATAAATATTTTGATGTTTTTTGTGATGAGAATCATAGAAAAGCTTTTTTAGAAGTAAAAAAACAAAATAATGTAAAAAAATATTACTATCCAGAACTTTTTGATTATATTTATTTGAATTCTATTTATAATAAGAAATCGGATGGGATTTTAAGAGCTAAGAAGTATTCTTTTCAACAAAAATTGCTAATAGGGGGAATTGGAATTGTAATTGGGACTTCTTTCTTATCATTAATGGAAGATTCTCATACTAATATTCATTTCAATAATCAATTTCTATCATCTACAATAGAAATCGATCCTAAGAAAGGATTAGAGGAAGAAGAATTATCCTCCATTTCTCATCAAGTAACTTTAGAGGATTGTGGATTGAGTACTGTAAGTTTTGATGATTTAAGAAAGACTGTTGATTCTAATCCATCTATCGATATGAATAGTAAAAATGATATTCATATATTTTTAAATAATTTAGAGCAGAAGGAACCGACATCAGAGATAAGAATTTTAAATGAAAATTTGAAGACACTAAAAATTAAAATTATACCCAATAATGAATGGACCATGACAGGAGTAGATGGTTTTTATAATTCTGCTACCAATACTATCCATTTAAAAGAAGATTATGAAAGTATTACATATCGAAAAAATGTTATTTTTCATGAATTAGGGCACCTTTTGAATAATATTAACTTAAAAATAAATAATCAAGTAACTCATTTTAATTATTATCATTATGATGATAATTATGGCAAAGCATTGTCAGAAGGATTTGATACTGTTTTCATGAATTATTTGCTTAGCGATAATTACCATACATATTTTGATGATCCTTATAAAAAATATATCAATTATGAAAATACAGCAGCGATTGCTTATCAAATTGTTAAGCTATTAGATTATGATTTTTCAACGTATTCAAAAGAAAATATTTTCGATTTAAGAGAAAAATTAAAAAAAGAAAACTTAGAATATTTAATTGATGCTTTAGATGCACATTTAGAAACAAATGATGCAGAATATATTACGATAGAGGAGGAAAATTTATTAAGAGAAAATTTAACTATTTTATTGAAGAAAAGATTAAAACAAGAATTAAAAAATAGATCAGGAATTACTTTATTAGAATCCTATCAATTTGCTTTGAATTTTTTTAATCAATTTCAATCATGTTATAATAACTATTATTTGCAAGAAGTTTTAATGGAATTATTTGCAGTTTGTAATGAAGAAGTTGAAGAACAAAATTCTGATTTTAAAGTTTGCGGAATTTTTCAAGGACAATTAGCAGATGATAATTTTGTAATTAAAGATGTTGGACAGAAGACAGTCAATAAACAATTAGATAAATTGTTTTTCTATCCAACGGTAGAAGATGGAACCATCGTTATGAGGATTTATTATTTATTAGAGACCGATAAATGGCGAGCTTATGACATAGAAACAAATGATGAAGTAGATTTTCTTAATACGGTTAGTATTCCAGTACAAAGTTATTTGAAAACGTTATTACCAATAACTTTATCTGATTATCAATTGGAGATTGATAAAAATATTTTTAAAACAGAAGATTTTTTTCATTTTATTTCCAAAAAATTTTGGCGTGAGTTAATGAAAGAGGGAAATATTAATAGGATATTGGATACTTCTTTAAAAGGAGAAAATTATTGTAAGGATTTATCTTATCCATTAACTTTAGATGAGTGCAAACAACAAATTTTAAAAAATAGAATAGAAGGTATGTATCAGTTAGGATATCAAGAAATAGAAATTCATGAAATGGTTTGTGATTTTCCTTTGGATGATACTTTAAAATATCAAATTACGATGCCTGGAATTTATCAATTTACTGGTGTTGCAGGTCTTAAGGCAGATAGAACTATACGAAAAAATGGTGAATATTTAGCAGGGTCTTCTAAAATTTTTGAGAAAGATGGTAAAGTAAGTGCGTATGCGGCAAAGTTTTTGATTTATCCTATTGAAGAAGGAGAAGTTACTACATTTGGACTTTGTGTATTAGAGGCTGTAGATAGAACAGAAAATAATGAATTAGTTTTGAAACCTTATGATGTGGTGACAAAAGAGCCTATTGATGAGAAGGCACCATGTTTACCACTTGAAACATTTTTGCAAGAATTGGCAAAAAAATATGCTACTAACTCTTATTACGATATATTAAAATATAATATGGATATTGATATATCATTTTTACAGACTAAAGATTTATCAAAAATTGTGATTGAAAAATTAGGAGATGTATTATTAAATTATGAACCCAGTGAGATAGGGTCTATTAATCAGAAATAGAATACAATAAAGTGGGTGAATATGATGAAAAAGAAAATTATAATTTTTGGTGGTGGAACTGGGCTTTCCTGTTTATTAAGTAGGTTAAAAGATTTTCCTGTTGATATTACAGCAGTTATTACGGTATCTGATAATGGTCGTTCTACTGGAAAATTGAGAAAAGAATTTTCTATGCCTGCGATGGGTGATATTAGAAAGGTATTAAGTAGTTTGTCTGAACTTCCAGAAGAAATTAAAGATATGATGGAATATCGTTTTAAAACTTATAGTGATTTAGATGGACACCCTTTAGGAAATTTGGTTTTAGCTGCTATGTTTCATAAGACAAAAAGTTTTCAAACAAGTATTGAATATGTAAGTAAATTATTGGATGTAAAACATAAAGTATTACCATTATCAGAAGATAATTTAACTTTAATGGGTGAAACTGTTGATGGAGAAATCATTGAAGGAGAGGAAATGGTTACTCATTCTAGTAAAAAATACAAAAGAATATTTTATCAAAAGAATCCTCGAGTAACGAAAGATGTCATTACTGCCATTAACGAAGCAGATTTAATTATTTTTTCAATGGGTAGTCTTTATACTAGTATTCTTCCACATTTATTATGTAAAGAAGTAGTAAAAAACATAAGAAAATCTTCTAGTAAAGTAATGTATTTATGCAATGCAATGACACAGCCAGGAGAGACAGATAATTTTGGTGTTAGTGATCATATTCAAGTGATTGAAAAGTATTTGGGAAAAAATGAGATAGATGTGGTTATAGCTAGTAATACTAAAGTAGATGAAAAAATTTTAAAAAAATATGCAACGGAAGAACAGAAAGATCCAGTTATGATTGATTATTCTGTATTAAAAAAATCAAAGATAGAATTAATTGAAGATGATTTACTTACAACTATTGATCATACTATTCGTCATAATAGCTTGAAATTGAGTTCTATTATTTTTTCTTATTTAATGAGGTGATATAATGTCTTTTACAACAACAATTAAAGAAGAAATTTCTAGAATAAAAAATACTAGATTAGAAAGTATATCTGAATTATCTGGCTTTTTTCGAAATAATGGTACTTGTACAGACACTACGATTGATCTTGTTACAGAAAATGCAACAGTTGCAAAAAGAATTTATCAATTAGTTAAAGATTTATATGATGTTACTTGTGAAATTGAAACTAGAAAAAATATGAATTTTAGCAAAAATAATTTATATTTAATTATGATTTCTGAAAAAGTAGATTTTATTTTAAAAGATTTATCTATTATTGATGAAGTAGGGAATTTTTTAATTTTTCCAAAGGATTTTATTCTAGGATCACAGGAGGAAATTTGTGCTTATATCAGAGGGGTTTTTCTTGCAAAAGGAAGTATTAATGATCCTAAAACGGCTAGATATCATTTAGAATTTTTATTAGATGAAAAAGAGGAAGCTAACTTTTTTTCTCGTCTTCTAAATGGATTTGATTTAAATAGTAAGATATTAGTTCGTGAAAAAGGATATATGGTTTATATTAAAGAGGCAGAAAAGATAGGGGATTTTTTAAGGATTATTCAAGCTAATCAAGCTGTTTTATATTTTGAAGATATTAGAATTTATCGTGATCATAAAAATATGACAAATCGACTTAATAATTGTGAGCAAGCAAATATTGATAAAATTATTGAAACAGCTACTAAGCAAGTAGAAGATATTGAATACTTAAGAAAAAATTTAGGATTAGAATTATTGGATGAAAAGACTAGTGAAGTAGCAAAATATCGTTTAAAGTATCCAGAATCTTCTTTATTGGAATTGAGTGAGATTATTAGTTATGAAACGGGAAAATCTATTACGAAGTCTGGATTAAATCATCGTTTTCGTAAGATAAGAGAATTAGTAAATCAAATGAAAAAAAATTCTAATTAGTTTGATTTCAATTTATTGTTTGTGCAATATTTTTGTTTATCATTTTTTTTAAATATGTTATACTTAATTTAGTAAAAATAAGGTATCTAAGTTAGATAATAAGAAAGTATCTAAATAACCTTGATTGTCCTTTTCAAAGGACATTTTTATATTGTTAAGTGGTACTTGATTTTGGATGTTTTCATTTAGTTCTAAACGTATTTGATATTTTGCTGTAACATTTCCAGTATTCGTTAC
>CANPVK010000017.1 GCA_947581715.1 uncultured Bacilli bacterium
TAAACTTCTTAATACTAAAGATATTGCTCTATTGTTAAAGAAAAACACATGATTTAAATTTTCATGCGTTTATCCTGCCATTCATTCTGTCAATCTTGACTTTTTTTTGTTGCATTAAGAGAACCAAATGCTCTGAAATAGAACTACAAGGATTGGGATATGTTGTTGCTTCTATTGAAGAATTAGGGAGAGGAATTATTCCTTATACTTCTTATAGTGCTAGAATTAGTTATCTTGAAAAACATCCGGATTGTACATTTGTAAATTATTTTAATTTATTATTTGATACTTTCTATCAGCATATTTTTCTTTTCCTTTTCTAACTCTTTAAGACTTTTCTTAGGTGTGGGCAAATCCTCAGGCATTGTCCCACCATTTTTTTCAATCACTTTCCTAATATTTTTACCAATAGTATAATGTGCTTGATTGGCATTATTTTCAGTTTTAATATTATCCCTTTTTAATTTAGCTTCTGTTTGTGTAATTCTAAATAAATTCGCAGCAAGCTCTTCGCTACCCATATTATCTAAAATATCTTCTCGATATCTTAATTTCTTTCTTTTTGCTATATCATCGGCTGTTTCACCATTATATAAACCTTTATAACCAAAGTTATGAAATTTGTCAAAATTTTTAACACCAGCATTTTTAGCTACTTGATTTAAAGAGTAGTTCCCTTTTTTAGTTAAATCTCTTTGATAAAATTTTTTTTCATCTTCGGATAATCTACTATATTCTATTTTGCTAATCTCTTGTTTTCTTGTTTGAACATCAAAATATGTTTGAGCTAAAGCTATACTTTCTTTTCTAGAATCTCCATTTTGAGCAATTAAATAACAAGCATACCTAGATAATTTGTAATCATCTATTAATTTTGTTGCATTCTTTGGCATTTTTATCATTTTGGCGACATCGCCAAAATGATCATTAATTCTATTTTTACTTAATTCACAAGCATTCTTTGCTTTTTTTATTACACCTTCAAATTTTCTCCATTCTTTGTAGTCTAAAACTACTTGGAGTTCTCTTGCATACCAATATTCAACACCAAATTCATCAATGTGCTTGATGTCTTCAAACGATTTTGTAGTCTCTTCAATTTTTACAATTTCTTCTTTCATTTTTTAATCCCCCATTTTTGTAATTTAATTATATTCCTCGTACTTCTTTTCCTTCTTCTTGATAGGTACTGATATCTTGCCAAATCTATTTTTTATCTTCTATTTTTTCTTTTTCATCTATATATTGATAGTCCAATTTGTTTTGACTAGTAACAACGGATTCTCCAAGTAGATTTTCAATTTCATCTCTTGTATTTTTAGCAACTTGTCCACCGGCACGAGCAACTTTTATATTTTCTTTTAATCCTTTATCTTTCGTTTTCTTTGCTAATCATTTTGTTACTTCTTCACTTATATCCGTTAGAGAAACTTCTAAACTATCCATGTTATCTCGAAGTGATTCTTTACGAAGTCCTTTATACTCTTTATATTCTTTAGCAGTCATTCCAGACCAAGTTTTATATATTTCATTCGTTAATATAGCAAATTCTTTACTTTCCGTAATGCCATTTTCTTTCCAGACATCAGTAAGTTCTTTTCTATCTTGAATACTTTGTATTCTTCTCGCAATCCATTTTTCATCATAACCTTTTTCTCTATATAAATCAATTGCTCTTTGAGCAGCAAGAGAAGGATCAAATACTTCATCAATTCTTTCACTACCTAATTTCGCTAACCATTGTTTGATTGGTTCAGCATTCTTACTAGGTATCGATTCTATAATTCTAAACATTCCTTCAATATCTACAACATCCGTTAAACGATATTTACCATCTTGTGCTTTCAATTTCAACTGGTGACAATTTGTCACCGTTTCATTTCCTTCTTCTTTAAGACGTTGTTTTAGTTTATTCCAATATTTTCTTCCATCTTTACTTTCTGAAATAACACCTACAATATCAACAACACTAATATAATATTTTTCTTCTTCCTTATCCCAAATTGTTCTAATTGTTTCATTATGAAATATTTTGTTTACTAAATGCATTTTTTCTTGATTCATAAAACCCTCCTTGATAAGTGCATTATATAATGCAAACATATGTTTTACAATACTTTTTTAAATTTTTTTATAAATCAAAAAAACAAACCATATAACTGGTCTGCTTATAATTTCTAATGATTTAATTTATGATACTCTTCATCGGTAACTGGTTCTAACCACTTATTTGAGGTCTCTTCACCTGGTACTTCTACGGCAAGATGACTAAACTAAGAATTAGGTCTTGCTCCGTGCCAATGTTTTACATTTGCAGGAATTACTATAATATCTCCTGGAGATAATTTTTGTACTTCTTTTCCCCACTCTTGGTAATATCCATATCCCGCTGTGCAAATTAAAACTTGTCCTCCACCTGATTTAGATGCATGAATATGCCAATTATTTCTACATCCTGGCTCAAATGTTACATTTGCAAAACTAATTCCATTTTCCGTTTTTGTAATAGGATTTAAATAACTATTTCCTGTAAAATACTTAGCATAAGCATCATTTGGATTTCCTAATCCAAAGACATTTAATTTTTCAAATTCTTCCTTATTCATTTTTGCCACTTCCATATACTTCCTCAATCAAAGGAAAAGTACTCCATGCTTTTGGCCAACCTGCATAAAAGGCTAATTGTGTTACTACTTCGACAACTTCCTCTTTTGTAAGTCCATGCTCTTTTCCTATTTCCAGATGACTTTTTAATTGTGGAAAAAGTCCTTGAGCAAATAAAGCTGATATGGTTATTAAACTTCGATCTCTTGGTGATAATTGTTCTTCTCTTGACCAAACGCGACCAAATAATACATCATCATTTAACTCCGCAAATAAGGGAGCAATGTTACCTAATTTATCTCTACCTGCTGTTTGTTTTTTCATTATTTTTCATCCTCCAAACTTTTCAATTTTTCTACTTTCATACTTAAATGATATTTGTTTCTTAAATCTGCAACCTCTTTCATCATTTCTGATTGATGATGGATATCTAATGCTTCCTCATTTTTCCATCTATCGATAAGTAATACTGTTTCTTTATCATCCATAGGAAAAAAGTATTCGTATCTTTCATTTCCATCTTCTTCTCTTACTCTATCAACAATGCCACTCGATACCATTTCTTCGGCAAACTTTTTAGCATTACCATTTTCTCCTTTATAATAAATATGAATCGTTATACTCATCACTTCACTTACATAACCCAACTTGTTACATCATTTTCTGATACATTACTTGAAAGTCTTTTAGCACTGATAAAATTAAGGTTACTATAAGTATTTTTTAAAGTATTAAAACTATTTTCTACACTTGAACCACCTGATGTTGCAAATACATAGATTTTTTTGTTTTCAAGATTATTTTCTTCCATAAATGTATTGATAATTCTAGGAGCTAAATCCCACCATACAGGGAATCCAATGAAAACAGTATCATAATCACTTAAATTAGGAACTTTATTTTTTACCTCTGGTCTTGATGATGGATTACTCATTTCAACTGATGATCTACTTTGTTGATTCGTCCAATCTAAATCTTCACTTGTATATTTATTGACAGGTTCAATTTCAAATAAATCACCACCTGTAATATTGGCAACTTTTTCAGCTACCTTTCTTGTTACACCACTTGCTGAAAAGAAACTTACTAAAATCTTACTCATAAAATAAATCATTCCTTTCTTTTTTTCTTTTAATACCAGTCGTGTTTTTCATTTCGATCTAAAGCATTTATTTGTTTTATTTCTTCATTCGTTAATTCAAATCCATAAATATCCGCATTTTCTTTTATATGATTGGGATTTGATGAACCTGGTATTACAACAACACCTTTCTGTAAATTCCAACGAAGGATTACTTGTGCTGATGATACATGATGGTTATTCGAAATTTTAACGATTGTTTCATTATTTAAAAGTTCACTCGTATGACCTCTTCCTCCAAATGGATACCAGCCTTGTACGACAATACCTAAATTTTGAATAAATGGTATCACATCATTTTCTTGATAATATGGATGTATCTCATTTTGAACAAGAGCAGGTACAATATTTATTTGTGGAAGAAAATCTTCTAATTCTTCTACATACCAATTAGAAAGTCCTAAAGAATGAATTTTTCCACTTTCTACATATTTTTCCATTTCCTTATAAGCACTAACATCGTTAGTTCCCGGATGATGTAAAAGCATCATATCAATATAACCAATATCTAATTTTTTAAGAGCTAATTCTATTGCTTCTTTTGGTTGTTCAAATTGACTAGGATAAATTTTCGTAATAACGAATATTTCACTTCTTGGTATTTTTGAATCTCTAATTGCTTTTCCTATTTCTTCTTCGTTTCCATACATATAAGCGGTATCAAATAATCTTACTCCTGATTTTAAAGCACTCAATACAGCATTATAGCAAGTATCACCTGTTAAACTATACGTTCCAAGCCCATTTATTGGCATAATGTATCCACTATTTAATTTTACTGATTTTGTTTCAAAGTTGAATTCAGCAATATTTTCTTCTTGTTCTAACTTCTCCATTATATTATCGTTCACTATCTTTTCCTTCTCCTTTTGTTTGTCCTTCCCACTGAATAAAAAATAAATTCCAAATCCTATGATGAAAGTAACTACAATAACAAGGATAATATCTATTATTTTCTTCTTCATGTTCTGTTCCTTAATAACTTAAACTATTTACCCAACTATTTATTTCATTTTGACTTGTATTAGATGAAAATCTTTTTCCCTCTATCCAAGTAACATTTTTATTATAATTTTTTAATGTATTGAAACTAGTTGTTATGGGAGTGCTACCAGATGTACAAAATGGAATAATAGTTTTATCATTTAGGTTGTTACTATCTAAGAATGTTAATATTATTTTAGGAACATTACCCCACCAAATCGGATAACCCAAATAAATTACATCATAATCATTGGTATTTATATTATTTGCGATTTCCGGTCTAGCATTAGAATCGTTTTGTTCTTGGCTAGTTCTGGAATTATCATTTGCATAATTTAGATCATCATCCGTATATTTTTCTTTTGGAATAATTTCAATTAAGTCCCCACTTGTTGCATTTTTGATATACTCGGCCACTTTTTTGGTTGTTCCTGTTGCAGAAAAATAAATAATGGCAATTTTTTTGTTTGAATTATTATCTTCATTATTTTGATTTGAATTGTTTTCTTCTTGTTGATTGGGCGAAGTACCTTGTGTGTTCGATGAACTATCTAATTCGGAAGTAGGTCTTGTCATTAAATAGACTCCTCCTACTACACCAATAACTCCAATTACTAATATTCCTATAATTACTAACCATGTTTTCTTATTCATTCTATTTTCCTCTTTCTATTTGTAATAATTCTTGAAAATTTTTAAAATATATCTTTTCTTTATCTTCTTGTGAAATGGGCAATTTATCAATAGCACTTTCTATTTCTTTTGTCGCACCATTCGGCATCATTCCAAATGGAGCATCTGTACCATATAAGACTTTATCTATTCCAAAGTAATATATGGCTAGTTCTAGAGCTTTCGTATTTCCAAGTATTGCTGTATCTACATAAAATTTTTTGAAATCATCTTTTTTATCTTTCATTATATGATCAATTCTACCTGCAAAGAATGGTATCATTGCTCCTGCATGATGAACAATAATCTTAATGTTAGAGCACTTATTAAATATATCAGCATTTACTAGGTCTAACATGCCCTGCGATAGTTCATATTCCCAACTAAACACGATATTATTATCAGGTTTACGGGGGTCAAATACAGGATGAAGTAAAACAAATAATCCCAGCTCTGCACATTTTTTTAGAATTGGTAAGTATTCCTTATCCGCAATACTTTTTCCTAAATGTCTTGTAAAAACTTGAATACCAACAAGTTCTTTTGAAGATGCAATTTCATCTAAAATATGTAGGGACTCTTCAACATTATTAAAAGGTAACATTCCAATCCCATAAGGGAACATATCATTATTTTCTCTTACACAATTGATAAGTTCTTCGTTTGCTTCTCTACATAACCTGGCTGATTCTTCTGGATTACAATAATCTTCGGCATTGATATTGGCATAACTTATGATTTGTTTCGTTGTACCATTCCATAATTTTCTTCTTACACTTAAATCTTTTAAAGATTCTATATTGGTAAAAGCATAAGTTGTTGATATTGTAGAATCAATATTTAACATCTTCTCATAGTAATTTGGTAATAATACATGAGCAAATACATCCATTTTTTCCATATTAAATATTCCTTCCTAACTGATATGATTCTTCATAATATTTTTTCTAATCCCATTTTTATTAGTTCTTTATCGGTATAAAATTGATATTGAAAATCAGCTCTATTGATTGCTTCTTTCATTTTATTTGTTACAGAAGTGTAAGGATAGATACCTACTAAAAAAGGTAATATCGTAAATGTAATCTTTTCTGCTTCCATATTATTAGTATTTAAAAATTTACAAAAACATTGTTCTAACAAAGAAACAGATTCTTTAAAGGCCAACTTAAAATTAGTAATATTTTCCACTCTACTATTTGTTTCCATTTCAAACATATTCATAGAAATCAGTTTTAGTAAAATTTTTCTTTTCAAAAGTGAATCCGTAATTTTATCTATAAAATCTTCTTTTGATAGTTTTTCATTTTGATTAAGAAGATTATATAAATCTTCGTTCCACTTTAGATATTCTCTTTCAAGAAGTGCTAAAAATATTTCTTCTTTCGTTTGAAAATAATTATAAATAGAAGTTCTACCAACACTTATTTGCTCTCCAATCAGTTTCATATTGATATCTTTAAAATCTAACTTTTGATATAGTTTTTCACATGCATTGATTATTTCTTCTCTTCTTTCGTCAACAAGTCGTTTTTCCATATTATCGATCCTTTCGTTGACATACTGTCAATATAATCATATCTCTATAATGACAGTATGTCAATATATATTATGTTATTTTAAAAAAAAGATAACTAATCAATATTTAGCTATCTTAAATTACATATAAATTGTAATTGTTTCATTAATATTATATTATAAAAAAGAAAATCGCATATAGTGCTTGCTAATATCTTTTTATTTATCCCTTACTTCTTTAACTTTCTTCAAATCATATATTACATCAACAGTATCACATACATTTTGGGAATGAGTTACGATAATAACACATTTATTTTCTTTATGAGCTAACTTTTTAAATATTTCTAAAATTTCCGTTTCTGTTTGTTTATCAAGATTTCCAGTTGGCTCATCAGCAATTATCATTTTAGGGTTATAAGATAGACTTCTTGCAATAGCAACTCTTTGTTGTTCCCCACCTGATAACCTTAATACTTTACGATCTGCATAGTTCTCTTTTAAACCTACTTTTCCCATTAATTCTATTGCTTTTTCTTTTTTATTTTTAATTTTTAAACCATTTGCATCCATAGAAAGAATGATATTTTCACTTGCAGTCATAAAAGGCAATAAATTATAGCTTTGAAAAACAATCCCAATATCACTATTACGATATTTATCTAAATTCATATCTTTTAGACTTTTACCATCAAAGATAATTTCGCCTTTAGTACATCTTTCAAGTCCGCTTATTAAAGATAATAGGGTAGTTTTTCCTGTACCACTTCGACCTCTTATAGCATACACTTTTCCACTTTCAAAATCAAAACTAACATCTCTTAAAGCATAATCATCTGCTTCGGCATCACTATACCTGTAACTTGCATTTTTAATACTTAAAATAATATTTTTTTTCTTATTTGCCATTATTAAGACCTCTCTTTCAATATAGTAAGTGGTGAAAATCTTTGAATACTAACCATTGAGGCAATCGAACTTACTAATACGAGTGAAAGCCCAATACCAAGTAATTCTAGTAAAACTTTAATATCTACGACAGCATCGATAGAATCGTATGCTTGAACAACTGGCATACCTTTACCTCGCATTTCGTCTCTGTTTCCACCACGACCAGGCATTCCACCATTCATATTTTCTCCGCCAAAGTTTTTACCTATTTCTTCCGTTCTTTCATTACTACTATTTATTTCATTAGCAAGTAAAGAATTACTTACCCCTTTTGAACTTACTGCCCCAATTCCTGCTCCGAGTATAAGAGCAACAACCGAAACAATAACAAGTTCTGATACAAATTGCATCGTTAATTTAAACTTACTAATACCGATTGTTCTTAAAACTCCTATTTCATATTTTCTTTCACGAATATTGATCATGTTGATTACAAATAAGACAATTCCACCAATAATAAGAGTAATAACTAAAAATGTAGTTGCAAAAGAGTTAATATTTTCAATACTTGAAACTCCACTCGTTGCTTCTTCCTCATTCGTTTGAAGAGCAAAGTTTTCATCTAAACCTTTTTCGTAAAATTCAGCTTGTAGCTTTTCGACATTATCATAAGAATCTATAATAAAAGTTGGATTAATTGTGGCATTTATTTCTTCATTACTAGAAGTAATACTTGTAACAGCATTAGTATTTGTTACAATCGTGTTTGCTGAATTTGAAAACATTGACATTGGCTCCACGTTTCCTTCTCCATTTTCATTAAAAATACCAATAATTTCAAATTCATAAGTATTTCCATCTTCATCTTCTAGTTTTATTTTATCATTTAAACTTAAATCATTATAATCAGCAAGTTCTTGATTGATAAATATATAGTTACCATCAAATGCTATCTCCCAAGCATTATCCGTTATTTCGCTTATAGTATAAGTACCATTTATAAATTCACTCATAGCATCTAATGAACTATAACCAGTTAAAGTAAAATCAGTAGATGACATATTCGGTTCTTTTCCATGTCCAAATCCATTTGGCATATCATTATTTGACTCGATTTCTGCTTTTTCAATGTTATTTCCATTTAGTCCAACACTATAAGTATAGTAATAACTTTCAATATACTCACTATCAGCAAAAGACTCTACATCACTAATTGTGTAACTTGTAATGTTATCAAATTTTTCTTTTGCATTCTCTCTATCTTCTTCCTGTGATGGATCAAAGTCTTTCATCATATTAGCTCTATCAAAACTAATGGTTACTTCTTTGTCATAAGCATTCTTATAAGAATCTATTAAATCTACAGCTGTATTTTTTATTGCTAATGTTATCGTACAAGCACATGCAATTATTAAAATAATGATTCCTATTAAAATATTCCTTCCTTTATTTCTTTTAATTGAAATCCATGCATTTTTTAATATAAACATAATCTTCCTCCTTGAAAACAATATCATTTTATTATGTGAATATTAAAGAAACATTAAAAAACATTAACTTTTTTTCGTTAATGTTCATTTGTTTTAAAATTCACTTCAAAAGTCGTAGTTCCATCTTTGGAATAAGCTCGAATATTACCATTATGGGCTTTTACAATATTCTTGGCGATGGCAAGACCTAAGCCATATCTTCCACTTTTACGATTATGACTTTTATCATTTCGATAAAATCTCTCAAATATTTTTTCACATTCATCAGGTGGTATAGGGTCACCCTTGTTAGTTACTTCTAATTTTATCTCCGATTTATTACTTGTAAGGTTCACCCCAATTTTACTATCTTCTTTTCCGTGACTTATCGCATTATCAATTAAAATAGACACTAATTCATCTATGCTTTCTTTATGGCAAAAGAGATTTACTTTTTCAGCAATCTTCGTTTCTATGGTTATATTTTTTTCGTATGCTAAACTTTCAAAGATTAACGCTCTTTTTTCCACTATCATAGAAAGATTATTTTCACTAAAATTTTCTTTCTTTAAATATTCCGTTTTCGATAAATCAAGTAATCTTGTTATTAAATTACTCATCCGATCAGATTCACTTTTTAAGTTATTAATCCATTTTTCGTTTTTCTTATTCACATCTAAACAATCAATATTTGCCATCATAACGGCAAGTGGAGTTTTCAGTTCATGAGAAGCATTTGCAACAAATTCCTTCTCTCTATCAAAACTTTCCAAAACGGGTTTCGTAATCCATTCTGTTATTTTTTTAGAAATGATATAAATAACTAGTTCCCCAATACCTACTAATAATAAGGAGATTAGTAAGTTCGTGAGTAACATATTTCTAGTATTAGAAATATTTACAATCGTTAAAGAATTACCTTCTTCATAATTATAAGCATATTTATTCCAATATAAAAATCCGATTTTTACTTTACTCATATTATTACTATCAATAATATTTTTCGCTTTAGCTGTAATTTCATCACTAATATCGTTATCACTATGACTTATTTTATCAACAATATCATTATTATCATTTAAGATAAAAGTATAAACTTCATAATCCATAACTTTTCGATTACGAAGATCATCATCATTGATTGGTTTCATTTCTTTTTCAATTGGTTCTGGTCTTGGATTAGTTAAATTTCTCATCCTTGTTAAATTATTTAATATTCCAGTATATTCTCTATGATATGTTTGAACATGAAAGAAGGTAGCAAAAAATACAGCAAATAGAGAGATTATAATAAAAATGGTAAAAAATGTTTTCTTCTTTAAGTTTTCCATATCCCTTTATTCCTCCATTTTATAACCCAAATTACGAACGGCTTTAATGCTTACTTTTGATCCAATAATTTTTATTTTCTTTCTTAAAAAAGATAAATATGCCTCTAAATTATTGGACTCATAATCCGTATCAATTCCCCAAACTTTATCATAAATTTGTTCTTTTGATATAATTTGTTCTCTATTATTCATAAAATATTCCAGTAGTAAGAATTCTCGATAAGGAATATTGATTGACTCATTTGTACTTAAACAAGTTAGAGTAGAAGTTCTAATATTTAATGATAGGTCGCTATATTCTAATGTATCTTTCACTTTATGATTTCCAATACTCCTTAATTGAACATTTACCCTCGCAATTAATTCCTCGATATGAAAGGGTTTTGTTACATAATCATCTGCTCCAGTATCAAAGCCCTTTAATTTATCATCCAGTTCCGATTTGGCAGTAAGCATGATGACTTTCGCATTTATATCATTTTCTTTTATTTCTTTTAGTATTTCTAAACCATTCATTTTCGGTAACATGATATCAAGAATGATTAAATCATATATATTTGTCATAGCATTATATAATCCATCTTCACCATCAAAACTGGTATCAACTTCATACTTTTCACATCGTAATTTTGTTGCAATCACATCTGCAATTGTTTCTTCATCTTCGACAACTAAAATTCTCAATCTTGCCACCTCCATTTTTCTAATTTATAAACTTACCATTTACATATAATTTATATCCATTAAAATCAATATTACTATTACTACTATCAGCATTATCAAGAGTAGTTATATAGCTATCACCTGTTAATTTGATTTTAGATGTTTTATCTAATGTTAAGTTTATCTCTTTAGCCGTATTTTCGCCATTGATTGCTCCTTCATAATAAGAGTTTGTATTCATAGTCATATCCAAAGTAGAAATAGAATCTATAACTATATTCCCGTTAGCTTCCTGATTTTCCATTAATAATTCTACGATACCACCATTCGAACCATTATTTCCCCAAGAGTCTTTTTGTGCTCTTAAAAAGTTGCCAGTAGAATCGTTATTTATAAACTTATTATTATTTAAAGTAATTCTTGAACTTGTATTCGTAATATAGAAAGTATCGCCTTTATTTGTCGTTATTGTAGAATCAGTAGCACTAAATTCTGATACACCAGTAGAAGCATCTCCACTCATAGATTGATATAGAAAAATATTTTTATAAGTAGTAGATTGTCCGTTTAATTTATTATTCGTATCGGTTAAGGTTACATTTTCAAGAGTAATTTTATTCTTTCCTTCAATTACCACACCTTCGGATGCAGTGGCAATTAAAGATGCATTTTTTACTGTTATATCAGCAGTCGAATAAATTGTTGGAGACCCTGCACCAGTTGTTTGATATGTTCCACTATCAACACTTACTATTCCACCACCACGATCAGATCTTATGGCTGCACTTGATACACCTTTAGTATTGATTGTAAGATTTTTAGCAATCATTGTTCCTCCGCCAGTTGTCATAATTCCACCAGAGTTATCTTTTGTTGTTGTTATTTTAGAATCACTGATTGTTACTTGTGTACCATCACTATTGGTATTATTGGTTGTAGCACTTCCACCATAACTAAATACACCATTTGCTCCAGTAGCATTTGTATTGATTGTCATATTTTTAAGCGTTAAGTTAGCACCATCTTTAGCAATAATACCTGAATTAGTACCATAAAAACTAGTATTATCACCACCAGCTGAATCGCCACTTTTATCTATACTTATATCGGATAGAGTTACATCAATATCGCCACTAACTAAAATAGCGTTTTCATCTTTGTTTGTGCTTTCATAATCGCTACTGGTTTCCGTTGTTGATTCGGTAATTTCTTTTACAGCAGAATATGAGATATTTGTATTTTGCCCTGTTCCCATACCTTGATTAGGATTATTGTTAATATTTGGATTATCTTTAAATTTGTTAGCAACTAAATTTTCCATAAAAGTAAATCCGCTTGTTAAAATAATTACTCCTAAAACATAGATTATTATTTTATCCGAATTAACAAATGTTTCTTTTAAAGACTTTTTATTAAATCCCGACATTATTAGATAAAGTACAATAACAGATAGAGTTAAACTTTCTATCCCAAATAGGATTAAATAAACATAATTATTATTGGTATCATTTTCTTGTTGTCCTCCCATTTGTTCCATACCACCATTATTATTTGGCATCTCTGGTGGAGTTCCCATATTGTTATCCTCATCAGGTTTCTCTGGTGGTTCTTCCTGATTATTACCATTAGGCATTTCTGGTGGCTGATTTCCATTTTGACTTATATTTGGCATATTATTACTATTACTAGCATTAGATGTTTTGGTGCTTAAATACCCAGTAAAAGCAATACTTCCACATAATAATAGAATAATAACAATAGATATAATATTTTTGGTTTTTCTTTGCATAATTTTTCTCTCTTTCTTTTTTAACAATCAAAGTATAAAATACAAAGGTTAAAGAAACATTAAAAATATATCAATAAAACTTTTACAATTAATTATATCAAAAAAAAGCAAATCTCATATAGAGTTTGCTCATACAAATTTGTTATTTTTTATTTCCTTTTAAATATTACTTTAAATATTTGTCTAACAAAAGGTTGAATAAAGAATAATTGGGAAAAATAGGCAAATGGGAAATTAAAACAAATTAGTTTTAGCCAATTAGCTAACAAAGCAAATATATTAAATCCCATGTAATATGGGTAATATAAAAACGCTGCTATAAAACTCATTACAGGAACCATTATTCCTACTGTAGCACATATTACTGCTGTTTCAAATTGAACTGGATTTGTTTTTTTAATATCAAAGTTTTTATAGGCCATTTTAAAAGAAAAAGGTTGTCCTATTAACATTTCCGCTAAATAGGCAAAACAAAATTCGACCAAAACAACTGCCCATATAGGTAAATAACGACCAAACATATAAACTCCACCAAGTTTATTAATAGCGTTTATTACACTACTAGCACCAGTTAAATTCATAAGTGTTGTTCCATTTACAACATACAAACTATAAAAGATATATGCATGAACTGTAATAATTACTATAATGAAAGCAAATAAAGCTCTTTCTTTTTTATTTGTAGGCATATGACTTCACCTCCTTTTTGGCAACAAAAAACACATATAGAACCATCACATTTTTCTAAATACATTTCTGTAATCAGATTTATGTGCATAGCACTACATGTGTCAAATGTATTACATATTAATTTTAACATAATTTGTATTTTTTTGTAATAATTTTTATTCTTGCTGCGTGATTTATCTCAAAATGTCCTATCTTTCAGTAATTTTTCTTTTATATCATCCATTTTTAAATTCTCCTAATCTATTTTTATCTTAACAAACATTCCTTTCACTTTGTTCAAGGCACACATAGTGATGAAAATATTTATTTTCAGACTAACTTCTCCTGAATAATCATTTCCATCAATCATCCAATATATTACTAATCCTTTATATATCTTAATATCTTTCCTTGATAATGCTTTTACTACAAGAATAAGTAATCAAGAAATATCCACCATAGATCATAACAATCACTATAGCTGTTGCGATAATAGATGGTAATAACTCATCTGTTCCAAATACTTCTAGTATTTTAACTGCAAACATGATACCAAAGATAGAATGAATTAAGGCTAATATCAAAGGTAACAGAAAGAAGATGGCGATTTGTCTAAATAATGCTTTATGGATCATTTTCTCATCTGTACCAATCTTTCTTAGCATTCTAAATCTTTCTTTGTTATCACTACTTTCAGATAACTCTTTTAAACCTAATATTGCTGCACTACTAATTAAGAAGATCATTCCTAAATAAAGACCAATAAATGTTACCATTGCTGATAAACCAACTGTTGCTTCTTGAATAGCAAGTTTCGTTGTTCCACTTGGAAGTAAATATTCATTTGCTTTGGCATCTTTACTTAATTGATTGATATTATTTTCTATCTTTGTTATCTCTTCTCTATCTGTTGTTTTATAATTACCGATCAAATGATTTTGTACTAAATATTCTTCCTCTACAACATTATCAGGTACTAATATAATTCCTGTATTAATATGATTACTAGACATTTCTAAAAATCCATCTTGGCATGAATCATATTTCGGTTTTAAAGTATGTCCAAACAGATGAATAACCTCACTATTTTTAAGAGCAATATTTCTTACATCAACCATTGATTTAAAATCGGCAACAATCATATATTCATCATTATTTAAAGAATATTCTTTAATGCCATAAAATTTAGCTAATTTATTATAATCACTAATTTTCATAATAGATTCCATTGTATCATAGTCCAAAAATGGAAATTGTGTTCTGATGCTATCTAATTTTGATCCTAAAGTATGATTCATAGTGAAATCTGGTGTTGCATAAGTATTCACTTCTATATAATCTTTCAAATAAGAAGTAATATCAAAATGAAATAAGGCAAACATTTCTTTAGCTGTATAGTGAGAGTTTTTTATTTGAGAATCATTGTATCCATAATTCCTATATCTATCATAATATTTATCCATATTTATATTAGTTGTAAACATAGCATCTACTGGAGCAAGTTCTTTGATATTCGCATTCATAGAATTCTTCATTGTAAGACAAGCGGATAATAAACAAATTGTTATGAACAGCATTAAACAAATAACTGTTGTTGAAAATACGGTCGTATTAATTTTACTGGAGAATTGTCTTAACGTAAAACTATTTAATCCTTTGTAATAGAACTTCTTAATGCTCATATTCTTAAAATTAGTCCTGACAAAGACCAGAAAATAAAGAATGTTGATACTGCACCCATTATAATAGGTTTCAATATATCTGTTACTTCCTGTAATGTAAGAAAATCATGAGTCACTGTGTAATATGCTCTTCCTAAAACGGAACAAGAAATGATAAAAATAATCATGCATAAATAAGGATTTTTTATTTTCATTTTTTCACTTGTTTTTGCACCATTTAACAAATCAATTAATTTACATTTACTAACACTGATTGTATTAAATATCATAACCAGTAAATACATCATACTAAAATAAATCATCGTCTTCATACAAGCAGATGATGAGAATACAAATGCAAATTTTGTAAGATTCGCTTCAAACATATTGGCAACCACTAAACTCATCACTTGTGATAATAATACCCCAAGTCCTAATCCCACTAAAAGGGAAATAATACCAATGAATAACGTTTCCAAGAATAATATGAAAGATATTTTTCTTTTACTCATACCTAATGTTAAGTAAATTCCAAACTCTTTATTTCTTCGTTTTATTAAAAACCTTGATGCATATATAATCAAAAATCCTAATATCAATGATACAAATACACTAACCCCAGATAACATTGTCATCATCAGATCAATTAATTCTTGAGTTGATTGGGAAACATCCATCATAACGGTTTGACTATCTAAGGCATTAAAAACATAAAAGATTGCTACACCAAGAATAAGTGTAAAAAAGTAGATGGCATAGTCTTTCATACTCTTCTTGATGTTCTTAAGTGATAACTTACAAAGCATCATTCAAATCGCCACCCAGTAATGTTACAACATCAATAATCTTATCAAAAAATTCTTTCCGAGTATCGTTTCCTTTACGAAGCTCTTTAAAAATTTTACCATCTTTGATAAAGATTACACGTCTAGCATAACTAGCTGTGAAAGCATCATGTGTAACCATCAAAATCGTTGCACCAAGTTCATCCAAATAATTAAACTTTTCTAATAACATTCTAGAAGACTTAGAATCCAAGGCTCCTGTAGGTTCATCTGCAAGTATTAACTTTGGATCAGTAACAATAGCTCTTGCACTTGCTACTCTTTGTTTTTGTCCTCCACTCATTTGATATGGATACTTATTTAAAACATCTTTTATATCTAATTCTTCAGCAACTTTCTTTATCTTTTGTTCTATGGAAGATGAACTTTCATTTTGAATCGATAAAGCAAGAGCAATATTTTCATAAGCTGTTAAAGTATCTAATAAATTAAAATCTTGGAAGATAAACCCTAATTCTTCTCTTCTAAATTTATTCAGTTCGTTCCCTTTTAGTTTCGTAATATCAAGTCCTCCAACAAAGATATGTCCTGCTGTAACTCTATCAATCGTTGAGATACAATTTAAAAGAGTGGTTTTTCCAGAACCAGACGCTCCCATAATAGCCACAAATTCGCCTTTTTCTACTGCAAAAGATAAATTATCAATCGCTTTCGTTAAAGAAGAACGACTACCATAGTATTTTTCTATTTTGTCAACTTCTAAAATATTTTCCATATATTTTCTCCTTTCGTTAACAATCATAATCCCAAAAAACTATTTTGTCGTTCGTTTTATATTACAGAACATTACAATTTTGTAACATTACTTTAAAACATCATAATATTTATTCTTCGCAAAAGTTATATAAACTTTTGTATATTCATTATAAACAGATTCAATCTCTATTTGATGTCCTAATTTCCCACACATATTTTTTGCGATAAATAATCCCATTCCAGTAGATTGATTCGTATTTCTTCCATTTTCCCCTGTAAATGATTTGTCAAAGACTTGTTTTAAATCCGAATTCTTAATTCCTATACCATTATCTTCAATGATCAATATCGTTTTTTCTTGTTTTTCTTGAACCGATATTTTAATATAAGAATTCTCCACGTTTCTTTTATATTTTATACTATTATTCACTATTTGTCCTAAAATAAATTCTAACCATTTTGAGTCTGTTAATACTTGGTAGTTCACATTTTCTACAATGTAATCTATTTTATTTTCTAATAAGTCATCCATATTTTTAAGACCTACATTTTTAATCACTTTTGATAAGTCTGTTTCTTTTATTAAATAATCCTTTTCAGCATTTTCGCTTCTAGCATAATAAAGAACTTGATCAACATAATCTTCTAATCTTTTTAATTGTAATTTTGTTTTTTTATCAAACTGATCTTTATGATTATTACTCATTAAAACTAAGGTAGAAAGTGGAATTTTAACTTCATGAATCCACATCTCAATATATTCTTTAAAGTCTTGTAAGTGTTCTTCTATGAATCGTACATTTTCATTCATTGACTTATTGATTTCATATAATGCTTGATATAATAATTCTCCTTCATAAAATTCTGGTTTATTTAATGTTTCTAATACCAAATAGCTTTTATCAAGTGATTGAATATTCGTAAGTAAATTGTCATAAAATTTTTTCTTTCTAAAATATGGTATTAATAAAATCAAGAAACAAGAAATGATATATAAAAAGGAAGAAGATATGATAACAGATTTTTCTATTTTAAATGCAAAAAATATCAATAAATTAATCATATAACAGATGATAAATACCAAGAACTTATAAAAATTATCTTTCAAATATGCACCTATTTTCATGATAAAATATACCCTAATCCTTTTCTTGTATCGATTGCATCCACATAACCAATTTCTTTTAATTTGTTTCGTAATCTACTAATATTAACAGTTAAAGCATTTTCATTTACATATTCATCATTATCCCAAAGTGTTGTCATCAGTTCTTCACGAGTTACAATTCTATTTTGATGATTTAGTAAATAAGAAAAAATAATCATTTCATTTTTCGTTAATTCTATTTCAGTACCTCCCTTTTTAATGATTCCTTTTTGTAAATCAAATTTTAATTCTTTATAAGTTAGTTCATTTCCATTTGTATTATAATTTGTCTTTACTCTTTTTAACACAGCTCCTATTCTTAAAAGTAAAATATTGGGATTATAAGGTTTCGTAATATAATCATCTGCTCCATAAGAGATAGATAGTGCTTCATCTGTTTCTGAATTCATACTGGTAACCATAATCACAGGAATATTAGATTCTTTCCTTAAATTTTGTAATAGTGTTTTTCCATTGATAAAAGGTATATTTATATCCAGTAAAATTAAATCTGGAGATACTTCTAATATTTCATGTAATGCATTTTGATAATCTTTTAAAATCATAGCTTCATAATGATTATTTTCTAAAAGTTTAGCAAGTTCATTACAAATGAATTCTTCATCTTCAATGATCATGATTTTATCCATATTTTTCACCACATTTTTTATTATTATACCACGATTAGATACTATCTAACCTTACAGTTTTGTAACATTTCAAAAAGCAAGTTTTCCAAAGTTTCATGATTCAATTTTTCAGTTACTATTTCGTTATAAAGTAAGAAAAAAGACTATCAATTTTGTTTGATAATCTTACTCCTATTAACGGTAATTTTCATTACTTATTATATCTTTTTTCCTAGAATTCTTTTTTATCAAAAATTTTTTCGGATATTTTATACGATAGATAAACCATCATAATTGCTATGATGATTAAAATTATGATTAAATAGTCTTCTAAAAATGATAATACCTTTACAATCCATGATAAATTGATATATGGAGAAAGAAAACCACCAATCATGACTAAACCAAATACAATTAAAAATATCCCAATTCTTGCTTTTTCTACACCAAATTTATAAATAATTGGATACATAAAAGTTAACACTAATAATGTCCCAAATATTGTGCCAAACATTGATATTAATATTTGTTCATAGGGAATCGTTTTTGTATTCATATAAGAAATCATAAAAGATAAAATAGTAGTAATGATAGAAATTGCTAAAATCATTAAAATTGTTGCTACATATTTTGCCTTCACACTATTTTTTCTTCCGTTAGGTAATGAAATAGAATAGGCATCCCATTGATTATAATTATCATAACTAAATGTTGAAATCATTATCATTACACTCATAAAGGGCAAGATGAAGGAGATATCCATTTCTCCCATTAACCCCATTATCGCATATACAACGATTAAAACTCCAATTAATTTCAGATTACTTTTCATCATTGCTAAATCTTTTTTCATAAATCCAATCATTATTCTTCCCCCTTAATCATTAAAACCATAAGATCGTCCAAAGTAATTTTATCAATTACGGCAATATCATATTTTTCTTTCAGATTTTTTTTATTTTCCACTAAGACTTCATATTCATATTTTGTTTTTCTATATTTGATGTAATCTTTTTTATCGATCTCTTTAAATTCCTTTTCCGTACATTTTACAATACCATATTGATCTAATAATGCGTTTGTTGTTTTCGATAAAACAATTTCGCCATGATTGATAAAAGTGATATAATCTGCAATATGCTCTAAATCTGTAGTAATATGACTAGAAAGTAAAATAGAGCAATCATCTTTCTCAATGAAACTTTGAAATATTTGGATTACTTCAGCACGAGCAACTGGATCTAATCCTGAAGTTGGTTCATCTAATATTAAAAGTTTAGGATGATGAGATAAGGCTGTTATGATTTCTAGTTTTTTTCTCATACCTTTGGAAAAAGTTTTGATTTGTTTATTCGGTAATAAGGAAAATTCTTTTAAGTAATCATAAAACATTTTAGTATCCCAATTTTTATAAATCCCTTTCATCGTATGATTGATATCATTTGGGGTAAGAATTTCGGGAAAAAACATATCGTCTAATACCACTCCAATATCTTCTTTTATTTTTCTCTCATCTTTTCGATTATCCAATCCAAAAATATGAATTTCTCCACTGTAGGATTTCACAATGTCTAATATAGCTTTTATGGTTGTTGTCTTTCCAGCACCATTTTCACCAATAAAACCCATAATCATTCCTTTGGGCAAGTGAAATGTAATATTTTTTAACGCAAAGTTATCATATTTTTTACATAAATTCTTAACTTCTAAAATGTTTTCCATTTTTATTGATCCTCCTCATATAAGATATTTAACATTTCATTGAGAGTTTTTTTCTTGATACTATTCATTTTTGCAATCGTAACTGCTTTGTCCATTAGTTCTTCTATCTTATTTAATTGTTCTTCTAATGCGATATCTTTATTTATTTTAGCAACATAAAAACCCTTGGAGGGGATATTTTTTACATAACCATCTTTCACTAATTCTTCATAAGCATTTTTCGTTGTTATGACACTGCAACGAAGATCTTTTGCTAGAGTTCTTATCGATGGTAATAATTCGTTTTCTTTTAGTTCGTTAGAAACTATTTTCACTTTTATTTGTTCTTTAATTTGTTCATAGATAGGAACACCATTTGAATTACTTATTATAATTTCCATCATTCACCTCATTTGTATATATAAATTATATACAATATATATACAGTTGTCAATGCATAGAAAAAAGATTACCAAATTATTTGATAATCTTACTTCGATTCATGTAATCGTTTTAGTCAGTTTTTATTCCCTACAATAGTTTAATAAATCAACAATAGTAGGATTACTATTTTTTTCGATCACCCAATATTCGTTCTCTTTATCAAAATTGCATCTATAGACATCATAAAAAGGTGTATCATAATAAATAACATTCCCTGTTGTTGTCGTGATAGTTCTAAACATCGGTGCTTCTTGATTCCATTTTACATTTAGATAATCTGTAAATAATAACATTCCCATTGAAAAGCACAAAATTACTACCATTAGGAATAAACGGTGATACCATTTTTTAACATTGATTACTCTTACAATTCCTATCATAAAAATTATGATTCCTAGTATCGAATAAATAGATCCCCAACTACTTTCACTCGGAAAAATCATGATTGCTGATATGGAAACAAAAAAACCAAATATCACGAAAAGAAAAGAAAGAGCATGATTATATTTTTTTATTTTTTTCGTAGAATAATCAATGGTATTTACAATATTTTCCTCAGACTTATCTCGATATTCTTCTTTAGTTAATTTTTCACCACTTAATAATTCATTCATGGTAATTTGTAGTATCTTACATAATGGTTTTAATAAAGAAAAATCAGGCATGTTTTTGCCATTTTCCCAGTTACTAACGGCACGATCTGTTACACCTAGTGTTTCGGCAAGTTGTTCTTGAGTTAATTTTTGTTTCTTCCTACATTCTGCAATAAACTTTCCAATTTTTTCTTGATCCATCATTTTTACTCCTTTCACATTCCATTTTATATAGTAAAAACAGTTTTGAACACGAAATAAAACTGGAGTTTTCAAAATTCTGAATTTATTTTCAAAATTTCATCATATTTCTAATATCATAATAAGCTTTTTTATATGAAAAAAGCAAACCACACAGTTTGCTTACCATTTTCTTTTTTTCATTATTTGATTTCGCAGATAGCTCCATCTTTTTCTGCTGATTCTTTACTTTCTTCTAAAGTACCATCTTCATCTTTTAATCCATCAAATCCTTGTGCTTTTAAATCTTCTTCGCTTGCCTTATCAAAATCAATATCTAAAATTGTATTGTACTCATAATTTTGGTCGTTTACAACGACTTTTGAACTTATTCCCTCTTTTTCAAATTCTTCATTATTTTCATCCATAGACTTTTTAAATGCTTCCCAATTTTCTCTTATGTCTGGATTATTAAGTTTTGTATTCACTTCCATTTTCATACGTTTTAACTTATCATTTTTATAAGTCATAGAAATTACTTGCTCAATATCCATATCTTCATCACTTTCAGTAGTTGTA
>CANPVK010000018.1 GCA_947581715.1 uncultured Bacilli bacterium
TCGTCCTTGACTAAATTTGGTGAAAGACTAAATTTCACTTCTTTATCTTTAAACGCAATTTACTTTTTCATTTAACATGGAGTTTAAAAATATAAAAAAATTATTTTCTTTTCCATGATTATATGTTAGAATAATCTTATATAAGATATGGAGGAATAAAAATGGCATTTGATGGTGTAAAAAAATTTTTTGGTGTAACAGAAGAAGAAAATGATGCTAGTACGGAGGAAAAAGAAGAAGAGTTTTACAGTATTTCAAAAGAACAAAATAAGTCAAAAGAAAGTAATAGTAATAAAATGATTTTGTTTGAACCTCGCGCATACTCTGAAAGTACACAGATAACAGATTATTTAAAAAAGAGAAATACTGTTGTCGTAAATTTAAAAAGGGTAACGCCAGATCAAGCAAAAAGAATTATTGATTTCTTAACTGGTAGTTTGTATGCAATGAATGGGAACTTACAAAAATTAGGAGGAGGTATATTTTTATGCGCTCCTAATAATGTAGACATTGAAGGAAAAATTACAGATGAAAATATAAAAGCGGTAAAAGGAAAAAGCAAGGAAAAAGAAGAAGAAGAGGAATTTAATTGGTAAATAAGTAGTTTTCGTTGAGGTGGGCTATGAAAAAGTTTAGTAAGGAGTTTAATGGATATAATAAACAAGAAGTAACGAATTTATTAAATGATGTAATTCGACAACTGGAAAAAGATTTAGAAAATATCAAAAAGCAACAAGATGAAATCCGTTCCTTAAAATTAGAATTAGTTCACCAACAAAGCCTAGTAAAAAGTTTAAATTTTTCTTTAGAGCAGTCACAAAAAGTAGGAGATCATATCCGCTTTATGGCGAAAGAAGAAGCAAATGAAATCATTCAAGAAGCAAAGAATAATGCTAGCAGGATTGTAAATGATGCATTGATTCGTAATGAAAAAATAGAATTAAAAACCATGAATGCTGAAAAAAATTTAAGAATTTTAAAGAGAAAATTACATCAAATTGTAGAACAACAATTAGAAATTGTAGAGGAAATCGAAACATTAGAGATAGAAGAATAGGTCAAAAGATTTATTCTTATTTTTCTTTTTTCAGAAAAATTTTTTGGGATCCTTTTATTTTTTATAATAATACTTTATAATGAAAGAAAGATAGGAGAAAACTATGAATTTAGAAGATCAATTTCGTTTATATGTAGGAGCTTATTATGGAGTATTAGAAATGGATGAATACGATTTAAAAGTTTACGTACTACAAAATATAGAAAAAATAATTCGTGATTTTATAAAGACCTATTCTCTCTCTTCCTTTTCTTATCAAAAAGAAGCAGAAATGGTAGAAAAATTACCATTAAAAAGAAAGTTGCAAGATAGTTTAATCGTTTTAAATCAAATCAATGCTCCCTTAGAGTTAACTTTATTAATAAGGAAAAGATTAAAAGAATTAGAAAAAATCTAGTGAGGTTAGTATGAAAGAATGGTATCAGCAAAACATAGATGAAGTATTGGAAAAGTTGAAAACAAATCAAAATGGACTTTCCCAGAAAGAGGTAGAAACAAGATTACAAGAAAATGGTTATAATTTACTACCAAAAAAGAAATCAGAAGGCTTTTTTTCTATTTTCTTTCGAGAAATACTGGACCCGATTGTGTTATTATTAGTAATAACTGTTATTTTTTCTTTTGTCGTAGGAGAAGTAATAGATGGAATAGCTATTATATTTATTATTTTTATGGATTTATTACTAGGCACAATGCAAGAATATAGAGCTGGTAAAACGGCAGATAGTCTTTCTAACTTTATAAAAGTAAACTCTTTAGTACAGAGAAAAGAAGGAATCGTTTCTATTGATTCAAAGAATTTAGTGGTAGGAGATATTATTTTATTATCTTCTGGAGATAAAATAGCAGCTGACTTAAGGATTATAACAAGTCAAAATTTGCAAGTCAATGAATCCATTTTAACAGGAGAAAGTTCTTTGATTTTAAAAAACAATGAAGTATTAAAACAAGATACTCCATTATCAAATCGAACGAATATGTTATATTCAGGTACTAGTATTGCTACAGGAAGAGCGACAGCTGTAGTAGTTGCAACAGGATTTGATACAGAAATAGGAAAAATAGCAGATACAGTGAACGAAACAAAAAGAACCAGTTCCCCTTTAACCATTCGTATGAACCAGTTTTCCAAACAAATCAGTTTTTTCATTATCGTAATAGCGATTTTGATCGCAATGATTTTATGGACAAAAGGAGTACCTGGAAAAGAAATCTTTTTATCGGTAATCGCTTTGTCTGTTTCTGCAATGCCAGAAGGATTACCTTTGGCACTTACGATGGCTTTAACGATTGCATCCAATCGCATGGCCAAGAAAAATGTGATTGTGAAGAAATTAAATTCAGTCGAAAGTTTAGGAAGTTGTACCGTAATTGCTTCTGATAAAACAGGAACACTTACTATCAATGAACAAATCGCTAGAAAAATCATTCTTCCGAGTGGTATTCAGTTTGATATTACAGGTTATTCTGAAGAAGGGGACATTGTGAAAAATGCCTCTAATATCAATTCTTTTTCCCAAGCTTATGAATTATGCAAGTTAGGTACCATAAATAATGAAGCAGGAAGAAATCAAGATGGTCAATGGTATGGGGATTCCATTGATATTGCTTTTCTTTCTTTAGGAGAAAAGATGAAAGTAGACACAACACAAATAAAAATTTTGAAAATGATCCCATATGAATCCGATAATCAATATTCAGCAGTTTTTTATGAGGAAGCAGGTAATACGCATGTAACGGTAAAAGGATCCCTAGAAAAAGTATTAGAGTTCTGTAATCAAATGAAAGGAAATACGATCATTCCTCTTGATATAGAATTGTTACGAAGCCAAAACGAATCTTTTGCCAAAAAAGGATATCGTATCATTACTTTAGCTAGCGGAGTTATTTCGCAAAATGATTTCAAAGAAGAAAAAATAAGGAATTTGGTTTTTCTAGGAATGGTTGCATTTATTGACCCAATAAGAGAAGATGTGAAAGATTCTATTTTAGAATGCAAAAAAGCAGGAATTAAAGTAATTATGATTACAGGAGATCACCCATTAACTGCGTATGCTATTGGAAAAGAATTAGGAATTGCTAGTAGAAAGGAAGAAGTGGCAACGGGGATAGAATTAGAAAAAGAATTCAAAAAGGGAACCATTTCTTTTGATACCTTTGTATCTTCTAAAACCATTTTTACAAGAGTTACTCCATTAGATAAATTAGAAATTGTTTCTTCCTTAAAAAGAAACCAGGAATTTGTTGCAGTAACAGGGGATGGAGTCAATGATGCTCCTGCTTTAAAAAATGCGAATATTGGAATTGCCATGGGAAGTGGTACAGATGTAGCAAAGGAAACCTCAGTAATGATTTTGCAGAATGATAATTTTACCTCTATTGTAGATGGGATTCAAGAAGGAAGAATAGCTTATAGTAATATTCGAAAAGTAAGTTATATGTTACTTTCTTGTGGTGTAGCGGAAGTATTATTTTTCTTATTATCAATTCTTTTTAATCTACCATTACCACTAGTAGCAATACAATTATTATGGTTAAATATTGTAACGGATGGATTTCAAGATATTGCTTTATCATTAGAAAAATCTGGGGAAGAGATGATGAAAGAAAAACCTAGAAGTACAAAAGAAACTATTTTTAATCGAGAATTATTTTGGGAAGTCATGGTAGCTGGTTTTACCATAGGATTTGTGGTATTTCTGGTATGGAAATATTTATTGGCACAAGGAATGGAAATAGAGATAGCTCGTAGTTATATAATGTCACTCATGGTCTTTCTGCAAAATATTCATGTGTTAAATTGTCGAAGTGAAAAAAAATCGATTTTTCAAATCTCTTTCTTTGCTAATCCATTTGTTTTAATGACTATTTTTTCTTCTATTTTATTACATATTTTTGTGATGGAAAATCCGATTTTCAGTCAATTTTTACAACTTTTCCCAATTCCATATCATCATTTATTATATTTATTTCTTTTGTCCTTCATTATTTTGATTGTAATGGAAATATTCAAGTTCTTAAAAAAACAAGGAAGGAAAGACTGATTTCAGGTCTTGTCAAAGATATTCAGAAATGGTAAAATAATAGTATTCCTAAGGAATGATTTATGGTCTGTTGGTGAAGTGGCTTAACACACCACCCTCTCAAGGTGGCATCCACGGGTCCGAATCCCGTACAGATCACCATGAAATGGAATATCAGCATATGAAATCAATGAAAGTTGAATTCATATGCTAATTTTATAAATAAAATAAAGAAGGAAGAAAAATGGAAAAGAAAAAAATAAAAATTAACATGCTTTCGATGGCAGATGCTGTTGATGGTCAAGGAGTAGGAAGTGCCTATTTAGAATTAATGAAGCTTTTAAAAGAAGATGGAAAAGAAGATTTTGAAATATTTTTAAATCAAGGCACAAAGTTTGATATTATTCATGCTCATACAATAGAACCTAGAAATTACTTGAAATTAAAGTTTAGCAAATGTCCTACTGTTGCCTATGTTCATTTTTTACCAGATACGTTAGATGGCTCTATTAAATTGCCAAAAATAATGTTTCGAATTTTTAAAAAATATGTGATTCACTTTTATAAAACTGCTGATTATTTAGTTGTGGTAAATCCTATTTTTAAGAAAGACATGATAAAAGCTGGACTAGATGAAAAGAAGATTGTTTATATTCCTAATTTTGTTTCTAAAGAAGAATTTTACCCAAAAGAAAAAACCGAAAAAAAGAATTTAAGAAAAAAATATAAAATAAATGAGAAACAATTTGTGGTACTAGGAGCTGGTCAAGTTCAAACGAGAAAAGGAGTATTAGATTTTGTAGAGGTAGCAAAAAATTTGCCTGATATTACTTTTCTTTGGGCGGGTGGCTTTTCCTTTGGTGCTATTACAGATGGGCATGATGAATTAAAAAAAATAATGGAAAATCCGCCTAAAAATGTAAAATTCTTAGGAATTGTTCCCAGAAAGGAAATGAATGATTTATTCAATATAGCAGATGTATTATTTGTTCCATCCTATAACGAATTATTTCCAATGACAATTCTGGAAGCGGTTAATACAGAAACTCCAATTTTATTAAGAGATTTGGAATTATATGAAGATATTTTATTTCAAAAGTATCTAAAAGGAAAAGATAATATAGAATTTCAAAATTTAATATTAAAATTAAAGAAAGATCAAAAATTATATCAGCAGCAAGTGGAAAATACAAAATATATTTCTCAATTTTATAGTAAAGAACATATTTATCAAATGTGGAAAGATTTTTATACTAGTATCCTAGAAAAAAAATAAAAATCTTTTTTCTTTTTAGGAAAATTATTTCTTGCAAACTTAATTGATTGTTTTTTTCTGATAATGATAAATATTCAATAATAATCCTACTAAAATGAGATAAGAAAGTAAAGAGGATCCTCCATAACTAATAAATGGCAGGGTAATTCCAGTGATTGGTACAATTCCTAAAGTCATGCCAATATTTTGAAATTGCTGGTATAAAAGCATTCCAGAAATTCCAGAAATAATTAATTTGTTAGTAATATTTTCCGTATCTTTGGCGAAATGAATTAACATTTTATCAAAAATAAAAATCATTCCTAATAAAAAGATACTTCCTAAAAAACCAAAATTAGAAGCATATACCGCAAAAATAAAATCTGTCCCAGATTCGGGAAAATAGATAGGAGTACGATTATAACCATGTCCAAACATGCCACTAGAACCAATTGCTGTTAAGGAGTTTTCTAATTGCATACCTGTTCCATTTTTCCAGTCTAAAATTCGATCAATTCTATAAAATAAATCGGTTCCAAATAAATCTACAAATAATTGTTGTTTGAAAAAGTAAATTCCTAAAAAAATACCAAGCACAATACTCATGATCATAATTCCTATGAAAAACCATCTTTTTCGTAGGGGAGAAGTCCATAAAATAGAAATAAAAATAATAAAATAAATAAAAACTGCTCCTGTATCTGGTTCTAAAAAAGTAAGAATAGCAGGAATACCAAAAAGAACAGATGCTTTTCCTAAAAGAATGATTTCTTGCTTCAAAGTGGGTTCTTTTTTAAGTTTTTGAATCCATTGACTGACAGTAACACTAAGTATAAGGATAAGACTAATTTTCATAAATTCACTGGGTTGAATAGAACCAATTCCTGGAAAAATAAACCAACATTTACTCCCATTAATTGGTTTTCCAATCATTAAAAGCAAGAATAATAAAAGAATATTCAACATATAAATATACCAAGCAGATTGATAAAGAGCTTGATTGGAAAGCTTTAAGATGAATAAACTGACGAAAATACCGATCAAATACCAAATAAGTTGTTTGATGACCAAATTTCCTAATGAATCAGATAAATAAGTCATAGCACTGGATATTGTTATGATACTAATTATCATAAAAAGAAAAAGACAAACAACTAGTGGTAAATGGATTTTTATTTTTTTTCTCGTAAACATAAGATCCCTCTTTATTAATATGGAATATTTTCAAAAAATTATTTATAATGAGAGGATGAAAGTATGAAAAAAGATTTACCAAAAATATTTAAAAAACCAATTGATGAGAGTCATTCTAACAATAAAAAAATGTGTTATACTTCAGAAACCAAACAAAAAGAAGAAAGCATATCTTCTTTTCGCAATACCACATTGGATTCTTCCATGACAACCGTAGAAGAAAAAATTAGAAAATTATTAAAAAGTAGCCGTTATATTTTTAATATTGGTGTGATTATTAAAACGGATAAAAAAAATTATGATACCAAGATAGCTGGTAAAATAAAAAATAGTTTAGTAACGGTTGATAACGATGTAATTCCCATTGTAGAAATTAATGATATTATTATAAAAGACCGCATTTAGCGGCCTTTTTTAACTACAGGTAATGAAAGTATCTGGTAAACATCTTAATGCTCCAACACAGTTTAAATTAATGGTAAAGAAAGAATCTGTTGGTACATAAGGAGCAGTTGCACTAGCAGTAGTATCTGGATTTGGGGCAAGAACACGACAAGTTGCACAGCATCCTTCTACATGTTCACATCGAAATACTGTGCTAGTTGATGTAGCACCATTTAAGGTATAAGGGAAAGACCATAATTCACCATCACTACAACGATAGAAAGTTACAGGTCTCGTATTATAGCATATGGTAGATGGAGTTGGTCCTAGAAATGGTCTATCACAACCATCCCCTAAACAATCAAATTTTTCACTACGATCTTGTAATTTTACGATAAGTGCTAAAATATCTGCTAAACAACAGTTTTCATTATTTGTAGATGGTTTATTGTCTGGACACATGAAAATACCTCCTTTCCTAAACTTTGATAATTATGATTTGTTTTTCTAGTATCGATTTATCTCTATGGATGGTATCTTTTCTTGTAGTCAAATAAATTTTACTCCTTTATAATTATCTAATATAAGATATTCAGAATGCTAATTTTTGGTGTATTATTATTACCCAACGAAAAGAACCTTTCCTTTTTTCGGAAGTTGTAGTATAATGAAATAGGTGATAAAAATGGATTATTTGCAATATTTAATTATTATTGTAGTTTTATTAATTATAGTATTAGCAATTTTAAAATCAATGAAAAAAGATGCCCATTTAGAATTAAATAAATTAGTAGAATATCTAGGTGGTAAAGATAATATCGTAAAAACGGAAACTAGTTTATCTAGATTTAAAGTAACCTTAAAGGATGTCCATTTAGCAAATAAAGATGCCATTCAAAAGTTAGGTGCTAAGGGAATTGTGGAAATTGATAATCAATTGAAAATTATTTTAGGATCGGAAAGTAAACAATTAAAAAAATACATTGATAATTTAAAATAACAAATTTCGATTTCTTCAGACAAAATTCGACAAATTTTGACAAAATAAATACGTATAATAATACTAGAAAGAAGGTTATTATATGTATTTTTTTCGCTCTATTTTTTGTATTTTATTTCTCCTGATTACTGGTTTTACTTTTTACCAGTACTTATCTTCTAGAAAAGGTAATGCAATCTCTAAAAAACATATTATTTATTATGATTTATTTTTTCTGCAAATATTTTTATTCTTTTTTCAATCTAATTTAATATTTTTAATCTTTTTAGATTATCCTATTTTTTTAGGATATTTATTAAAACAAAGAAAATTTTCTCTTTTTCTATCCGGACTCAACATTCTATATTGTAGTTTTTTCTTGCAAGTTCCTTGGTTTTATCATGCAATCTATCTTCTTTATTTTTTGCTTTCCACTTTTCCTTCTTCCCAGCATATGCTAATAAAATTAGTTTCTTGCAAGTCATTTTTTACTATATTTTTTGCTTTTTCTTCCATGCAGCATCCGTGGATCAACCAAATATTTTTATTCATACTAATATTATTTCTTTTTACCTTATTACTAGAAAAAAATGATAATGCCATAAAAGAATATGAGGAAAGAAAAAATGATGATACCATATTATTTCAAATTGCTCATGAAGTAAAAAATCCTATTGCAGTATGTAAAGGATATTTAGACATGATGGACTTAACGAAAATAGAAAAGGTGAAAAAATATCTTCCGATTATTCGTAGTGAAATGAACCGTGCTCTAACGATTATGGATGATTTTTTAAATTTAAAAAGATTAACAATTCAAAAAGATATTATGGATTTTTATTTATTAATGGAAGATGTAGAACTCACTATGCAATCCATTTTAGCCAGTAAAAGAGTATCGTTAGAAGTTCCAAAGATAGAAGAAGAACTATTATTGGAAGGGGATTATGAAAGACTAAAACAAGTGTTAATCAACTTGATTAAGAATGCTTATGAAGCAAATGCAAATAAAATTCAAATAGAAGTTCTTCCAAAAAACGAAAAATTAGAGGTAAGCATTATGGATAATGGAGATGGAATAGGAGAAAAAGAATTAAAAAAAATTGGTCAAACTTTTTATACAACGAAAATAAAGGGAACAGGAATTGGAGTAAGTATTTCTAAAAAAATTATTCAATTACATCAGGGAGAAATAAAATATGATTCTATTGTAGGAAAAGGTACAAAAGTAACTTTTACATTACCAAGCAAATTTTTGCTATAAAAAAAGAACGAAACGTTCTAAATTGGACGACATAAATCCATATCCTTATAAGGATTTTTAGGATCAATCTTATCCACAAATAAAATACCATTTAAGTGATCGATTTCATGTTGAAAAGCAATTGCTAATTCTTCTCTGGCTCTTACTTTAATCTTATTTCCATCCATATCATATCCTTCAACGGTCACTCTTGCATATCTTGGTACAATCCCTTCACATTCGCGATTAATACTTAAGCAACCTTCTCCATCCTCCACATAAATCATTTCTGTAGAATTAGAAACAATTTTTGGATTAATGACAATGTAAGAATCAAAACCGTTTTCTACTTCCTGTACAATCACAATATATCTCTTAGGAACACCAATTTGAATCGCTGCCATTCCCATTCCTGGTCTTAAATCATATTTTTCTGCCAATTCTTCAATCTGACTATTTACTAAATATTCTTCCATTAACTTCATATTTTTTTTATCTTCTTTTGAAAGAGGAAAAGTGACTTCTTCACTAATTAATCTTAAACGCTTATCTTTTTCATCTAAAATATCTTTCATTTTTAGCATAATATCACCACTTCCACTGTATTTTATCACTTTTTCTCTTGTTTGTGAAGAAAAAGAAGAAAAATAGATATTCTAAGAAGAATACCTATTTATGATTAATGAGCAAATCTAGACCCAATCACGATAACCAATAAAATAAATAATACTAGAACGATAGCATAATTGGAACTGTTATTATTACTGTATGGATAGTATGGAGCGTATACTGGAGTAGCATATCCGCTATTGCAACCACAGTTAGATCCAAAAGATCCTCCGTAATTATACATAACTTTCCCTCCTTCTTTGTTTTCTAATATAAAGTATTCCAAAAGGGTAAATTATGTTATTATAAATGTCTACTTTTGTTAAGTTATGGGTTTTCACATTTTCAAAAAAAGAAAGATGTGATATGATAAAAAAGAAAGTAGGGTAGAAAGATGAAAAAGATCATAAAAGACATTGATAAACCATTATTTTTTCTTTCTACTATTTTGTTTATTTTTGGCTTAGTTATGATTTTTTCCTCTTCTAATATTACAGCTTTTATGAAGTATGCAGCGAGCCCTTATCGATACTTTTTGAAACAAACTATTTTTTTGATAGGAAGTTTTATGATTAGCATAATTCTAATCACTTTTCATAGTAAATGTTATTATGCTTTATCGCAGTTTTGTGTTTATTTAATAGGAATTGTACTGGCTTTATTACTAGCTTATGGTTCTGTGAAAAATCAAGCAATTAGTTGGATTAATTTTGGATTTTTTTCCTTTCAACCAAGTGAACTTGCTAAAATTGTAATTATCGTTTTTCTGGCTAGTTATTATGATAGAAAAAAAGAACAGTTAGATCAATACAAAGTAGTATTATATCCCATTGTCTTAGCAGCAATGATCGCTTTTTTAATTTTTGCTCAACCGGATTTAGGAACCACTATTATTTTTACGATGATTGTAGCTTCCATTTTCTTTATGGCCCCTATTTCCAAGGAAATTCGTAATAAAATGATATTATTAATTTTAGGAGCAGTCATCGTTGTAGTTATGGTTTTAGTCGGAGTAGGGGGAAAGATTATTAATAATGAACAATTAGAACGTTTTGATTTCAAAGAGCCATGTAGTAAAGAAAAGTTTTATGGAAGTGGAAATCAAGTATGTAATGGTTATATCGCGATTAATCATGGAGGGTTATTAGGAACAGGATTAGGACAAAGTACCCAAAAATATTTATATTTACCAGAAGCTCATACCGATTTTATTTTTGCAATTATTGTAGAAGAATTAGGGTTTGTAAGTTCTATTGTATTATTTATTTTATATTTTTTATTAATAGGAAGAATTATTAAAATTGGAAAGGATAGCTATAACACAAGAGGATTTTTAATTTGTATGGGGGTAGCGATTTATATTGTGCTACATATTTTTGTAAATTTAGGAGGAATTTTAGGAGTGATTCCGATGACAGGAGTACCTCTTCCCTTTATGAGTTATGGAGGAAGCTTTTCCATGAGTTTGATCTTTGCTCTAACTTTAGTTCAAAGAATTCATATCGAAAATCATCAATTTATGGAAAAAAAACAAAAAAATGTAAAATTATCGAAGTCAATTTCAAAAAAACGTAAATAATCTCTATAGGAGGTTATTTTTTATGGAAAAATTAGAAGAGTTAAAAGAGTTCTTATTAGAACACAAAATTTATTGGATAGGAGGTATTATTCTTTGTCTTTTCCTGTTAATAGGAATTGTTTATTATGATCATCAAAGTTCTAGTGAAGAGATTCTCTTAGAAGAAATAGAACCTGAAAAAACAGAACCGGAAAAAGAGGAAAAGGAAGACTGTTTGGTATCAGTGGATATGAAAGGCGAAGTTCAAAATCCAGGGCCTTATCAATTAAAATGTGATAGTAGAGTGCAAGATGCTATTTTACTAGCTGGGGGAGTTACCGACCAAGCGGATACTTCTGTTTTAAATTTAAGCAAAAAGGTAACAGATGAAATGGTTATTATTGTTTATAGTATAGAAGAAGTCAAAAGTTTTTCCACCATCAAAGAACAGGAGAAGCAGAAAGAAGAATCTTGTCAAAAACAAGAAGAAGTTTTTAATGATGCCTGTGTGCAAGAGGAAAATAAAGTAGAAAGTTCATCCGTAGTAGAAGAAAAGGAAACACAGTCCAATTTAGAAAACTCAACTAGTTCGTTAGAACCAACGATCATTTCTTTAAATCAAGCAACTTTAGAACAGTTGATGTCATTATCGGGAATAGGGGAAAGTAAAGCGAAAAGTATTATCGAATACCGAAATCAAAATGGTGGCTTTCAATCCATTGAAGAAATTAAAAATGTAAAAGGAATTGGGGAAAAGATTTTTGAAAAAATTAAAGATTATCTTACACTCTAAGTGCTTTTCTTTTTTGCTTCTTTTGCTTTTTTTCTGTTCTTGTTTGCTTTCCTATCTTTTTCCCAAAACAAGTAAATTAAATCCCAATCAATCTTCTTTTTCTGGAACAATCACAGCATTTCAAATAGAGGGAGATTTTTTATCGATTGATTTAAAGGGAAGCGAAAAAATAAAGGGAAATTATTATTTTACAACTTTAGAAGAAAAAAATCAATTTTCCAAAAATTACGCCTTAGGGGATACCATAACGATAACAGGTACTTGGAAAAGACCAAACAAGAATACAGTACCCAATTTGTTCAATTATCAACAGTATCTAGCGAGAAACAATATATTTTATATCATGTCTATTGATACTATTCAGAAAGAAAAAGCTTCTTCTTCACTCTTTTATCGAGTAAAGAACTGGATTGGTAAAAGAATAGAAGAAAAACCGGAAAAGGGTTATTATAATGCTTTTTTCTTAGGAGATACAAGTCAAATAGAAGATTCTATTTTCAAGACATATCAAGAAAATGGAATTAGTCATTTATTTGCTATTTCAGGGATGCATATTTCCTTTTTTAGTGGTCTTCTTCTTTTCCTTTTTCGAAAAATAGGATTAAAAGAAAATATAAGATATTTTTTGACAATCTTTTTCTTATTTTTTTATATGATTTTATCGGGAAGTAGTCCTTCTGTTAGTAGAGCAGTTGTATTTTTTCTATTCCTTTATATCAATAAAATCCAAAAATTAGAATTATCTACATTAAAAATTTTGTTCTTTACCTTTTGTCTCTTTGGAATCATTCATCCTAATATCATATGGGAAGTAGGATTTCAATATTCCTATCTAGTGAGTTTTGCTCTTATTTTATTCCAAGAAAAGAAGAAAGAGCAGAATTCTTCCTATTTTCTTTCTGTATTCAAAATATCCATCATTAGCTTTTTAATAGGGCTTCCCATTACCTTATTTTATTTCTATCAAATCAATGTTTTCAGTATTTTTTATAATGTATTCTTTGTACCATTTGTTTCTTTTTTATTATTTCCAACAGCTTTTCTTTCCTTTTGTTTTTCTTTTTTAGAACCTATTTTTTCTCTACTCGTTTTTATTTTAGAAAAAAGTTCTTGGTTTTGTAGCTATTTTTTTTCTTTTTCTAAATTGATTTTTGGAAAACCAGATATATGGTTCTTTTTGGCTTATTATTTTTGTTTTTTTCTCTGTTTTTCTTTGCAGAAAAAAATAGGATTTTTCCTGTTGTTATTGGTATTAGGAATACAATACTTTTTTTCTTTTCTTTTTCCCAGCAATTATCTTTTAATGATTGATGTAGGGCAAGGGGATAGTATTCTGATCCATGCCAATCATCAAAATATTTTAATCGATACAGGTGGAAAGATAGATTATCCGAAAGAACAGTGGCAACAAAGAAATACTAACACCATTACAGATTATACACTGGTTCCACTTTTAAAGTCTCTAGGAATCAGAAAATTAGATTCTTTGATTTTAACGCATGGGGATTATGATCATATGGGAGAAAGTATTTCTCTTCTACATCAATTTTTGGTAGAAAAAGTAATTTTAAATCAAGGAGAATTCAATGATTTAGAATTAGAATTGATAACCCTATTAGAAAAGAAAAAGATTCCCTATTATCAAAATGTAAAACAATTTCATTTCGGAAAAATTCCCTTTTATTTTTTAAATACCAGAATATATGCGAGTGAAAATGATAATAGTAATGTCATTTATACAATATTAGAAGGAAAAAAAATTTTATTGATGGGAGATGCCGAAAGAGAAAAAGAAATGGATCTTTTAAAAAAATATGATCTAGATAACATCGATATTTTAAAAGTAGGTCATCACGGAAGTAAAACAAGTAGTAGTATCGAATGGATCAATAAAATTTCTCCGAAGTATTCTCTGATTAGTGTAGGTAAGAATAATCGATATGGGCATCCCAATGAAGAAGTACTAAAAAATTTAAAGAATTCAATCATCTATAGAACAGATTTAGATGGTAGTATCCTAATAAAATTTCAAAAACATCAATTAGAGATAAAAACTTATCCTTTAGAATAAGTAATTCAAAAAAAGAAATATTTTTTGAAAATACAGGAACATTTTAAAAAATCTACCATAATATATAGTAAACGCGATTGCTTTTGCGTTTTGATATAGATGAGGGGGATTTTCCCCCTTTTTGATGCTTGCATGAAATAAGAAAATATGATATGATGGTAAAGTATTAAGTAGTAAAAGGAAAAACAATTACTGAGGTGTAGTTCATGAAATTAAAAAAATATTTTGAAGATAGAGAATATATGAATCAAGTTTATGATATTTTAGAACATCCAGAATTTCAAAAGTTAGAAAATTTAATTCATCATGAGGGAAATCGTTTTGATCATTCTGTTCGTGTATCTTATTATTCTTATCGTATCTCTAAGTTTTTAAGATTAGATAGTACAAAAGTAGCACGAGCAGCATTACTGCATGATTTTTTCTTTGAAACGAGTGCTGATTTAGAAAAAAGAGAAAAATTAAAAATGATCATAAAGCATCCAGAATATGCACTTGCAAATGCGAAAAAATATTTTGATCTTTCTCCTTTAGAAGAAGATATTATTCTAACTCATATGTTTCCTGTTGGAACAAGGATTCCGAAGTATCTGGAGAGTTGGATGGTAGATATGGTAGATGATGTTGCTTCCATTTACGAAAAAAGTAGTATTGTGCGAAAACAGTTATCTACAGCTACTTGCTTTTTAGTTATGTTTTTTGTAAATAATCTGAGATAATCAGATTTTTTTTTGGAAAAATGATGGAAGTTTTGGTAATTTTTAACAAAAAGGAAACAAAAAAAGTCACATTTTATAAGCTTTTGCATATAATATAGTGCAAGATTTCTGAACTTTTTTAAGATTAGAAATTTGCATGTAATAACAAATTATGGTATTATATATTGGCCCGAGAAAGAGGAATTATGAAAAAAATTTATAATTATACTTTCCAGTTGGTAGGTATTTGTTTTTTATTTTTCTCTTTGTTTTTTCTTCTTTATTTTAAAATCAACGTAGAAAAATATGAAACAACGATACAAAATGTGAATTTAGAGAAAACTTTAGATAGTACTCTTTTTGTGAAAAATCAAAAAGAGAAAAAACAAGAAAGTATAAAAGAAGTAGAAGAGGAGAATGTAGATACTTCCAATTCAACTTCCAAAATACCGCAAGATGCCGTTTCTATCATAGACACATCTAGTTTTACAGTATTATCAAAAGAGACAGTAAACATTAGTCATTACGGGCATGACTGCTCTGGATGTAAAACAGGACTTACAGCATCTGGTTATTATGTAGGAGATGGAAGAATTTACTACCAGGATTCTACTTTTGGTAGCGTTCGAATTGTAGCTGCTGATTCCAAATACCCACTTGGTACCATTTTACGTTTGGAATACCCAGAGGGAACTATTACAGCGATCGTGTTAGATAGAGGTGGTGGAATTGGCGACGGCAAACGATTCCAAATTGATTTATTAACCACAAGTGAAAAAGAATCTTATCAACTTGGAGTAGTAAAGAATGCAAGTTTAGAAGTACTAAGATTAGGTTACTAATTTTAGTACTTTTACTTTTTTAGAAAATTCTCTAGATTTCTGTGACATTTATGATATAATGTTATTAGATTTCATAATAAAAATGGTAGGTGATTCTTGTGTGGTGGAAAGAAAAAAAACAACTAAGACTATTTAAACATCAATTATTGATCACGATTATTTCTGTATTTGCAGTTGTAGTTGCAATGATTGGTGGCAGTTATGCAATCTTTTCTTCTACTTCAAGAGCGGATGAATATAATGTTTTAAAAGTAGGAGAGCTAGAAATCAGTTATGTAGATCAAGGAGATGGACTGGGAGATATTTTATCATAAAATGGAACTTACCCCATGACAGATGAAGAAGCACAAGATTTGAAGCCATATCGCTTTAATCTTGTAAATACAGGAACAATTGATGCAGATTATAGAATAAAAATCAAAAATGATGAAGCGATTATAGCAGAGGACAACTGTGAGGGGAAATTATTAGATTTTAAGTATATTAAATATCAATTAGATAATGGGGACCCTACCTTACTATCGGAAAAAGCAGCGGATGATTATACCATTTATAGTTTTAAAAATTTAAAAGCACCTACAAATGGGCAAGAGGGGTTACTTCCAAACAGTAGTGAAATTCATGAAATTCGTATTTGGATTACAGCAGATGCTCCAAATGAAGTATTAGGAAAACATTTTCATGGAAAAGTAGTGATTGAAAGTGTACAAAGTGGAGTAGAAGAAACGGTATTAGAATTTAAAGTAGGAACTCCTGTAACATTAAAAGATGGAAGTAAATGGCATGTTTTAGAAAGTAGTAGTGAAAACAGCACGACTGTAACTTTACTATCCGATTATAATTTAAAAGAAGATGGTTCTTATGATACAGACTGTATAGAAGGAATCTGTAGTCCAAGAGCATTTGATACTGAAAATAATCGTGTGACAGAAGCTAATCCTTATTGCACCACTCCACAATATGGTTGTAATTATTATGGACAAAATGGAAGCACTGTCGTCAAAGATTCTACAATAAAGACATGGTTAGAAACAACCTATTTGTCGGCTCTTAAGACTTCTTTGTCAGGTAATGGTGGAAATATTGAAGATTTAACCGTATCCCTTCCTACCATGGAACAATTAGCGGCTGCTTCGAATCAAAAATTTAACCAAGAATTATTGGACTTTAAAACTACTTCTTGGTTAGTAACAACATCATATTGGACGAAAACTCCTTCTAGTAGTGGTAGTTCTTATGTATGGGAAGTGATTTCCAAAAATCAAAATAGTTTCATTCAATATGCCAATTCGGCGAATAGTGCTGGGGTTAGACCAGTCATAGTAGTAAAAAAAGAAAATATTCAAAGTTGATAAGAAAAAGCTTGCTTTTTAGCTTTTTTTTTGGTATAATAAAACCACTTTTAAGAAAGAGGGAATATTCAATGAAAAATCCAATAATAAAAAATACTGCTGCTTTTTTCTCTAGGTCACAAAATCTAGAAAATAGTGAGAAAGAATCACAAGAGGAAGAAATAGCAATAGAAAAAAAAGAAAATAAATGGATAAAATTAAAAAAGCGAATTCAAAACAAATTTTCTCATTTAGGAATTTTACATTCTGCAGCTATCTCCGTTCTTTTTTTAGTCTTATGTGTATTGGCTTCTTTTCAAAATGGAATTTTAGCAATTATTACAACAGGGTTATTAGGAGCAATTGCCACTGGTTTTATTGCGAATACAACTTCCCTTTTAATGAATAAATTTTTAGCACCTAGTCAACATACCAATGATGTTATGAAAGAAGCTAGAGAAAATCATGAAAGTAAAAAAGAAAAACAATTCCAGAAAAAATCTATAAAAGGACATTTGAAAACTATGGGAAGAGGAATATCCAAAGAAGCCTCTAAAATAAAAAATAAACTTTTATCAAAAAAGAAACAAACTACAACGAATTCCATAGAAGATAACACACCAGTAGAAGAAGATTTTGTTTTAGATGATACTCCAACACCAGTAGAGGAAGATTTTGTATTAGATGATATTCCAGCACCAGTAGAGGAAGATTTTGTTTTAGATGATATTCCAGCACCAGTAGAGGAAGATTCTATTTTAGACGATATTCCAGCACCAGTAGAGGAAAAATTTGATTCTACGGAAATGTTCGAGAAACCATTAGTACAGTTATTGAGTGAAACACCGATTGCTAATTTCAAATTACATCAGAATTATTCTAAAATAACCTCCATTGATTTATCCGCACTTTATGTAAAACCTGGTTTAACTATCATGCCACAACATTTTATTGTGCATCCAAAAGATATTGAAATACAACAAATCATCGAAAAACGTATGGAAGCAATAACAGGATGTAAACCAATGTTTACTAATAGAATACTAGATGGAGAAGAAAAGAAAGTTTATTTACTGATAAAATAAGTGAAATAAGAAACAAAAAGAAAAGAAGTGAAATATTAATAAAATAGTTGACTTCTTTTTTTTCTTCACATATAATGAATATATGAACATATATTCATATAATAAGGAGAGTATCATGGAGAAGAAAGAAACATTAATGAATTTAGGGGAATTTTTTAAGATATTTGCGGATTCTACTAGAATTCGAATTTTAGCACTCTTGGAAGAGGGAGAAAAGTGTGTCGGTGAGATTGCGGAAACATTAGAAATGAGTCAATCTGCGATTTCTCATCAATTAAAAACATTAAGATTAGCCAATGTAGTATCAACCAAAAAAGAAGGACAAATCGTAACTTATTGCTTGGCAGATCAGCATATTAATATTATTTTAAAATATGGATTAGAACATATCAAGGAGGGAAAAGAAAAATGAAAAAAATGAATTCTCATTTCATTCGCATTTTACTCAGTATTTTCTTTCTTTTTTTGGCCTTTTGCTTTCCCGAAAAAGAAATTGGAAGACTGATTTGTTTTCTGATTAGTTATCTCTTCATTAGCTGTGAAATTTATGTAGAAGCCTTTCATTGTATCCAAGAAAAAGAATTCTTTCATGAAAATATTTTAATGATTCTAGCTACTATTGGTGCTTTTGCGATTGGACAATACCTAGAAGCAGTAGTAGTGATGTTATTATTTGAGATAGGAGAATATTTATCAGATTTAGCAGTAGAAAGAACCAAAAATAGTATTACTTCTTTAATGGATTTAAGAAGTGATACCATTCATTTAAAAAAGAAAAATAAAATTGTAACAGTAGCTACGCAAGAAGCAAAATTAAATGATTTGTTTGAAGTAAAGCCAGGAGAAGTAATACCACTAGATGGAATTATTCAAAAAGGAGAGGGAATGGTAGATACCGCTAGTTTAACAGGAGAATCTATTCCAAAAGTAGTAAAAGCAAATGATTCCGTTTGTAGTGGTTTTGTGAACTTAGATAGTGTATTAGTAATTCAAGCAACTTCTACTTATGAAACAAGTACTGCTAGTAAGATTATTGAACTAATGGAAAATTCTCAAGAAAAGAAAACCAAAACCGAAAAATTTATTACAAAATTTTCTAAAATTTATACTCCCATTGTAGTAGTACTAGCTATTTTAATCGTGTTAATTCCCGCATTATTAGGAAAAGAAATCCAAGATTCTTTTTATCACGCTCTAGTATTTTTAGTGATGAGTTGTCCCTGTGCTTTGGTTTTATCTACTCCACTTGGCTATTTTCAAGGAATTGGTAAATGTAGTAAAGAAGGAATTTTAGTAAAAGGAGCGATAGAATTAGACCTTTTTCCAACCATAAAAACTATTGCTTATGATAAAACGGGAACCATTACCAAAGGAAATTTTCAAGTAACAGAAGTAAAAAGTATTTCAAAAAATATTCCCTTGTTAGAAATTGCTGCTCATTGTGAATATCACAGTAATCATCCGATTGCGAAAGCAATTGTTTCTAGTTATGGGAAAAAAATAGATTCCGAAAAAATAAAACATATGAAAGAGTATAGTGGTAAAGGCATAGAAGCGATTTATCAAAATCAAAAATATTTTTTAGGAAATCAAGAATTTTTAGAGGAAAAAAAGATTTCTTTTCCTCCCATTTCCCAAATAGGTACCGTTCTTTACTTAGCAACAGAAAAAGAATATCTTGGCTATCTAGTCATCACGGATGAAATCAAGGAAAATGTCAAAAAAACAATTACTTTTTTCAAACGAAAAAAAGTAAGGCAAGTCGTATTATCGGGAGATCAAGAAGAAGTTGTTGCTAGGGTGTGTCAAAAAGTAGGGATTTCTGAGTATTATGCAAGTTTATTACCACAAGATAAAGTAAAAAAAGTAAAAGAACTCAATCAACTAGGAAATACGATGTTTGTAGGGGATGGAATGAATGATGCTCCGGTGATGAAAGAAGCAGCATTAGGGATTTCTATGGGTCTGGAAGGTAGTGATATGACAATTGATGCGAGTGATATTGTGTTAATGACGGATGATATAAGCAAAATAAAAGATGCTATTTCTATTGCCCAATGGACAAGAAAAATAGTCAAGCAAAATATTTTCTTTTCTATTTTCGTAAAAAGCATCGTATTATTATCTGCTTTATTCGGTCATACTTCTATTTGGTTAGCTGTTTTTGCCGATGTAGGCGTAACGTTACTTTCGGTGATGAATACGTTTGTGATTCGAATGAAAAAGATTCGATAAAATGAAAAAAAAGAAAGAAGTGAAAAAATATGAGTAAAGTAGTCGTAATTGGAGGAGGAGCATCCGGTTTGATAGCAGCCATTGTCGCATCTTTCCAAAATGAAGTAATATTATTAGAAAAAACAGAAAAGTGTGGAAAAAAGATTTTATTAACTGGAAATGGAAGATGTAATTATTGGAATCAGGATATTTCTCCTTCTAATTATCATACGGATTCTTCTTCTACTTTGAAAGAAATAATCAAAGAAGAAAATCAAAAGGAAGTACTTTCTTTTTTAGAACAGTTAGGAATCTATCCTAAAATTAAAAATGGCTATTATTATCCTTATTCTAACCAAGCTTCTAGTATTCGAACCATTTTATTATCAGAAGTAGAAAAGAGAAAGATTGAAGTGATTTCTTCTTTTCCTGTAGAATCAATCAAAAAAGAACAAGAACAATTTATTCTTTCTTCCGCTGAAAGGAAAATTGTTTGTGATCAAGTGATTTTAGCAGCTGGTTCGAAAGCTTGCCCAAAAACAGGAAGTGATGGAAGTGGTTATGGGTTAGCAGAAAATTTTGGACATACCATGAATCCCATTACTCCTGCCTTGGTGCAACTAAAAGCAAAAACTTCTTTTTTAAAAGATTGGAATGGAGTAAGAGTTGATGCGAAAATTCGCTTATTGATAGAAAATGAATGCAAGGAAGAAGAGCAAGGAGAATTATTATTAACTGATTATGGAATCAGTGGAATTTGTACTCTTAATGTAAGTGGTATGGCTTCTAAAAATTTAAGTCAAAAGAAAAGAGTATCTGTTATCATAAACTTTCTTCCTAATTTAGAATCTTCTTTTTATGATTGGTTTACTGAAAGAAATAAAAAAATACAGAATCATACGATAGAAGAATTATTAGAAAGTATTCTTCCTTATCAATTAATGCTTGTTTTATTAAAAGAAGCCAAAATCAATCGAAATGCTTTTTGGAATGAGTTAACAGAAGTACAACAAAAGAGATTAGCCGATACGATTGAAAAATTTTCTTTAGAAATTATCGGAACCAATGATTTTGAAAAAGCACAAGTAGCAACGGGAGGAATATCTTTGAAGGAAGTAAATCCTCATACCATGGAATCTAAATTGGTAAAAAATCTTTATTTCGTAGGGGAAATATTAGATGTAGATGGCAAATGTGGTGGTTTTAATTTAGCATTTGCTTGGATTAGCGGATATTTAGCCGGAAAGGGTGTTTCGAATGATACGAGTAAGACAAGTGAAAGTAGAAGTTTGTGAAGACTATCAAGAAAAGTTAAAAAAAGCAATCGCGAAAAAATTAAAAATATCAGAAAAAGCAATCAAAGATTATCAAATCAAAAAACAGTCTCTAGATGCGAGAGAAAAACCAAAATTATATTTGGTTTATGAAGTAGATGTTACCATTCTACAAGAAGAAAAAATCTTAAAAAGAAATCATCATCCAGATATTTTTTTAGCTCCCCAAGAAGAATATCATTTTCCTAAAAGTGGAACGGAAAAGATGAAAAATCGTCCGATTATTGTAGGAAGTGGTCCCGCGGGTTTATTTGCAGCTTATCTTTTAGCAGAACATCACTATCATCCTATTATTCTAGAACGAGGAGAAAAAGTAGAAGATCGCATCCAAACGGTTTCAAAGTTTTGGAAAACAGGAACCCTCAATTCAGAATCCAATGTACAATTTGGAGAAGGTGGAGCAGGAACTTTTTCGGATGGCAAGTTAAATACCATGGTTCATGATC
>CANPVK010000019.1 GCA_947581715.1 uncultured Bacilli bacterium
GGAAGTTGTACCAAAACAGAAAATGAATATCGAACATACGAATGTAATCAAAGAGGAAATGATGGTACCTATGGAAGTAATAATAATGGAGCATCTTCTGTTTGTTCTTTCTAAAAAGGAGGTTAAATGAAGTGAAAAAAAATAGTAAATTCATTGGCATAATATTATTAATTTTATCAGTGCTTCTTATTTTAAGTTCTCTTATTCTTTTAAAAAGCCAAGAAAATAATAGTTTTACTAGAAATGGAATTTATCAATGCACCAAGGAAGTAGCAGATAATGATTATTGTAAAACATATTATATTTATCAAGTTGAAGTAAAAGCAAAAAAAATAATAAAAAGTGATGCTTCGATAGAAATGGATTTTAAATCGAAAGAAAAGTATGATATATTTAAAAATGATAAAAATATCATGGAAGGAAAAGAAGCCAATGATTCAGAATTAAAAATCAGTTATCCTAACAGTGATGGAACAGATTATTTGAAGAGATTCGATGGTACCATAATTACTCAATATGAAGAGTATCAAGAAAATATTAAAAAAGATGGCTATACTTGTAGAAAATTAGATTCTTAAGTCAAAAAAAAGATTATTGAATAAAAAGACAATAGGGAAGGAAGAAAATAATAAAAATTTTCTTCTTTTTTTCGACAATATCTCTTCTTCTAAAAGGAGTTTGACATCATATATTTTAGTAGGAGGGACAAGAATGAATTCTAGAAACGGTTTAAGTAAACAAGAAGTAGAACTAGCTAGAAAAAAATATGGAGAAAATACGTTAACAGTAAAAAAGCAAAAAACATTCCTCCAACAATTCCTAGAGACAATGGGAGATCCCATTATCAAGATTTTATTAATCGCTTTAGCGATTAAAACCGTTTTTTTATTCCAAGATTTTGATTGGTTTGAAACTCTTGGAATTTTAATTGCGATTTTTTTAGCTAGTTTTATTTCTACTATTTCCGAGTATGGAAGTGAAAAAGCTTTTAAACGATTGCAAGAAGAGGCATCTAAAATTTCTTGTAAGGTCATAAGAGATGGAAAATTAATAGAAATTCCAATGGAAGAGGTTGTAGTCGGGGATATTGTGAAATTGGAAACAGGAGATAAAATTCCTGCGGATGGCATCCTGATAGAAGGAGAAATTAGTGTAGATGAATCAAGTTTAAATGGGGAAACCAAAGAAGCTTATAAATATCCAGTAAAACAGATTCCCAAAGAACAGAATCGAGTTTACCGTGGATGTGTTGTTTATTCAAAAACCGCTTATATGAGAGTAGAAAAAGTGGGAAATGAAACGGTTTATGGAAAATTAGCTTTAGAAATCCAGGAAGAAAACCCTGAAAGTCCTTTAAAGTTACGCTTAAGAAAATTAGCACAAATCATTAGTAGAATTGGCTATTTTGGAGCTTTTTTAGTATCTTTTTCGTATTTATTTTCTGTTATCGTAATAGAAAATCAGTTTCAATGGGATAAGATTGTAGCAATGGTTACCAATTTTCATTTGATTTTTCAGCACTGTATCTATGCTCTTACTTTAAGTGTTACTATTATTGTCGTAGCAGTACCAGAAGGACTTCCAATGATGATTACTTTAGTACTTTCTTCTAATATGAGGAGAATGTTAAAAAATCATGTTTTAGTCAGAAAATTAGTGGGAGTAGAAACAGCAGGCAGCCTCAATATCTTATTTACGGATAAGACTGGTACCTTAACCAAAGGAAATTTAGAAGTAGTTGGATTTCTATCGGGAAGTTTGAAAAACTATCATCAAGAATTGGAATTTGCTCCCTATCCAAATTTTTATCAGCATGTAAAACTTGCCTTAGTTTACAACAATGAAAGCGTTTTATCCAATCAACAAACGATTGGTGGAAATATTACCGATCGTGCGATTCGAAAATTTATTACGACTTCCGTACCCAATTGTCGTATTTTCAATAGAGTACCCTTTCATAGCAAGAATAAATACTCTTCTACCATGATAGAAGTAGAAGCTGGAGTAAAAAAAAGAGTCAATTATATCAAGGGAGCACCAGAAGTATTATTAGAAAAATGTAAAAATTATCTAGGAGAAGATGGAGAAAGAAAAGAAATTCCACTAGATAAACTCAAAAAACAATTAGATTTTGTAACGAAACAAGGAATTCGTGTTTTATTAGTAGCCATGAATGATCGTTATGATTGTGAGAAAATGGAGGGGTTAACGCTTCTAGGCTTTCTATTTTTAAAAGATGAAATTCGAAAAGAAGCTTATCAAGGAATCGAATTAGTCAAAAGTGCTGGCATTCAAACAGTTATGATCACTGGTGATAACAAAGAAACTGCTGTTGCCATTGGAAAAGAACTTGGTTTAATTACGAGTAGTCAGGATGTTGTCTTAACAAGTACTGAGTTCAATCAGATGACAGTAGAGGAAATCAAAGAAATTATGCCAAGATTAAGAGTAGTAGCTAGAAGCTTACCGCAAGATAAAAGTAAACTAGTTCGCATCTGTCAAGAGATGGGGTTAGTTGTCGGAATGACCGGGGATGGAGTGAATGATGCTCCAGCTTTAAAGAAAGCAGATGTTGCTTTTGCGATGGGAAGTGGAACAGAAGTTGCCAAAGAAGCTAGTGAAATCGTTATTTTAGATGATAACTTTTTATCGATATCAAAAGCAATTCTTTTTGGAAGAACCACTTTTAAAAGTATTCGAAAATTTATTATTTTCCAATTAACTGTTAATATGTGTGCAATTTCTCTATCTATTATTGGACCTTTTATTGGAGTAGAAACTCCTGTTACGGTGATTCAAATGCTATGGATTAACATGATTATGGATACTTTAGCTGGCATTGCTTTTAGTTATGAACCTCCTCTTTCCGAGTATATGGAAGAATCTCCTAAAAAAAAGAAAGAAAATATTTTAAATCGTTATATGTTGGATGAAATTCTGTTTACAGGCGCTTATTCTTCCTTGTTATGCATTTTCTTTTTAAAAAGTAGTTGGATTCGAAGTCTTTATCGCTTGGATTCTTCTTTTCACTATTTGATGACTGCCTTTTTTGCTTTGTTTATTTTTATGGGAATTTTTAATTGTTTTAATGCCAGAACACATCGTTTGAATTTATTTAGTCATCTTTTGAAAAATAAAGTGTTTATTGTGATTATTTTGTTTATTGTAATGGTACAAATTCTTTTAATTTATTATGGAGGTACTTTATTTCGTACCTATGGTTTAACTTTTTCAGAATTGATAACAACTTTACTACTTGCTTTTACGGTTATTCCTGTTGATTGGATGAGAAAGCTATATCTGAGAAAGAAAGGACTAGTGATTGGAGTTTAGTGTTGACAAATCAAGAAAAAAGTATATAATATAGCTTGTTTTTGTAGAAGGAGAAGAAGGATATGATCAAAAATTTAAAATATACGGCAAGTGCTTTGGTTTTAGCAGTAACATTGTCTGTAACAGGATGCGGAAAAGAAAATCAAGATAAGACAGAAGAAGAAATTAGAAATGAAATTTATAATTTGCAATGGGAATTAAGTAAAATACAAGAAGCAAATCACGAAGAAAATTTTGAAATCATACATGCTTTATCGAATTTACCAGGAGTTGATATGATTCATTATGATGATGGTAGCATATTTAGCATAGACGTGAAGAGAGAACAAACAGAAGAAGATTTCATCATGATTTTAAATGATTTAAAATCAAGTACTTGCTATGATTTATACAGTTTAAAAATTCAAAATTGTGATTTAACTAATATTCAGAAGAAACAAGAAATTTATTCCAAGAAGTGATATCTACTTTAGCAACAGTTGAATTAAAAGAGTTATCTTTAGTGAATATGAATATCACCGATATTTCTTTTTTGAATAATCCAAATTTTGAAAATAGTTTACAACGTTTAGATTTGAGAAATAATCAGATTTCTGATATGAGTATCTTGAAAGATTTCAATCTCAATGAAATGGAAGTTATGACGTTATCTTCTAATCAAATTGCAGATATTACAAGTATCCCTTATTTAAAAAATATATCTAGTATTTCATTAAATGATAATAATATTTCAGATATTAGTGCTTTATTAGACTTACCAAAGCTAGATACCGCATTTTTAGGTAATAATAATATTACAGACTTTCGTATTGGAGAACAACTAAAAAATCAAGGTATTTCCATTTATGGTCTCTATAATCAAAACAATTCTGAATGGAAAGATATAGAATTAGATAAGGAATATGAGTTTGAAATGGGAGATAATTTTAACATTCATATCGGGAATACGGTAATTGAAGTAGAAACAGAAGATGGAAAAGTAAAGATAAAAGCAAAAGAGTAAGAAAAAAGGAAAAATTTTTTTCTTTTTTCTTTTTTGCTAACACTAGATTTTTTTCATTTATTATGATAAAATGAATATCATTAAAAGTGGTGGTAATAAAATGAAAAATGATAACAGAATTCCTATTATTTTAATGGTTATAGCTATTGTTTTATTGATAGCTGCAATTGTGATTACTTGGAATACAGAAACATTTCACTTTCGTACTTCGAACAAAGAGTTAGAAAATCAAAATACAGAAGAGACTACAGAAAATAATCAGCAGAATGTAGAAGAATCAAAACCAGAAGATTCTACCGAACAGGAAAATCAAGTACCTCAACCAGAACCTTCCGCTACTCCAGAGACTCCATCGATAGAACCAACTCCAACGACTCCTCCTTCTGTAGAAACTCCTTCTAGTAATTTTCAATCAGAGAATGATTTAATTTCTTATTTTCAACAAGAGCTTTATACGGTATCTAATAACCCGAATCAAGAAGATATGACACTTCGAGAAAAAATAAAAAATACCTTTATTACCATCATCGATTTTATTTTTTATGATAAAGAAATCAAAGGTTATACGTTTTCCAAATTAACGACCTCTGCAAAATTAAAAGTCATTGAAATCGCTTTAAAAATCGATAGTAAAATAGATGAGTATTTTCCAAATTATAAAGAAGTCATAAAGGATAAGTATACAAGTATAAAGGGAAAATTAGGAGTGAAATATTTAGAATTTACTTCTTATTTATGTGAAACAGTAGGAGAAGATGCTTGTACACAAGCCAAAGAAGACTTTCGTACGATGAAAGATAGTTTTGCTACTTCTTGGGAATTCTTAAAAGAATTAGCATCCAGTGGTAGTAGTAAGTTGAAAGAATTTTATGAAAATTGGAGAGATTCTGAGTAAGAATCTTTTTTCTTTTTCAAATTATGATACAATATTTTTGGTGATGAAAATGCAGGAAATTGTTTCGCCTTTGATGAAATGGTATCAAAAAGAAAAACGAATTCTTCCTTGGCGCCTTGATCAAAATCCTTATCATGTTTGGGTATCAGAAATTATGCTCCAACAAACGAGAATCGAAGCTGTTATCGAATATTATCAACGTTTTATGGAAAAACTTCCTACGATTTTCGATTTAGCTTCTTGCCCTATGGATGAGTTATTGAAATTATGGGAGGGATTGGGTTATTATCAGAGAGCTAGAAATCTTCAAAGAGCGGCTCAAATCATTCAAAAACAATATCAAGGAAAGTTTCCTGATACCTATGCTACCATTTTATCTCTTCCAGGAATTGGAGAATATACCGCCAGTGCGATTTCTTCTATTTGCTTTCAGCAAAAAGAAGTATGTGTAGATGGCAATGTATTACGTGTTTTTATGAGACTACAAAATAGTAAAGAAGATATTAATAACCCAAAAGTAAAAAAAGCAGTAAGAGAAAAGTTAACTTCTATCATCGATTCTAAAAAGCCAGGAGACTTTAATCAAGCCATGATGGAATTAGGAGAAACCATTTGTCTACCAAATGGTATGCCCAAGTGTGAAATTTGTCCTATTCAAACATATTGTCTTAGTAAACAGCATCATACGCAATTAGAGTTACCAATCCATTTGGGAAAAGTAATACAGAAAGAAGAAAAATATACCGTGTTTCTTTATTTTTCCCAGGGAAAAGTCTTGATTCAACAAAGATTAGAGGAAAACTTGTTAAGTGGATTATGGCAGTTTCCTTATTTAGAAGGGCATTTATCTCGGAAAAAAGTAGAAGAATTCTTACAGGAAAAGAAAATTCCTTTTTCTAAAATAGAAAAATCGATATCTTATACCCATGTCTTTACACATAAAAAATGGAATATGATTTCCTATTTGATTTTTTTACCAGAACCAACTTATAATTTAGCAGGAAATTGGGTCCATTTGGAGGAGTTAACAGATACTTATGCAATTCCAACGGCTTTTCAACCTTTTAAGAAGAAATTAGAGAAGAAAGAAGGAAACAAAGAATGTTAAAAAGAAGTGCTGGAATTTTAGTATATCGAATGAATCATTCCCAAATAGAAGTTTTGTTGTGTCATATGGGAGGACCTTATTGGCAGAATCAGGACATAGGAGCATGGTCGATTCCAAAAGGAATGATAGAACCCGGTGAAAATGTGTTAGAAGGAGCATGTCGAGAATTTCAGGAAGAAACTGGTTTTGTAATCGAAAAAGAAAAGTTATTCTTCTTAGGAAGTAAAAAACAAGCTAGTTATAAACTGGTGATTGTTTTTACAGGAACGAAGGATTTTGATTGTAGCAAGGCAACCAGTAATACTTTCTTAAAGGAATGGCCTAAAGGTAGTGGAAACATCTGTGAATTTCCAGAAATGGATCAAGCTGCTTGGATTCCATTAGAAGAAGCCAAAACAAAAATCTTAACAGGACAAGTTTATTTTTTAGAAAAATTAAAAAGAAAATTAGCCAAAGAAAAATAAAAAGGAGATAGTAAAATACTGTCAAATTTTTATTTTTTTGATTTTGTCAAAAAGAACTATGCTATAATTTAAGAGAGCCTAAGAAGTTCTCTTAGTGCTTTTTTTGTTTGGATAGGAGGTTTTTATGGCAAAGTTTGTATTTGTAACAGGGGGAGTTTGTTCTGGATTAGGAAAAGGAATTACGGCATCTAGTATTGCTTTATTATTAAAGGCCAAAGGATATAAAGTATTTATGCAAAAATTTGATCCTTATATGAATGTAGATCCAGGAACCATGTCTCCCATTCAACATGGTGAAGTTTTTGTAACAGCAGATGGATGTGAAACAGATTTAGATTTAGGACATTATGAAAGATTTATTGATGAAGAATTAAACTATACTTCTAATATTACCAATGGAAAAATTTATTCGAGTGTGATTGAGAAAGAAAGAAGAGGAGACTTTTTAGGTTCTACGATTCAAATTGTTCCTCATATCTCGAATGAAATTAAAAATAAAGTTTATGAAGCAGGAACCACCAGTAATGCAGATATCGTTATTACCGAAATTGGTGGTACTGTAGGAGATATTGAGTCGGCTGTCATGATGGAATCGTTAAGACAAATTCGCCTAGAATTGGGACGTGAAAATACTTTATTTGTACATACTACTTTAATTCCTTATTTATTTGGTTCTAACGAATTAAAAACGAAACCAACTCAAAATAGTATTATTGAATTAAGGAGATTAGGGATTCAGCCAGATATTGTAGTAACACGTGCACCAATAGATTTAGGAGAAGCAATTCGCAAAAAAATTGCTTTATTTGGAAGTATTCCAATTGAAAATATTATTGAAGCAAAAGATGTGAATAATATTTATCAAATCCCTATCAATTTTCATAAACAAAATATTGAAGAAATTATTTTAAAACAATTTCAAATGAAGGTCACAAAAAGTAATTTAAAATATTGGGAAGATTTATTATATCAAGTAGAAAACTTAAAAGATGAAGTAGAAATTGCTTTAGTTGGAAAATATGTCGAATTAGAAGATGCTTATCTATCCGTGAAAGAAGCTCTAAAAGCTGCTGGTTATCAGTATGGTGCAAAAGTAAAAATCAATTGGATTGATAGTGAATCGTTAGAAAAAGAGGGAACAGATTTTTCAAAAGTTTTTCAAAATAGTAAAGGAATTTTAGTTCCTGGTGGATTTGGAAGTCGTGGTATTGAAGGAAAGATTTTAGCTTGTCAGTATGCACGAGAAAATAAAATTCCTTATTTAGGAATTTGCTTGGGAATGCAGATTGCGGTGATTGAATTTGCGAGAAATGTTTGTGGAATCCAAGATGCTTCTAGTAGAGAATTTCATGAAACTTGTCAAAATCCGGTAATTGATTTAATGGCGGATCAAAAAGCAGTCATAAATAAAGGCGGAACCCTTCGTTTAGGAAATTATGAATGTAGAATTCAAAAAGGAACTTTAGCTTATCAAGATTATCAACAAGAAACGATTTTGGAACGACATCGCCATCGTTATGAATTCAATAATGCTTATCGTTCTATTTTAGAAGAACAGGGAATGATTTTTTCTGGAATCAACCCTGATAGTAATTTAGTAGAAATCATTGAATTAAAAAATCATCCTCATTTTATTGGATGTCAATTTCATCCAGAATTTAAGAGTAGACCAACCAAAGCGCATCCTTTGTTTTTATCTTTTGTGAAGAGTAGTATGGAATATGCCAAAAAAAAGAAGTAAGATTTGTCAAAAGTCTTACTTCTTTCTTTAACAAATATATATATGATAAAACGACTTTTAATTAGCCGTTTTATTTGATATTAGAATTTGTTCTATATTAAAGTTCAAATAGTTTGAACAGATTTTCCAATGGTGTCCTAAAGGAAGGAGTACTACAACTTTTATTTAATAACCATAATCATATATATGGTCTATACCTAATTCTTGTAACTTATAGTATTTTTTGAGTACTAATCCAATTTCTTTTACATTATCATCTGGATATTTAGTCATTAATATATCATCCATAATTTTTAGTTCTACTGGTTCTAAATCATAGTCTACCATTCTAAAGACAAAGTTATTATAAGCATCAAATAAATATTCATCGTTATTATCCTTTAAAGTAACAACTACATGATTAGCTGTAAGAGGTGTCGCCCTATGCCAAGTATCTGTTTCATCAACTTTTACATATAATAAAATTGAGTTAAAACCTAATGCTTTCATGATATCATTTATTAATAAATTTATATGTCGGCAACATCCTACTCCATACATAACTTGTGCTCCTTCATCCATATTAGATAAATTTAAGTAATTAAATGAGAATGAATAATTCATATCACCATTAAAATTAAAGCATCCATCTTTAAGTAATTTAATTATTATGGAATAACAATCCAAACTGTCTTTTATACAATGACTTTGTATATCTTCTTTTAAGGATTGTAAAAATTTTTGATAGAAATTATTAATTATTAATTTATCGTTCTTTGTTAAATACAACATTTTACCTTATCTCCTAAAATTATATAGAAAATTGATCATGTCAATTTGCAAGTATGTTTTCTAAATTGACAATTATATCAATTTAAACTATAAATATTGTATCAAAATTTCAAACATTTTAAAACTCGAACTTTGTAATCCGAGCTTGGTATCTATCTGGTGCCCTAAAAGAAAGAGTATGATAACTATTATTGTTTTTTTAAAACTTTAGAATACCCTTTATCTAATAAACTGATAAAATCATTAGGAATTTTTTTCTTTGCTTCTTCTATTAATTCATTAGGAATTCCATATAATGCTTCTGCCATGGAACCAACTATACAAGCATTTGTATCTGTATCACCACCATAAGATATAACTTTTAACAATGATTCTTCAAAACTGTTTGAAATAAATAATGCATATAAACAATTATCAATTGTTTTATAACATGTTGCATTAAATCCATTAAAATCAGAATAATTGAACTTTAAGTTTAATTCTTTTATTATTTCTTCTTTTGAGAAACCTAAACGTGCTAGAAAAATAATTAATGCAATCGTGGTGGCAGAATTGATTGCTTCTAAAGAATTGTGAGATGGAATAGTAGCTAAACGAGCATTATTAATTATATCTTTTTTGCTGTTAAATAAATAACCAACTGCAGAAATTCTCATCATTGCACCGTTACCAATACTTTTTCCATTTTTCTGATCTAATGCCCATTTTGTAAATCCAGTTGAAAAAGTACCTTTGAAATAAGGTGTAAATTCTGGTTTATATGTTGAAAATTTTTTTGCGTATTTTTTTAAGTAATACTCATAATTTTTATCATTCAAAATTGCATCCAAAATAGCTATGGTTAATATAGTATCATCACTATAAAAACATTTTTCATTAATCAGCTCTTTAGGATTTAATTTTGAAAAATGTTTAGTTTGTTGATATTCATATATAGAACCTGCTAAATCTCCTACAACTGCTCCCCACAATAGTATTACCTCTTTCTTATTTATTATTTTTGACAATATACAAGTGTGTTTTCTATATTAACATTTATATCTATTCAACCTATAAAAATTATAACATAAACTCAAACATTTTAAAACTCGAACTATAAAAGTCCGAGTTTATATCAATCTGGTGGAGCATAACGGGATCGAACCGTTGACCTCCACGGTGCAAACGTGGCGCTCTCCCAGCTGAGCTAATGCCCCAATTGAATACTTAATACAGTTTTGATAGGCATAGAAACTGCATCAGTACATTGATAATATCATAAAATCTTTTCAAAAGTCAATACTTATTTTTCATTTTTAGCAAAAAAATATAGGTTTACTTTTCTAAAAATCCATGCTAGACTAATTTTAGTGTTAGAAGTTATTTCATAAAATAGAAAGGAAAAATTGAGATGAAAAAAATAGGAAAAATTTTTAGTATGGTTTTGCTACTTACTTTGCTGATGACTGGATGTGGAAGTCAAAAAGTTCATGTAGAAGGAAAATTGGAAGATTTAATGTCTAAACTTTATGAAGGAGTTCCGGAAGATAAAATGCCAATGATGTTAGAAAGTCATTCTTTAACAGAAGACAATCTAGCAAACTTTATCGGAACAAGTGATATTCCATGGATAGAAGCTGTTGCTTCAGAACCTGGGATTGGTTCTATTGCTCATTCCGTTGTTTTAATTCGAATGAAAGATGGCGTAACAGAAAAAGAGATTGAAGAAGCAAAAACAAAAATCAAAAAAAATGTAAATCCTCGTAAATGGATTTGTGTATGGGTAGAAGAAGAAGATGTCATTATCAAAAATAAAGGGGATTTAATTGTTGTAATCATCGTGAGAGAGGAAGAAACTCGAAAAATAATCGATCAAAATTTTGATAATTTATAGAAGTAGAATCTTTCCCAAGATTCTTTCTTTTTTGAGGTGAGTTTATGGTTTTTTCAAGTATATCATTCTTGTATTATTTTTTACCACTCGTTCTTCTTTTTTACTTTTTTACTCCTGAAAAGTATCGCAATATCATTTTACTTGTTGCTAGTTTATTTTTTTACTTTTATGGAGAACCAAGATATCTTTGGGTTTTAATCTTTTCGATTGTTTTTAACTATTATTATGGAAGGTTTCTAGAAAAAAGAAAAAAGAAACGCCCCCTGTTTTTAGCAATTAATCTTTTGATGAATTTTGGAATTTTATTTTATTTTAAATATTTTCATTTCTTTTTAGATAACATCAATTTATTATTTCATAGTAATTTTTCTTGGGCTTATATTGTGATGCCAATTGGAATTAGCTTTTTTACTTTTCAAGCTACTAGCTATATCATCGATATTTATCGCGGAAAGGTAAAAAGTGCGAATCATATTTTGACATTTGCTACTTATTTATCTTTATTTCCACAATTAATTGCTGGACCCATTGTTCGTTATGAAACGGTAGAAGAGGATTTAAAAGTTAGAAAATTTAATGCATCTTCCTTTTCTCAAGGAATCAAAAGGTTTGTGATTGGACTCAGTAAAAAAGTTTTACTAGCTAATGTTTTAGGAGAATGCAGTAAAAGCTTAGCTGGGTTAGCTAGTCAATCTGTTTTTTCTTATCTATTGCAAGCAACTGGTAACACGTTACAACTCTATCTTGATTTTTCCGGATATAGCGATATGGCAATTGGGTTGGGACTCATGTTTGGATTTCATTTCTTAGAAAACTTCCAATATCCTTTATTTGCTCATAGTATTACAGATTTTTGGAGAAGATGGCATATTTCTTTATCAAGTTGGTTAAAAGATTATATCTATATTCCCCTAGGAGGAAGTAGAGTTCCTACCTATCGAAGATATTTGAATATTTTGATTGTCTGGATGATTACGGGATTATGGCATGGAGCTAGTTGGAATTTCGTACTTTGGGGAATTTATTTTGCGGTATTTTTAATTTTAGAAAAAGCTTTCTTCTTGAAATTTTTGGAAAAACATCGAATTTTAGGACATTTTTATACCATCATTTTAGTGGTCATTAGTTTTGTGATTTTTAATGAAACCAATTTTTCTCAATTAGTTGTTTTTCTAAAAGGAATGTTTGGATTTTCTCATCTTCCTTTTAGTAATATGGAAACGATTTATTATTTCAAAAATTATTTGATAGTGATTTTGATTTCTATCTTAGCAGCCATTCCTTGGTTTTCTTTTGGAAAAGGGAAAATGTTACAAAATGAGAAATGGAAAAAAATATTTTCTTTTTTAGAACCTATTTTTTACTTAGCTTTACTTCTTATCACAACTGGTTATTTGGTCGATGAATCTTTCAATCCATTTTTATATTTTCGTTTTTAGGAGGAGCCTATGAAAGATAAAATAATGTGTTTTACATTTTTATTCCTTTTATTCTTTTTGATGATGGCTAGTTTTGTTCTTCCGGATAGGGAAGTATCATTTTCAGAAAGAAGAACTTTAGAGAAGTTTCCTACTTTTGATCTTATGGAAGTATGGAAGGGAAACTATTTTGAAAAACTAAATCATTATTTGATAGATCATTTTCCGTTTCGAGAAGAATTTCGGAAATTAAAAGGAGTTGTAGCAAGTAATTTCTTACAACAGAAAGAAAATGATGGAGTATTTATCCAAGATAATGCAATCTATCAATTAGAAGAAAAAATCAATCAAGATTCTATTCTTTACTTTACGAATTTATTGACAGGATTAGAAGAAAAATATTTTCAAAATGCTTCTGTTTATTATGCTTTAATTCCTGATAAGAATTATTATTTAGCAGATTCTGCGATTCCAAAACTGGATTATTCTGAATTTTTTGCTCGTGTTCGTTCTCATTTACCAAGTAGGTTTCAAGAAATCAATCTGACAAATGATTTATCTTTAGACTCTTATTATCGAACGGATATTCATTGGAAACAGGAATGTTTAAGACCAGTAGTAGATACTTTTTCGAAACAGATGAATTTTGAAATTCACCATTATCCTCAGACAGCAAAAACTTTTTCCAACTTTTATGGAGCACTATATGGAAGAATCGCCAGTCCTATACTGCCGGATACGCTTACTTATTTCACCAGTCCTTTGTTAGAAGAAGCTACTGTTTATAACTATGAAAAAAATAAAGAAGAGAAAGTATACGAGGAAGAAAATCTACAACATATCGATTCCTATGATATTTATTTATCAGGGGCAACTCCTTTATTAATTCTATATCATCCTCATCCAGCCGAAGAAAGAGAATTAGTGTTATTCCGAGATTCTTTTGGAAGTAGTATTGCTCCTTTGTTTTTAGAATCCTATTCTAAAATTACTGTGATTGATCTTCGATATTTTCGTAGTAGTTTGATTGATTATACAAATGAAATCGATTTTTCTAGTAGCAATTTAGATGTTTTATTTTTATATAGTATTCCCATTGTGAATAATAGTTTTACGTTAAGATAATTTTATGGTACGATATAAGCAAGAATTTTGATGTGAATGATATGATTCATTTCATAGATAGATGAGGAGGAAACAAAATGAGATTTTCAATTATTATTCCCAATTATAATAAGGAGGAGTATCTAAAAGAATGTTTAGATAGTGTTTTTGGGCAAACTCTAGATTCCACAAAATATGAAGTTTTATTGATTGATGATGGGAGTACCGATCAAAGTTTAGAGATTGTTCAGAATTATAATGTAAAATTATTTCATACCAATCGAAAAATGCCAGGGGGAGCTAGAAATAAAGGTATTGAAAATGCCCAAGGAGAATATATTATTTTCCTAGATAGTGATGATTACTTGTATCGAAATGATGGATTAGAAAAACTAGATCAACACATTACGGATGAAGATATCATTAACTTATCTTTAGTAAAACAATGCCAAAACGGAGTGAAAGAAATTAACGATTTTGGTTTATCGTTAGTAGAAAAAATAGAAAAGTCTCCTTTACTAGGATGTCCAACGAAGTGTTTTAAAAGAGAAATTTTACAGCAGATTCGATTTTTAGAAGGATGTTATTACGAGGATATGAGTTTTACTTTAGAGGTATTATGTCATGTGAAAAAGGAAACGGATTTTCATGAACCATTTATATTTTATCGATTTGTACCAGGTAGTATTACCAAAACAAAAGAAATTAGTGCCAAAAAGATGACAGATATGTTAATCCAAATTGCTAGATTTTATTATTTTTGTGATCAATACCCAGAGTATTCTCCTTTTCTCATCAAAAGGATTCAAAATACTCGAATAAAAGATAGAATTGATATTTTAAATCAATATTTTGAAACGGGATATAATGCTTTTTTTGATTACTTTCAATAGAGGTAGATTGATTTGCTTTTTTAAAACGTTTGGGGTATAATAAAGTCGTTTTCGAAATCCAGGTGAAAGAAAATAAAAAGACGTTTGAATTGGAGGAAAACCATGAAACCGAAAATTTGTATCGTTGCAGATGTTCCCAATTGGTCATTCGATAGCATAGCTCAAAAATTAAAAAAAGAATTAGAATATAAGTATGAAATTAAAATTGTCTATTTTAATCGAAGAACGGAAGCTGAATTTTTTTACGAATTTTTAGAAGAAAATGATGATTGCGATTGGATGCATTTTTTAAATCGCAGAATATTATTATTAATGAATTCCCCTGTTTTTCAGAAGAAAGTAAAAAAGAATGGAAGAAAATTAAAAGAATATATAGAAGAAAAAAAGAAAAAATTTTCTACGGCTATTTATGATTATTTAGATTTATCTGAGGAAGAATTGGTAGAAGAAATTCCTATTTTTAATAACTATACAAGTAAATATTATACTTGTACCAGAAAATTATTCCAGATTTATAGCTCTCTTGCCAATATAAAAAAACCAGATGCTATGATTCATGATATTTGTGATGAAAAAAAATTTATTCCCCTTCACTTAGAACGTTTTCAGTATCAAAAAATAAAAAATAGAGAAATTATAGTTGGTTGGGTAGGAAATAGCGTTCATAAGGATGAAAAGGACGTAGATTTAAAAGGATATCGTAGTATTTTACTACCAGTAATGGAGGAATTGCAAAAAGAAGGATATCAAATCCGTGGTTACTATGCGGATCGAAATGATAATTGGAAATTATCAGAAGAGATGCCCGATTACTATAGTCAAATAGATGTGTGTATTTGTGTATCTACTTGTGAAGGAACACCTAGGCCCGTATTAGAAGCAATGTATTCTGGAGTCCCTATTATATCTACTGATGTAGGAATTGTAGAGGAAGCTTTTGGAAAACAACAAAAACAATTTATCATAGAAAATAGAGAAAATGGAAAGAAAGATGAATTGGTCCGTAAGAAATTAAAAGAAAAATTAATTTATTTATATCAACATCGAGAATTATTTCAAATCCTTTCTCAAGAAAATCAAAAAAGTATTCAACTCTTTGATGGAGGAAAAACCATTCAGGCTTTTGATTCATTTTTTGAAAAATGTTTAGAAACACTACACCAACCTAGTGAATAAAAAAATGAGTTAAGATTGAAAAAAATAAAAAACTATGTTAATATTAATATTGCGAATTGCCCCATAGCCAAGTGGTAAGGCAATAGACTCTGAATCTATGATCCGTTAGTTCGAATCTAACTGGGGCAGCCAATATGAATAAAATCCTTAGGAATAAGGGTTTTCTTTTTTTTAAAAATAGGATAAAATAAAATTAAGAAAAGGAAGTGGGAAAATGACAAATAAAGAATTAGCTGACATTATGTTTCCTGACGTAAAACATGATGTTGATTACTATGAAAAATTATATCCCGAAAGAAACTTAAAAGAAGGTGCAGTGGTATCTCGTTTTGCACCTAGTCCAACCGGATTTGTACATATGGGAAGTTTATTAGCAGCTTTGATTGAAAGTAAAGTACCTAAAGAAACGGGAGGAGTATTTTATTTAAGAATTGAAGATACGGATGGGAAAAGAAGTGTAGAAAATGGAATTCAAGGCATTATTGATGATTTAAAAAATTTTGATATTGAGATAAATGAAGGGGTTATTTCTGAAACAGAACAAAAAGGTTCTTATGGACCTTATATTCAAAGTGAAAGAAAAGAAATTTATCATACTTATGCAAAACATTTAGTAGAAGAAGGACTTGCTTACCCATGTTTCTGTTCCCAAGAAGAAATTGATGAAGTTCGTAAGATGCAAGAACTCAATAAAGAACGTATCGGAATTTATGGAAGTTATGCGAAATGTCGTTTCTTAACCAATGAAGAAAGAATTGCTAGAATCCAAAAAGGAGAGCCTTATATTGTCAGATTAAAATCTCCTGGTGACTTTCATAAAAAAGTGGTATTAAACGATCTAGTACGTGGGAAAATTGAATTTCCAGAAAATGATATGGATGTTGTTTTAATCAAAAGTGATGGGCTTCCTTTATATCACTTTGCCCATGTCATTGATGATCATTTAATGAGAACTACGCATGTATTAAGAGGAGAGGAATGGGTATCTTCTGTTCCCATTCATCTCCAACTATTTCAAGTATTAGGATTTACTCCTCCTCAGTATGCACATCTTGGAGTCGTTATGAAAGTGGATGAAGATGGAACCAGAAGAAAATTATCCAAAAGAAAAGATCCAGAGGCAGCCGTTAGCTATTATCATGAACAAGGAATTCCGGTAGAAGCAGTAAAACTTTATTTGATGACCATAGCTAATTCTAATTTTGAAGGATGGTGGGATCAAAATCCAACCCTAGGAATTGATGATTTTCATTTTGATTTCAAAAAGATGAGTTTAAGTGGTTCTCTATTTGATTTACAAAAATTATTAAATATATCTAGAAGTTATATTAGTCGATTAAAAGCGAGTGAAGTGTATGAAAAAACTCTTACTTGGGCAAAAGAATTTGATTTAGAATTTGCTCATATTTTAGAAAAATATAAAGATTATTCGATCGCAATTTTTAATATTGAAAGAGAACAAAAGAAGCCAAGAAAAGATTTCGAATCTTTTTCAACCATTAAGAAAAATATATGGTATATGTATGATGAATATTTTGTTGGAGAACTTACTTATGATTTTGGAAAAATTCAAAATCCAGAAGAAATTCGAAAAATTTTATCCACTTATTTAGAAGATTATTACGAAGAGCAGGATGATAAAGATACATGGTTTTTGAAAATAAAAGAATTATCTACTAAATTAGGATACTGTAGTGATATGAAAGAATATAAACAAAATCCTGATTCTTATCCAGGTAGTGTTGCTGACGTTTCTACCGTGATTCGAGTTGCTACTACAACAAGTTCTATGACTCCTGATCTATATGAAATTCTAAAACTTTTAGGAAAAGAAAGAATTCAAAAGCGTTTTCAAAAATGGCTATAGAAAAATAAATATGCAGTTTTAGAAAAAAGTGTTATGATAAAATAGGAGGTAGAAATGAAAGAAAAACAGAAAAATAAACAAATCGGTAGAATCATTTTCGCAATGATTGTTTTAATCACTTTCGTTATAATGATTTTCATGATAAAAAATAATAGTAATAAGACAAATGAGGAAACAGATGGTGAAAAATTTGCCAAAGATTATGTTCAAATTACAGAAGAAAACCCATTCGTATATCGAAATCTAGATGAAATCATAACGATTTTAGAAAAAGGAACAGGACTTGTATTTTTAGGATTTCCAGAATGTAAATGGTGCCAAACATATGTCAAATATTTAACAGAAGTAGCAAATGAAAATGGGGTAGAAAAAATCTTTTACTACAATATTCGAGAAGATAGACAAAATAATACAGAAGGATATCAAAAGATTGTAACGATTTTAGAAGATTATTTAACGAATGATGAAGAAGGAAAGAAAAGAATTTATGTTCCTAGTGTAATAGCGTTAAATAAAGGAGAAATTGTTGGTTTTGATGATGAAACAGCTTGGGATACCCATGGGTTTGATGAACCCGAAGATTACTGGGTAGAAGAGGAAATAAAGGAATTAAAAGAAAAATTAGAAAAAATGATTCTTGATTCAAAAAGTAATGTATGTACCTCTTGTGATTAAGAAAAAATAAAAAAATAAATTGAAAAGAAGAAATCTTTATGATATAGTATAAATCGTAAAAAACAAATGCGAAAGACGGAATGAGAAAAACCTAATAAGAGAGTTTCTAAATTGGTGCGAAAGAAATCTAGGAATATCATTCAAATCACTTTCAAGATGTGCTTTATGGATAAGATAAAGCCGGGTAATACCGTTATTTATTTTGAGTGGATAGATTTCTATCAATTAAGGTGGTACCGCGATTATTCGTCCTTATACGAATAGTCGTTTTTTCATGAAGGAGGAACCTATGTTACTACAAATGATATTGTTAATTTTAGGTATTTTTTTACTGGTAAAGGGTGCAGATATTTTTGTAGATGGAGCAAGTAATTTAGCAAGAAATTTTAAAGTTTCTAAAATAATGATTGGTCTTACCGTTGTCACATTTGGAACAAGTATTCCAGAATTAGCAGTTGGGATACAGGCTATGATTTCAAAAAGTGGAGAAATTGTTGTTGGAAATGTCATAGGAAGTAATATCTTGAATATTTTACTTGTTTTAGGATGCTGTAGTTTGATCCATGATCTAAATGTAAAAAATAATACTGTAAAAAAAGAATTACCAATGGGATTGTTAATTACAACTGTGTTAATTGTCTTAATGAGTGATCAAATTTTAAATCAGCAAAAAAATATACTAACTCGTGGAGATGGAATTATTTTAGTATTATTCTTTTTCGTTTTTATTTATTACCTAATATCACTATTGAAAAATAAAATAGAAGAAGAAGTGGAACAAGAGGAAAAAATTTTATCGATGAAACAATCCATCCTTTATACAATTCTTGGATTAATGGCTGTTATGTTAGGAAGTGATTTTGTCGTAGATAATGCAGTGTTACTAGCAAAAGAATTTGGAGTAACGGAAAGAGTAATATCCATTACAATTGTAGCTTTGGGAACCTCTTTACCAGAATTAGTAACAGGAATTTTAGCTACGAAAAAGAAAGAATTTGATATTATAATTGGAAATGTTGTAGGAAGTATTACTTTTAATATTGCAATTGTCTTAGGAATCCCAATTGCTTTATTTGGAGAAGTTTCTGTTCAAAATTTTAGTAGCATTGATTTAGGATTTTTATTTCTTTCTGCTTTTGCCTTATTTGTTTTTTCAAGAAATGATTATAAAATAAAAAAGATAGAAGGAGTGATACTTTTGCTTCTATTTATCATATATTATACAATGATATGGATTTGACAAGGAGAGATAAAATGGAAAAAAAACAATTACAAGTTACAACGGAAGAAATTCAAAAATATTTAGAAAAAAATGATGAAAATAAAGCGATAATGGATAAAGAAGCTTTGTTTGTAAGATATTTGAAAGAAATGAATGTTCTAACAAAGGAAAAATCGGAAATAATAGAGGAACAAAATCAAAATGCTAAAGAAATCAGTTTATATGATGCAATGGATTATTTTTCAAATTATATGGAAAATTTAAAACATAAAAATATAGATAGAAAAGGAATTTATCATTTAATGATCCCAGCAACAGCACTGTATGGAAAAGAATTTTATTTTCGACATTCTACTATGATACAACAAGCGAATCAATTAACAGTTCAATTTCCTTCTGTGGATTCCGACAGAAATGGAGAAATATTAAGAGATGTAGTAGATGATTACATGACAGTAGGACAATTAGTAATGCCAAAATTAGTATTTGTTGGATTTTCAGAGTTTCGATTAGGAAAACAAAAAGCAGAACATATTTTAGAACAGTATGAACCCATTTATGGAAAAACAACAGTAGAAGAAATCAAACAATATGTAAAACGTAAGATATAGAAATGGCAAAAAGATATCCAAAAAATAATGAAATAGAGAGGATGATAGCAATGTTTCAAGAATTAAAAAAAGAAAAAACCAGTAAAGTAGAACAGAATCTAATGGATCATTTTTTAAAAGAGAATATCTTACAGAAATCCATCGACCAAAATGAAAAATATTTCGTATTTTATGATGGACCAGCGACCGCAAATGGAATGCCAGGAATTCATCATATGTTGGCAAAATTATTAAAGGATTGTTTCTGTAAATATAAAACCATGCAAGGTTATAAAGTTCTTCGTAAAGTAGGATGGGATACCCATGGTTTACCAGTAGAAGTTCAAGTAGAAAAAGAATTAGGATTTTCTGGAAAAAATGATATTGAAAAATACGGAATCAAAGAATTTAATGAAAAATGTCGTGAAAGTGTTTGGAAAAATGAAAAAGCTTTTCGTGATTTTACCAATAAAATGGGACAATTTATTGATCTAGAACATCCTTATATTACGTATGATAATAATTATATTGAAACAGAATGGTGGATTCTCAAGAAATTCTTTGAGGCAGGTCTTATTTATGATGGGTTAAAGATTTTACCATATTGTCCAAGATGTGGAACAGGACTGGCTAGTCATGAAGTGGCACAAGGTTATAAAGAAATTAGTGTCAATACCGTTACCGTTCCATTTCGTTTAAAAGATGAAGAAAACACCTATCTTTTAATTTGGACAACGAC
>CANPVK010000020.1 GCA_947581715.1 uncultured Bacilli bacterium
CTTCACCAACTTTTTATTCTTTATCTATATTATAACAAAAAAAACACATGATTTAAAATTTCATGCGTTTATCCTGTAAACTCATTACTTTTTATTTTCAAGATAGGAAAACTGTGCTAAAATAAGTGGTGGAAAAAGGTGATATGATGAATTTTTCAATTGAAAATATTAGTGTTAGCAGTAAAGATCAAAAAGAAATCTTAAAAGATTTCTCTCTTTGCATTCATCCCGGAGAGATTCATGTAATCATGGGACCAAATGGAACTGGTAAAAGTACTCTTTCTAAAGTCATTATGGGAAGTCCTGATTATTTGGTAACGAAAGGGGATATTTTAATTGATCAAGAAAGTATTTTATCTTTAAATACTACCGAAAGAAGTCGAAAGAAAATTTTTTTAGCGATGCAATCTCCTCTTAGCATTGAAGGAGTTACCAATAGCGAGTTTTTAAGAACTGCATTATCTAGTCAAGAAGAAAAAAATATTCCGATTTATACCTTTATACAAGAAATGGAACAACGTATGCAAGAATTAAAGATGGATGCTAGTATGATGCACCGTTCTATTAATCAAGATTTTTCTGGAGGAGAACGAAAGAAAAATGAAATCTTACAAATGCGAATGTTAAAACCAAAGTTTGTGATTTTAGATGAGTTGGATTCTGGATTGGATGTAGATAGTTTAAAAACCGTTTGCGATAATATTCATACCTATTTAACAGAAAACCCAGATACTTCTGTTTTAATCATTACTCACTACACCAGAATTTTGGATTATTTAAAACCAAATTATGTGCATATTATGGATAAGGGAACAATTGTTGCCACAGGAGATTTTTCTTTAGCAAAACAAGTAGAAAAAAATGGATTTCACTGTGTGATTGGAGTAAGTGAGGAAAAAATTCATGAATAAAATAATAGTGAACAGGAAAGATTTCAACATATGGGAAGATGATTCTTATCTTTTTCAAGAAAATAAGAGTCTTGTCTTAGAAGTAGAAAATTTAAAAAAAGAAATCACTTTGACTGTTTGTCCCAATTGCATCGTATCACTTACTATTTTCGCTCGAAACTCTAATTTTTCTTTTTCGGTAGAACTAGAAAAAGATAGCCAATTAGAAATGAATCTATTACTGGTCGATGGAAATTGTTCTTTTCAAACGGTTCTAAAAGAAGAAAGAGCAGAATTCATTCTGCATTCTAGTATGATTTCTAAAAGTTCTCAAACACATCATATTGCCGTTTTGCATCAAGCAAGTAATACCATTAGTAAAGTTCATCTTCATGGCTTAAGTTCTCATCATGCCGCCCTTGTTTTGGATGTTACTACCTCAATTCCAAAGAACGCGAAAAACTGTATTGCTAGTCAAGATAGTCAAATTATAGAGTTATCTCCTAGCTTATCACAGATTCAACCGAATCTATATATCGAAAATTATGAAGTAGAAGCAAGTCATGCAGCATATATAGGAGAATTAAAGGAAGAACAGTTATTCTATCTGATGAGTAGGGGAATTACCAAAAAAGATGCTAAATTATTATTACTAAAAGCCTTTTTATTAGGACATTTCCATTTATCAGAAGAGCAACAACAAAAACAAGAAAGATTAATTCTTTCGGATATGAAGAAGGAGGTGGAAGAATGAATCGAGAAGATTTTCCCATCTTAAAAAATAATTTAATTTATTTCGATAATAGCGCTACTACTTTCAAACCACAAGCTGTAATTGATAGTATGGTAGATTATTATACCAATTATACAGCTAATGCTCACCGTGGAGATTATGATAATAGTTTAAAAGTAGATATTCAGTATGAAGAAGTACGTACTAAAGTAAAGGATTTTATTCATGCGAAAAGTGAAAGAGAAATTATCTTTACGAGTGGAGCAACCGATTCTTTAAATCGAATTGTTTTTGGGTATATGAAAACCCATTTAAAATCTGGGGATGAAGTGTTAATTACGAAAGCAGAACATGCTTCTAATGTATTACCTTGGTTAGAATTAGAAAAAGAAATTGGAATTGTGGTGCGATATATTCCTTTAGAAAATCATATTGTCACAATGGAAAATGTAGAAAAGAGTATCACAGAAAAAGTAAAAGTGATTTCTTTAGCACAGGTAACCAATGTTTTAGGGGATGTAAGACCAATTCAAGAAATCGGAAAATTGTGTCAAAAAAATCATATTTTATTAGTGGTAGATGGAGCTCAAAGCGTTCCTCATTTCCCAGTAAATGTGGAAGAATTAGGAATTGATTTCTTAGCGTTTTCGGCTCATAAAATGTTAGGACCAACGGGAGTTGGAGTTTTATATGGGAAAGAAAAATTATTAGAAGAAATGAGACCATTAGAATTTGGTGGTGGAATGAATGCTACCTTTTCTTCGAATGGAGAAGTAGAATATAAAAGCTTACCAAGTAGATTAGAAGCAGGAACTCCTCCGATTGCTGAAGTGATTGGAATGGGAGCAGCGATTGATTATTTAGAAAAAATTGGGATGGAGCGAATTCATCAACAGGAAATAGAATTAAAAAAATACTTTTTAGAAAGAGCCAAAGAAGTAGAAAACTTAGTGATTTATAATCCTGATTTGGAAAATGGTCTAATTGCTTTTAATATCGATGGAGTATTTAGCCAAGATACAGCGGTTTATTTGAATCATTATCATATTTGTGTAAGGGCAGGAAATCACTGTGCTAAAATTTTAAAAGAAGATTTATTCGTCAAGAATACCTGTCGTATTAGTTTTTATTTTTATAATACCAAAGAAGAAGTCGATGAGTTGATTCGCGTTTTAAAAAATACCAAAGATCTTTTTCAAATTGTGTTATCGTAAGAATAGAGGTGTAGAAATGGATCCAGCATTAAAAAGACAAATTTTATTAGAGCACTATCAAAATCCAAGTCATCATGGTCTAGTAGAAGAAGAAGGATATATCAAAATCAATACCAATAATGAAAGTTGTATTGATAACTTAGATATGATGTATAAAATAGAAGATGGAAAGATTCAAGATATTCGTTTTGATGGAGAAGCATGCGCTATTTCTACTAGTGCTACTAGTATTATGATTGATACTTTAATTGGAAAAACATTAACAGAAGCCAAGGAAATCTTAAAAAATTATGATGCGATGCTAAATGAAAGAGAGTATGATGAAAGATTATTAGGAGATTTAAATCTTTACTGTGATATTTCGAAACAACCAAATCGTAAAAAATGTGCTTTTCTTCCATTTGAATCTTTAAACAAAGTTTTGGAAAACGAAAAAAGAAATGGGTGATTTCTGTGGAAATCGTAGGATTAGATCAAGAAAAAATAAAAGAAATATCAAACCATAAACAAGAAGATTCCTGGGTTTTGGATTACCGTATGAAAAGTTATGCATTTTTTCAAAAACTAGAAATGCCTTCTTTTGGTCCAAAAATTCATTTGGACTTTTCCAATATTATTTATTATAAAACCCAAGAAGATTCTATGAAAAATGATTGGAATCAAATTTCTTGTAGTATTCGTGATGAATTAGCATCCGTTGGAGTATTAGAGAGTGAAAAACATTTAGACGGAATGGGAGTACAGTACGAAAGCGAAGTTATCTACCATAATATGTTGGAAGAACTAGAAAAGAAACAGGTCATTTTTACCTCCATAGAAGAAGGATTAAAAAAATATCCAGAAATTGCTAAAAAGTATTTTGGAAAAATTGTTTCAAACAGTGAAAATAAATTTGCCGCTTTAAATGGTAGTGTTTTTAGCGGAGGTAGTTTTATTTACATTCCTCCTCATACTACTTTAGATCGTCCTCTACAAAGTTATTTCCGTATCAATAGTAGAAAGATGGGACAATTTGAACGAACATTAATTATTGTGGACCATGATAGTAGTCTTCATTATATTGAAGGTTGTACTGCTCCAAATTATAGTGAATCTAGTTTACATGCTGCTGTTGTGGAAATCTATGTAGGAAAAAATAGTAAATGCCGTTATAGTACAGTTCAAAATTGGGCAACTAACGTTCATAATCTTGTTACAAAAAGAGCGGTGGTAGATACCAATGGTACGATGGAATGGATTGATGGTAATATTGGAAGTCTTACAACAATGAAATATCCTTGTTGTGTCTTAAAAGGAGATAATGCTAGTGGTACTTGTATTACCATTAGTGTTGCTTCTAAAAATCAAGAACAAGATACGGGTGCTAGAATGATTCATTTAGGAAAACATACCAAAAGTACTATTATTTCCAAAAGCATTGCCAGAAATGGAGGAAATGCTACTTATCGTGGAAAAGTAGATATCAAAGAAAGTGCTTCTGATAGTAGTGCCATGGTCAAGTGTGATACTTTGATTTTGGATGAATGGAGTAAGAGTGATACCATTCCTGTGAATATTTGTAGAAATCATACTAGTAATATGGAACATGAAGCAACCGTTTCTAAAATTAGTGGGGAGAAACTATTTTATCTAATGAGTCGTGGTTTAGATCAAGAAAAAGCTACCGAATTAATTCTTTTAGGATTTATTGAGAAATTTCGAGAAGAGTTACCAGTAGAGTATGCAGTGGAATTAAATCAACTTTTGAAAAAAAATTTATAAAAGTATGTTTTTTCCCTATCGCTAAAAAAGAAAGAAGGAATTTTGAAAAATCTCCAAGAGAAAATAAAAAATCCCTTCTTTTTTTCTGCTTGAAAATCTCAAAAGTGCGATTTGCAAGCTTTTTTCTTTTCGGGTATGATACCTGCCAGAAAGGAGGAATTTGATGTTAAACCAATTAGTTTTAGTAGGTAGATTAGTACGTAAACCAGAATTAAAAGAAGCAGAAAATTCGAAAAAATACAGCTTCATTACGCTAGCAGTTCCTAGAAGTTTTAAGAACGTAAATGGGGAATACGATACGGATTTTAGTGCGACACGTTATTAAGTGAAAAGCTTAATTACTATTTATAATAGTAAAACTGATATTTCGAATGTTAGAATGATAGGGTAACGCCTTGAAATGACTCATTAATACTCCGATTAGCGTTTATTGTGTAATAAATAAATGTTAAAAGCTCGGTGAAGTCGGTTGAAAATTACCGTAAAAGATTTATCTTACGAAAGCTATCTAGAGGTAGATGGTGTAATTGATAGGCCGGATGTCTATAAAATGTCTATGGTGAGGATGTATTTAATACTGACGAACTTTTGAATGTACGGGTCTAAACGGTTAATATATAGAAATGTATATTGCAATAATTTGCAGTATGTGTGGATTAGTAAAAATTGAAGTTATGAAAGTCCATATAGTGTTATAGGCACTATCAAGCATACAGGCTTAAAGAAAGCACCTAAGGATATATGTAAAGATAGAAATATTGGAACGTGGAAAGCTTTGAATATGGAGATGATTACACATCGATGAAATATTGATAATGAAACAATAAATTATCTTAATCAAAGTGAGAGTAGTGGCATAGTACCTATGAAATTATGATAATAAATAATGGAGGAATAGCCACAAGTCAAAATTTAATTATAGAATTTGAAATACTAACAAATATAGATTCGAGTAAGACAAATAAAATTATCCTTATCTAGAAAAGGATGGTGACTATATTGGATTTTTCTGAATCACAGCAAATAAAATCGAAAATAAGACATAATGAATATTATGATATGACAGAGGTTTTAGATAAATTATATCAAGATAGTTGTAATAATAAACAATTTAACAATTTGATGAATTTGATAACAAGCGATAAAAATATATTATTAGCTTATCGAAATATTAAAAAGAATACTGGTAGTAATACTAGTGGTACTGATAATAGAACAATAAAAGATATTGAAAAATTATCTCAAGACAAATATATTTATTATGTTAAGAAAAAATTTCAAAATTATATACCAAAGTTGGTAAGAAGAATAGAAATACCAAAACCTAATGGAAAATTGAGACCTTTAGGTATTCCAACAATATGGGATAGAATAATACAGCAATGTATTTTACAAATTTTGGAGCCTATATGTGAGGCAAAATTTCATGAAAGAAGTAATGGATTTAGACCAAATAGAAGTGTAGAACATGCACTGACCCAATGTTATAGGATGATGCAGCAACAACAATTGCATTATGTAATTGATATAGATATAAAAAGCTTCTTTGATAATGTAAATCACAATAAATTATTAAAACAAATATGGACATTTGGGATAAGAGACAAAAAATTATTAAAAATTATAAAAACAATTTTAAAAACTCCAATTCAAATGCCAGATGGAACGATAATTGAAAGCGATAAAGGAACTCCACAAAGTGGAATTTTATCTCCACTTTTATCTAATATTGTTCTAAATGAATTAGATTGGTGGATATCTAGTCAATGGGAAAACTTTCCTATAAAAAATAAATATAGTTGTGGAATTAATGATAAAGGTGTTTTAATAAAGAGCAATCAATATAGGGCATTAAGAAGAAGTCATTTAAAAGAAATGTATATGGTAAGATATGCTGATGACTTTAAAATATTTTGTAAAAATTATAATGATGCTAAAAAAATATTCATAGCTACTAAATTATGGTTAAAAGATAGGCTAAAGCTCGATATATCTCTAGAAAAATCAAAAATAACTAACTTAAGAAATAATTATTCAGAATTTTTGGGTTTTAAGATGAAAGTTATTCCTAAACAGAATAATTATGTTGTAAAGTCAAGTATGAGTGATAAATCGAAAGAAAGAGTTATTAATGAATTAAAACATATAATTGTTAAACTTGAAAAAGTTAAACATAAAAAGGACGAGTATAAATATGTACATCTATATAATTCTACAGTATGGGGTATACATAATTATTATCAATATGCAACAGATATAAATGAAGATTGTAATAAAATCTCATATATAATTAATAATATACTAAAAATAAGATTGGGTAAGAGGCTATCAAAATATGGAAAAATAGAAAATGGATATATAAAAAGAAGATATGGCAAAAGTGCTCAAATAAGGTATATTTATAATAGAGTATTGTATCCAATCGGTTATATTAAAACTAAGCATCCAATGTATAAAAATAAGTTAATAAACAAGTATACAAAAGAAGGTAGAGTTTTAATGCGCAAAGAGTTGGAGATGAATACAACTATTATGCACAAACTTGCAAATGATATAAATGAATTTGAGTCAATTGAATACATGGATAATAGAATATCAAAATATACATCTCAATATGGAAAATGTGCAGTACTTAAAATAGTACTTGAATATGATGATATAAATTGTCATCATAAAGTTCCTAAATATTTGGGAGGAACCGACAAATACGATAATTTAATTATATTACATAAAGATATTCATAAATTAATTCATGCTAAAGATAAAAATACTATTAGTTATTATGTAGAAAAATTTGATTTAAATAAAAATCAAATTGAAAAAGTTAATAGTTTACGAAAACAGGCTGGGCTGCAGCCTATTTAAGATAAGGAAAAATGTATTAAGTTAATATTAAAACAATAAATAATTAAATATTTTGATGGAACGCCGTATGAGGTGAAAATCTCACGTACGGTGTGGAGCGGGGGAAAAATTGGAGATGGCATCAAAAATTTACCTATCGCTATTTGAATGTACACTTTGGGATAATATTGCTTCTAATACAGTAGAGTACTGTAATAAAGGAGATATTATTGGTGTAAAAGGACGTATCCAAACCAGAACAGTTGAAAAAGAAAATAGTAAAAAATATGTCTTAGAAGTCATTGCGGAAAAAGTAACTTTTTTATCTTCAAATAAAAGCAAAGAAGAGTAATTTCTAATTAGTTAACTTACCTCAAAAATCGACAAGATTTCACTATAATGTACCTATATTATGGAAGTAATTGAGGTGTTATAATGATTCTATTTAGTAAGAGGTTAAAGGAACTTAGAAAAAATGCTGGACTCACTCAACAAGAATTAGGTTCGAAAGTTGGCGTAACAAAAGTTAGTATTTGCTGTTATGAAAATGGTACTAGAATACCAACATTAGATACTTTAATAGATATTGCCAACGCTTTAGGTGTTGAATTATCTTATTTACTGGGAGTAGATTATTTTGTGGTAGCTGAAGATGATAAACATTGTTCTATGAATATCGCAAAAGATGAAGTGGAATTAATTCGTGAACTTCGCACCCATATAAAATTATATGAAAGATTACTAGAAGACCCTAAAAGAACTATAGAGCATATTGAAAAGAAAATTTTATAAAACACAACAAAAAGTAGATTACAAGTTTTTGGTATCTACTTTTTATATTACCGTTTCAAAAGAAATGTTATGTTTTTCTGTTTCGTGATATGATATACTTATTATAAGAGTGATGATATGAAAAAAGAATTAACAAAAATTTTAGATAAAATTCAAGATTTATATAATGATGAGAATGTTGCTATGAAACAAAAGGAATTGTCTGATTTATGGACAAGATATTATCAATTAGCCTTTAGCTACAAAATAGAATTGCAAAGAGCTTATGATTTATATTTATTAGGGGAAAATATTTCCTATGTTGTAGATGCTAAAATCTCTTATCAAGAAAATTTAGAAATTCCTGTAGAGATTATAAAAAATCTTAGGAAAGTGATAGAAAATAATAAAAAAGAAAATGATCTTAGCTCGGGGGTTTCTATGGAAGAAGCTAAAATATTTTTAACTTGGATCATCAATCGTACTTGGCAAAACCTTTCTTATTTGGGGATAGATTTATCTAAAAATTCTCTAAATGGTTTTTGTGAAATTGCTCAAGTAACGAGTATTTACCCATTAGAAAAGTTAGGACTAACGGTTACGAAAAATACTGCAGAAGATAGTTTTGGATATTGCTTTCATCATGCATTTGGTACCGTAGAAATTCCTATTTTAGAAAATGGAAGAGTTAGAAATCAATCCTTTTTAATTGACCCAACTTATAAGCAGTTTTTTACTGTAGTTCGCTGTAATTTGGGAAGATTTTATGCTAAAGAGGAAAATACTGGAAAAATAGTAGCGCCGGATCCAGGATATTTTATGAAAACAGAAGAAGAAAAAGAAATGAGCAAACAATTAATTTACAATGGATATTTACCACTTACGGAAAAAGTAGCTAAAATTTATGGTAGCGGATTTCAAAAAGCTTCTGTATCCTTAGAAAATGTCTCTGATTATGATCAAATTCGCTTATTTACTGGAAAAGATTACATTCAAAAAATAAAAGAAACAGCAGGAGATTATGCAATGCCTTTAGAAGACTTTGAAGGAAATTATTTGGAATTAGAAATTCCGAATTTTAAAAAACACTCAAAAAGGTAAGAAAAAAATTATTTCTTTGATATAATTTGATATAATAGAATAAAATAATGGAGGAAATATGGAGAAAGAAAATCAAGGTTTTACATTAATAGAAATGCTAACGGTTGTAATATTAATTGGAATAATTTTAGCAATCGCAGTACCTGGGGTAATGAATGCCGTTAAAAGTAATCAAAAAAAATTATATGATACACATTTAAAAATAGTAGAGGAAGCAAGTTATTTATTTGTGAAACAATATAAAGGACAATTAGAAAATAGCAGTAGTAGTTGTTTTTTGGTAGATTATCAAACACTGGTTCAAAAAGGATTAGTGAAAGAATCAAAAATTACTTGTTCTGGGAAAGTAATTTTAACAAAATCAGGAAATGGAAAAGATTTTATTCCTACTTTTTCTTTAGAATGTAAAGATGAAGATGATAAAACTTATAGTAAGAAAGATACGATACCAGGAGAATGTGTTTTGTTTCAGGAGAATTAATAAATCCTTCGTTGAAAAAAAGTAGATTTCATGCTAAAATAAAATTACGAGGTGATATCCTATGAATTTAGATACATCTTTATATTCTGTAGAACAATTTGATCAAGCTTATATAGAAGCAGTATTACATGAGGTTTTTTTAGCTTTAAAAGAAAAAGGATACGATCCAACAAATCAAATAGCTGGATATTTAATGAGTGGAGATCCTGGTTATATTTCTTCTTATCGTAATGCAAGGCAAAAAATCGTGAGTATTGATCGAAATTTAATAATAGAATTTTTATTAAAAAAAGTTTTAGGAGAAGAAGCGTGAAGTATTTAGGATTAGATTTAGGAACTAGGACTTTAGGTTTAGCATTGTCTGATCGTCTAGGAATGATTGCAACAAGTTATAAGATTTTAAGACATGATGAAAATTATGAGAATTTACTTTCTTTATTAAAAGAAGAAATTGAAAAAAATCGTGTAGAAGCATTAGTTTTAGGATTCCCTAAAAATATGAATAACACCATTGGAGAAAGAGGAAAAGCAACGTTAGATTTTCAAAAAAGATTAGAAGACACCTTTCATTTGCCTGTTTATTTACAAGATGAAAGATTAACTACAAAACAAGCTGAAAATTTATTAATTTCCAATGATGCCAGTAGAAAAAAAAGAAAAAAAGTAATAGATAGTATGGCTGCTGCAATTATTTTGCAGAGTTATTTAGATAGAAAGGATTGATTTCAATGAAAGAAAATACTTTTAAGATGATTACAGAAGATGGAAAAGAAGTTACATGTAATGTCTTATTTACATTTGATAGTGAGGAAACAAAAAAAAGTTATATTGCTTATACAGATAATACTTATGAAGAGGATGGAAGTATCAAAGCTTATGCAGCAGTATATCATCCAGAAGATTTAAATAAAGGATTTGAACCAATTGAAACAGAAAAAGAATGGAAGGTAGTAGAAACTATTTTACAGACCATTCAAGAAGAAGTTCGTAATAAAATGACTCAAAAAAATAATGAAGGAGAAAATAACGAGCAATAAGCTCGTTATTTGTTGAAAAATAATGAAGAAGTTATGTAATATTACTCTTGGAGTTTTAATTTTTTTAACGGTTGTAATTATAGGAGTTTGTCTTTTTTATAATTATCAATTAACCCCTGTTATGAAAGAAGATACTATTGTTGAGATAGAAATACCAAATAATACCACATCTCGTAAAATTGCCACTATTTTAAAAGAAAATAAATTAATAAGAGATGAAAAAATATTTTTAATTTATATAAAATTAATGAATGTTAATAATATGAAAGCTGGATATTATGATATTCCAGCAAATGCTGGAATAAAAAAAATAGTTTCTCTTTTACAAAAAGGCTCAAAAAAGAATCCAAATGAAATCTCAATTACTTTTAAAGAAGGAATTAACATTCGAACTTTTGCCACTATTGTCAGCAAAAATACGAATAATAGTTATGATAGTATATTAGAATTATTAAAAGACGAATCATACTTACAAACTTTAATAGATACGTATTGGTTTATTGGAAATGAAATTAAAAATAATAAATTATATTATTCCTTAGAAGGATATTTATTTCCAGATACTTATCTTTTTTCAGGAAAAGAAGTAACAACGCAAGAAATTATTACAAAAATGCTAAATCAAATGGGAAAAGTTCTATCTGAATATCGCGATGAGATTGAAAAAAGTTCTATGAGCGTTCATCAAATTTTAACTCTTGCCTCTTTAATAGAAAAAGAAGGCAAAAAAAGTGATTTTAAAGATATTTCATCTGTTTTCCATAATCGTTTATCAATTTCTATGGCTTTACAAAGCTGTGCTAGTGCATATTATGGATTAGGATTAGAATTTAATGAGTTGGGAATTGCAACCGCTGAAGTAATTTCTCCAAAAAATGACTATAATACTTATCAATTGAATGGATTACCAGTTGGACCAATTTCTCTACCTGGTAAAGATACAATTGAGGCAGCTCTTTTCCCAAATAATACAGAATATTTATATTTCTTATCTGACAATCAGCAAAAAACTTATTTCTTTAAAACATATCAAGAACATCAAGCAATGGAAAATAAATTAAAAGCAGAAGGAAAATGGTATAGGTGAGGAGAAGACAATGATAGCAAATGTAGAATCAATGATTCGTGATATGAAAAAGTATGCATTAGATAACAAAATCCCAATTATGCAGGATGAGGGTATTGATTTTTTAACAACCTTTCTCATTCAAAAGCAAATTAGCAATGTTTTGGAAATTGGAACTGCTATTGGTTATTCTGCAATTATAATGGCACTTGCTAATCCCAACTTAAAAATCACAACAATTGAAAAGGATGAAAATCGCTATTTAGAAGCTGTAAAGAATATCAAAAAGTTTGAATTAGAAGATCGTATTACTCTGATATTTCATGATGCTTTAGAAGCCAATATAGAAGGAGAATTTGATCTCATTTTTATCGATGCTGCTAAGGGACAGAATATTCATTTTTTTGAAAAATATGAAAAAAACTTAAAAGAATCAGGATATATTATTACCGATAACATGAGTTTTCATGGTTTAGTAGAGAAAACAGAAAATGAAATTCCTAGTCGTAGTTTAAGAGCTTTAGTTCGTAAAATAAAAGAATATAGAACTTTTTTAGAAAGTAAAACAGATTACGAAGTAGAATTTTTAAATATTGGGGATGGAATAGCTGTTGCTAGAAAAATAGACAAATAAAAGAAAACCTTTTGCGGTTTCTTTTTTTTCAAAAAAATATGTTATAATAAGGGTGTTTTTAGATGTGAGGTTTTATTATGAAATATGTCATTATACCAAATCAAGTAGAAGAGTTGGAATTTTATTGGCAAAAAGGAATCGATACTTTTTTCATTGGTTTAGAAAATTATGCAATCAATTATCCAACAGCTAGTTTAGAAGAAATTCGAGAGTTAAGTCAGAAATATTCTCTTTTTATTAGTATGAATAAAAATATTTTTAATGAAGAGTTAGCCGATGTGAAAGAAAAACTCATGGAGTTAGCTAAATTACCAATCCAGGGAGTTTTATTTTACGATTTAGGAATTTTGAATCTAGTGAAAGAAAATCAAATACCTATTGATTTAGTATGGCATCAAACCCATATGGTAACCAATTATCAGACTTGTAATTATTATTACGAAAAAGGTGTAAAAACTGCTTTTTTAGCGAATGAAATTACGTTAGAAGAAATGTTAGAAATCAAGAAAAAGAGTAAAATCAAATGTATGGTAGAAATCTTTGGTTATCCGATTATGTCTCACTCTAGAAGAAAGTTACTTACCAATTATATGAAATCGATTGGTAAAGAAAAAGAGGATAGAACTTATACTTTATCAGAAAAAGAAAATCAATATTTTCTAAAAGAAACCAAAGATGGAGCTTCTATCCTATTAGGAAAATTAATCAATGGAACCAAACCTTTATTTGATTTGATTCGAAATCAAATGGATTACTTGGTATTAGATATGCAGGAAGTTGATCGAAAGATTGGAAATCAAGTCTTAGATACTTATCTTTATATTTTGAAAAACATCGTTACCATAGATAGTAACAACCAAGAAGAAATCATTCAACAAATGAATGATTTAATTGGTAATCATACCAATTTCTTTTACCGAAAAACAATTTATAAAGTAAAGGGGGATAAAAATGAAAAATAATCATATCAAAAATTTAAAAGTAGTAGGAGCAAGTTTCTGTTTAGGAGCAGTATTACTAACTAGTTGTACAGGTCATACTGAACTTTCCATCTCTAACAATTCTATTGTTTATGATTTCGAAAAAAATACAGTAAAAGGAACAATCGATTATGAAAATTTAATTGATTATGTTAGAGTTGTAGAACTAAAAATAGGGGAAGAAAAAAAGCCATTTTTATTGATAAAAAAAGTTTCTAATACTTTTGGCAAAGAAGATATAATAGAATATTTTGATTTCAAATCAGGTGCTGCTATCTTTAAATATTACCAGAATGATGAAGGCGAAATGACGTGGGTTAGAGGAGAAAACATAATGATTGTGGAAGAACATGAACTAACTAGTTATTTGCTAAAAGAAAATTTTATTCAAAAGAAATATAAAGCAGAAGAAATCATTCAATTTTATGAAGACAAAATTCTTCCTACTTTAGAAGAAAATGATAAAGAGTTGGTAAAATGAGAAAAAAAATAGAATTATTATCTCCAGCAGGAGATTTAGGAAGACTAAAAATAGCCCTTTTATATGGAGCGGATGCAGTTTATATTGGTGGACAGAACTATAGTTTAAGAGCAAATGCTACCAATTTTAGTATCGAAGAAATCAAAGAAGCTTGTGAGTTTGCTCATCATTTAGGAAAAAAAGTTTATCAGACAGTTAATATCGTTTTCCACAATGAAGATATTGAAGGAATCTACGATTATTTAAAACAAGCCGTGGATGCTGGAATTGATGCTTTCATTGTATCCGATCCTTTTATCATTTCCTATATCAAAAAGAACTTTCCAAAAGTAGAAGTTCATGTGAGTACCCAAAACTCTACCACCAATATCGAAACGGTTAAGTTCTTTCAAAAAGAGGGAGTTAATCGTGTGGTTACTGCAAGAGAATTATCGAAAAGAGAAATCCAAGAAATTATTGATCAAACAGGAATGGACATTGAAGTATTTATTCATGGTGCGATGTGTACTTTTTATAGTGGAAGATGTACGTTATCGAATTATTTAACGAATCGTGATTCGAATCGTGGGAGATGTAGTCAAGTATGTCGATTTGTATTTGATATCGATAGTGGAGATTCTAGAAAGTTTACGATGGCTACCAAAGATTTAAATTTAGCAAGACAAATTCCCGATATGATCGAAATTGGAGTAGCTAGTTTAAAAATAGAAGGAAGAATGAGAAGTCATTACTATTTAGCTACGGTCATATCTAGTTATCGTAAAATTATTGATGCTTGTTACCAAGGTACTTTAACAGAAGAACTATTAGAGCAACAAGAAAAAATATTAGCTAGAGTAGCGAATCGAGAAACCAGTACGCATTATTTTACTCATTTAGCAGATGAAAAGGATCAATATTATACCGGAAGACAAGAATTATCGAATCAAGATTTCTTGGCTTACGTGTTAGATTATGATGCTACCAATCACATTGTTACCATTTCGGAAAGAAATTATTTTGAGCCTAATACCGAAGTAGAAATTTTTATGCCAAGTGGAAAAGTGATTACTTTTACGATTGATCAAATCTATGATGAACAAATGCAAGAAATAGAGAAAGCTTGTCATCCAGAAGAAATTTTAAAATTAAAAGTAGAAGAATTTGTGGAAAAAGATTCGATGATGCGATTAAAAGTCCAATAAAAAAAGTCCAGTGGACTTTTTTTTGCTTATCAGAGAAAAGTTTATGGTATTTTTTAGTGGCAATTATTATTTCCCCAATTGTTGCAACCAGAGTTAGATGATCCTCCAGCCCAGAATAAGAAGAAAATAATAAAAATTACGATGATAATAGCCCAAACCCATCCAGAGTTGTTGTTATCACCATATCCACCATATCCGTATCCAGGGTAACCATAAACTGGATATCCATATCCGTACATCAAAATCTATTCTCCTTTCAATATATTATATTAGAATAGATTCTTTTTCAATATAATAAATACCTATAGTCGATCACTTATCTTTGTTTACTCATGATGTCCCCATTACTACAGCGATTTCCCCAGGCATCGATTAATTTTTTATTTTTACTAACACAGATGATTTCACAGTGATTACTGCAGCGATTGCATTCTATTCCTCTCGTTTCAAATTGATCTTCGGTAATAGAAAATTGGAAGTTTGTTTTGATAGGAGCTTTTTTAGAAAGAATAGCGATTCCTAAGGCTCCCATTAAATGCCCATTTTGATCGACAATTACTTCACAGCCAACTTCTTCTTCAAAAGCCTTTTTGACCCCAATATTTTTACTTACTCCTCCTTGAAAAATAATAGGAGCTTTTATTTTTTTTCCTTTTCCTACATTATTTAAATAATTGGCAACAACACTTTTACATAATCCCGCAATAATATCTGCTTTTTGATATCCCATTTGTGCTTTATGAACTAAATCACTTTCTGCAAAAACGGTACATCTTGCCGCAATTTTAGTAGGATTTTTGCTGGTTAAAGCAATTTTTCCAAATTCTTCCACAGGAACTCCTAATCTAGTTGCTTGACTCGATAAAAAAGCTCCCGTGCCAGCCGCACATAAAGTATTCATGGCATAGTCTACCACAATCCCATTTTCGATTAAAATAATTTTAGAATCTTGTCCCCCAATTTCGAAGATTGTTTTTACATCTGGATATAACGATAGTGTTCCTACTGCATGAGCTGTAATTTCATTTTTGATGATATTTGCATTTAACATGGTACCAATTAATTTTCTAGCAGAACCCGTTGTACCAACTCCAATAATAGAAAGATTTTTGGTACAAACTTGTTTTTTTAATTCCTTTATGAGTTGTTTTACTGCTTCTATTGGATTTCCTTTGGTCCAAAGATAACTACTTGCTAGTATATGATTTTCTTCATCGATAATGACCCCTTTCGTAGAAATGGAACCAATATCGATTCCTAAATAAGCATTCATTTTATTCTCCTCTTTTCATTTTTAGCATATCGTAAAATGCTTCTAATCTGGTTTTGATTCCTGTTTCACTGGTTTGGGAATCAAATGAAAAATAAATAATTGGCATTTTTCCATCTTGACAAACTTTTCGAATAATGGGAATTGCTCCAATTTCTGGAGTACATCCAAATGGTTTGATATGGATAATCCCATCATAACCTTGATCGATTAGGTATTTGGCACGATAGATATTATCCATCCCATCTGCCCCAATGGTATACTTACAGTATTTTTCAATATAACGTAAATTCTTTTTTCTCGTTAATCTTTTTTGATAAAGTAAATAACTAACATTCGTAAATCGTTTGACTTCTATTTTCATACTCGCTAATTCTTTCTCTAAAAAGTAGCTAGAGAAAGGTTCCATAGAAGTATAAAGTTCTCCTATAATTCCTACTTTTAAACAATCCTCCGGTTTTTCAATTTCCAAATTTTGAAATTTTTTTTGATATGTAAAAAATCTTTTTGTTAAAGAACAATAACCTTTACAGTGTGTAAAGGAGTTTAGCATTTCTTTTTTGAGGTTGAAAAAAGAATATTTTTCTTTTTCAAATCCAATATTTTTTCGAATGAAATCATCGATATGATCCATATACCGTATCATTAAGATGGTTAGCGGAATATAGTAAATCATTTTCCAAATAGAAATTTTTGGATCGATTTTTTTAAATGTTTGATATAAACTTCTAGGAGTAATTCGATCAGAATTGACTAAGGTATAAAATTCAAAATGATAACCCAAGTCTTTTAAGATTTTTTCTTGTACTTCCGCATAGTAACCATATCGGCAACCTCCACCTGCTTGTATTAAGACATTGGCCCCATTTTCTAATGTTTCTATAAAATTTCCTAAGTTATATTTAAAAGGAATACAAACAAAATCAGGAGAATATTTACTACCTAAATCGATTGTTTTTTTGGTAATAGGAGGAGATTCTATGACTTTATATTTCGTCAATTTATTTAATAAAAATTTAATGGGAATATAATAATCTCCAAGATGTGGAAAACTAATTACTCGTTCTTCTTTCACCTTGCTTTTCTCCTTTCTTCTAAAATATCAATAAAGCTTTCAATTCTTGTCAATAATCCTGTATTGGCATCCCCTTCATCGATAATTAAATTTGTGATAGGAATTTTGACATTTCTGATAATCATTTCGTTACTTAAGGAATCAGGCCCACAAGGAAAAGAAGTCATTAAAATAATTCCATCTACCACATCTTGATAATGAACAATAGAAGCAATGATTTCTTTATTATAAGTCCAATAATTTTTAGGAGAAATTTCTTTGACCTCTGTTTCTAAATATTTATCATCATATTGATCAGAGTAAATGATATCAATATGATTTTCTTCTAATATTTTTTCTATTTGTTTTCCAATGAATTCATCATATAAATTATAGGGATGTCCTGCTAATAGAATCTTTATTTTATTACTAGAAGCTAATAATGATTTTTGTTTACTAATCCTTCTTTCTTTTAAAAATTTTTCTTTTTCTTTTGCATTTTGATAAGCTCTTACAATTTTTCGATAAGGAAACCCTAAGGTTAATCCCATGGTAGTAAAAGCATATAATTCATCTTCTTTATGTTCTACATCCAAGTTATAATGTATTAAATTTTTATCAAAAACGTTATTGACTAAATCATATAAAGCGGAAAAATTGGTACAAAGTTTTTCATGCTTTTTAATACATTTGATCCTTGGTACTAAAATATAATCGCATTTATCAATTAAATAATAGATATGTCCTAGATAAATTTTCATCGCAAGACATGCTTCATCCATACTAAATTTGACTCCATCTTCTAAAATTTGTTTATTGGTATTAGGACTTACGATTACTTCACAACCTAATTCTTCCAAAAAATTGATCCATAAATCTTTATATTTATAGTAGAGTAATGCTTTTGGTATTCCTATCGTTATTTTATTCATTTTATCATCTCATTCCATTTTATGATTTTCTTTTTTGAAAATGAGATAATAGATTCGGCAAAGATCGATGGAAAATGACATGATAAAAAAAGATAGATTTCTCCTTTATAAGGTGGTATACTATATTTATAGAATAAAAGGTATCTAAGTACTATACTTAGATATTTTTCTTTTTTGCTTTTTTAGTGATTAGAAAGTGAAAAAATAAAAATTTAATTTTTCTATTTTTTTCTATTTTTTAAAAGAAGAAATTTAAGATTAATCAATAGGAAAAGATTTTTCTTTCTTTTTCTTAGTTTTTAAGTATAGTAATTAAAAACTAGGAGAAAGTTATGATGAAAAAGAAAATTATTTATTTTAGTTTATTGATATTAGCAGTTTTATTTGCTTCTACTGCTTATTATTCTTATGCTTTCTTTACTCATAAAGTAGAAGAACATGGGAAATTAAATTTGGTAGTGGGAACTTTGGATTATCAAATTAAAAGTAATCGATTAATTGATAATCAGATGATCATAGTAGATCATAGTACTTCTGAATTTGAGTTAGAAATAAAATCTTTAAATGAAATCGACTCTAAATTTGAATTATATTATCAATTAAATCCCAAAGTAGAAGGGATCGAAGTTGGTTATTATTTGGAAGAAAGTAATTTGCCATATGGAGAGATGACAAAAGATGGGAACAGAAAAGTAAAAGTAGTAATTAAAAATAAAACCAATCAAACAACGACTATCACTTTTGGAGTAGAAGGCGGATTTACAAATCAAAATCTTGTATTAAAGGAAGGAAAATCTTTATCAGTATTAAATCGTTGTCAATATAGAAGTGGTGATACTTGGGAATTTTCTTATTTAGAAAATATACAAAGTACAGAAGAAGGACAAGTATTTCTTCCAGAATGTGATGGGATTTATCGAATCGAATTGTGGGGAGCAAGTGGAGGAGATATTGATACTTATATCGGAGGGCAAGGAGCTTATACTTCTGGAAATATTTCACTTCAAAAAGGAATACCGTTATATTTATATGTAGGCGGAGAAGGAAGCAATAGCTTAAATGGAGGTTACAATGGAGGTGGCAGTTTATCTGCAGTTCCCCAAAATCAAAGTAGATATGGTTCATCTGGAGGAGGTGCAACAGATATTCGTCTTACCAATGGAACGTGGGATAATTTTGAAAGTTTAAAGTCAAGAATCATGGTAGCAGCAGGAGGCGGAGGAGCAAATAATAGAAATAGAGGAGATGAATATTATAAATATGGAGCAGGAAATGGTGGATATGGTG
>CANPVK010000021.1 GCA_947581715.1 uncultured Bacilli bacterium
TACTATTTCTACCAATTTAGTCTTACAAATTCTACTTAATCCTTTTTTCTGAAATTTAACTTTTCATTTGAGTCTTTCTATATTTTATTTGGAAGTTCATTTTCTACTAAATAACGGAATAAAGTTTGAGATTATAGTATAATGAAATGTAAAGTTAAGGAAGAAATTTTCGAAAGAAAAATGTGTTTCATTTTGAAACACACTTTTACATTTTAATGATTTTTTCCATAATTTTGATATCCACCAATTAAATCTACCGTATGATAGCCCAACCCATTTAAAAAAAGACATAATTTCCTGCTTTTATTTCCACTTTCACAGTAAATATAATAAATAGAATCCATTTTCAAATAATTTTCTGGCATCAAAGCTAAATAACGATAAGGAATATTAATAGAATGCGGAATATTTCCTAAAATGGATTCAAATTTATCTCGGATATCAATTAAAATATTCTGATTTGATGTGAAGTTAATATGATCTATCTCGTTGATATCAATAGAATCATACATATCATCAACTCCATTATATTATATGCAAAAAGGAAAAAAGAATGAAAATTTCAGAAAAAAAATGTTCCATTGGAACATTTTAATCATCAAAGAAATCATCAAAAAACTGATCATCACTAATACTAGACTCTTTAGATGGAATATTTTCTTCATAAACAATTGGTTTTTCGGATGATTCTTCTTGCTGTAAAATAGGGATATCCTCCATGTTAACATCTTTAACTGATTCTTCATTTTTAGGTTGAGAAGATTTTAAAAGATCATCAATTGTTAGATTTCTTTTCGGTTCTACTGATTTTAAATCCATTTGTTCTAAAGTAGATGGAACTACTTTGGAAGATTCTTCTTTTACTGGCGGTTCTTCTTCTATCGTTTCTACTGGCGTATTCTGCTCTAGTGTTTGTTTTTTCTCTTCCGCCTCAATCTCTGCAATTTTAGCATCAATTTTCTTAATAATATCGTCTACATTAATTCCAGAAGATTCTCCAAATGGTGCACTTCCAGTAGAATTTGGAATTCCCATTGGGCTAGTTGGTTGTTGATTTCCAAAGCCATTCATAGGATTAGGAAACCCATTCGGAATTCCGGGATGATTTCTAGGTGCAGCCCCAGGCATTCCACCGAACATTCCAGGAAAAACAGCTCCTCCTGACATAATTCCCCCAGCAGTAGATGGATCATTCATCATTTCTTTTAGTTTTTCTTTCTTCTTTTCTTTTACAAATTCTCTTAAATCAAAAGTATGTACCTCTTGTTTTTCGCGCTCTGGATATTCCGCTTTAGCATATTTTTTTCCAAATTGCATCTGATAATAAGGAACAAATTTCGTTTTAAAAGGATTTTTTCTCATACGTAGAATAATAACCTCAAACTGCTTCATACGTTGCAAATCACTAATAGTAACCAAAGGAGTAGATGCTGTTTTATCATCCTTCTTAGATTTCACTTCACCACACATTTTAGAAATTTCTTCCAAAGCTTTCAACTCTGTTGTAATTAAGTAAATAATATTTCCACAGTTTCCTTTAATTGTTTCAGCATTTTCTTTTCCATACACTTGATCCAATTGAGCAAAATTCTGAATAATCATCGTAAAACGAATCTGTCTAGAACGTGCAGCAGTGATCATCGTAGTAATATCTTTTAATGGTGGCATATTGGCAAACTCATCCAATAAGAAATTGGTTCTTACTGGCAATTTTCCACCATGCTTTTGTGCAGTAGCAATTAATGTTTCATAACATTGTTTCAAAAGAATCGTTACCAACGGATGATAAGTTTTCTTTTCATCTTGAATAACGATATATAAAGCAGTTGGTCTTTCACCAATCGTTTCCAAATCAAAATCACTATGACTTAACATCTCTGATAAATTTTCACGAGAAGCAAATAATTTTATTTTTTGTTTAAATACAGAAATAATACTTCCTTTCGTTTCATTAGGTGCCATAATTGTACCACTAGCATTGGTATAAGCAGCACCAGCAGGGTCTTTCATATTAAAGTATTCTTTAATATAGGTAGAACCTCCAAATTTTTCTTCTCCTACCGTAGTCATTAAACTAATACTATTTAAGTTTACCTGATTTTCTTCGGTATCCTCAAATAATCCCAAAGCAAGTCCTGCAAAATAATCCGCAGAAGTTTTTTCCCAGAAGGGATCAGCATTACCACTCTTTTCTTCATACAAAATATTTGCCGCCAAATCATCTAATAACTCAATCGCTTTATCTTGATTGCCACCTCGATACATTCGATAAGGTAAAGATAATGGATTCCATGCACTACCATTTTGTGGATCACGGAAATTCAAAATCAAAACATCATAACCTTTTTCTCTTAGCATATTAGAAGTTTGTTCATAAATTTCACCTTTTGGATCAGTGATAATCATAGATTCTTTTTTCTTTGCTAAAACTTCAACCATTGGAAAAATAACTGTTTGTGTTTTACCAGAACCGGTAGCACCAATTACTAAAGAATGATATTCACCATTATCTACCCAAATTTCATCTTTTTTAATAATTAAAGGAATTCCTGCAACATCACTTTTTTCTGCCCCAGGTCTTACCATAGCCATTCCCTTATCTTCTTTAATTTCTTTTTCTTTTGCCCAATGACTATATCCTTTAGATGACTTTTCTGTAGAAAAACCAAAACCACTTTCTCTCTCAAAAAAATAACTTGATACAGACATAAATATTGCTGCTAAAAATAGAAAATAAAATACCAAAGTAGTAAAAAGTTTATCTGGAGCTAAAGCAGGAAGTGGATTTAAACCATAAAATTTTCCATTAATAGCAAGTTCTGGAAAATTTAAAATTCCTAAACAAACAATATAAAATAAGAAAATGGCAAACACAATAAAAATTAAGACATCTGTAGCATCTGCTTTAAATTTTAATTTCATATTATTCACTCCCCATTATATTTCATTAACATGATTACGCTTTCTTTGGAAAAATACATAAGTAACTCCCCCAACAATTAGTATTATACCAGTTATTACTGCAATGTAAATCATTTTTTTGGTAAATTCATTTTCATAATTAAAAACATATTCATCCTTTTTCAATGTGATACTAATAGGAGAATTTTCTTGATTTTCTCGTCTGATATTCCAAGTATAGGAATAACCATTTACTTGATTAGCATTATGATTTACTACTTGATGATTGGTTTTCAAACGAATCGTAATTTCATCTAACAAAGGATATTCTTGAAAACAAAGATTTTCAAGAGAAGTAGCAATTTTAATTTCATTTTCTTCTTCCACAACTTGAAAATACTGATAACACTTCTTAGCAAGAGAAGAAGATGAAAAAGTATGTAACGTAAAATCGGAATAAGTTAATCTTTGGCCCAATTGATAAGGATCAGATATTAAAGTACTATCGTAATACTCCACTCCCTCTAAACGAATGCGATCATTTTCATCTACCACTGTATCATAAAATACTGGATAAGGATAATCAACAGATGCTAATAACAAATCTCGGTAAGATAGTCCATATTGTACAGTGCTATCCCATTTAGAAGAATCCAGTTCTAAAAAATTCATTTCTTCTTTTACTGTATCATTATAGATTTCTATATCATAAGTGGCACTACATCCCGTTACAAAAAATGATAGAAAAAGGAATATGACTAATTTTTTCATTTTTTCCTCCTATTCTGGATAATCAGTAACTCTTGGATGATTTAGATAATATTCCGACATATCAACTAAAGTATAAGGTCCTGTACTTTTAAAAGTAATCTCCGTAATACGAATTCCATTTTTTCCACTACTAGCTTCTGCTACGATATATCCAGTATCTGTTACCCCAATAATCATTCGGATATGACCAGTCGTACCATTACTGCTAGAGGGTTTATTATAAATTAAATCACCTGGTTGCGCCGTTTGATCCACTGTACCATAACTCCATGATCGGGCAACTCCAGTACTACCCCAACCTTGAGCACTTTTCGTTTCATACTGATATCCTCCATTATGAATTGCCCAAGAAACAAAACCAGAACAATCTAATCCATTTAATGGGTAATCAGTTCGATTTGTAAAAGTACCCCAAGCGGAATCTACTCCATAACCAGTGTATTTTCCACTAGGATATAATTCATATGGTAATTTATATCCTGTTTGAGAATAAAATTCAGATACTAACGAAGTAGCTGCTGCAACTACTCCTTCTCGCGTACCAATTCCTGCTTGTTTCACTCGAGAAAAAATATTTTGATTAAACATCGCAACATCAATATAATTAGTAACTGGTCCTGTAATAATAGTAGCTCCTTCGGTAGTAGTAGGAGATAATACCAAACTAAGAGTAACACTATCGGAATAGAAATAAGCTAAAATCTCTTGATAAGTTTTTCCTTCATCTGCCATTTGGTAGGATACTAACTGACTCATACCCTTCGCATGACCTTTTCCATGAGTAATTCTTCCATATTGATTAGGATCACTTAAGATAATCGTATGTTTTTCTCCATTTGGCATTTTCGTATAAGTAACAGAATAAGTGCCATCACTATTTCGTATTGCATCCGGACAATCTTCATCATCATAGCAGAAAGAATCATACATGGAAGCAAATACTTTTCCATTTTCATCTAATAGAATTTCTCCAGCTGTTTCTTGTGTTGCTTGTCTTGCTCTATCATTGATATTTTGACTAAAATTCTGTGCCGCTGAACTATTTTTAATAGAATTTTGACAGTAATTTGTAGCATTTAAGGCATAAGTTCTAGCTGCAACTGCCTGGGCTTTTAAAGCCTCCATTCCTGCCGTAGAATAAGCTTCTCCTGATACCACTCCAGCAACATAATCCTCAAAAGGAACAATAAAATTTCCATTTTCACTTTCTACTGTAATTCCTTGAGAACACAAACTAGATGGTCCCTGATAAGCAATGCTACAAGTCTGACTAGGTCCAATTGTGCTATAAAGCAAATAGATATCGTCTGCAATTTGTTTGATTTGTTCTGATCTTTCAGGTTCATTTTTCGATAGATAATCGTTATAATAATCTCCAATAAACGAATCTATTAAATTCCAGTAAAATACTGAATTTTCTCTACTTGCATTGTCTCCAATTGATAATGACATTTCGTTTTCTGGTAACATACTTTTAGCATAGTCATCGCTACAGGTACCGTCTTCTGCAAAAGGAGGATAATATAAATAATATGCATAATTCTTTTCTTCACTAGCCTTTAAGGTAAAAAAAGCTTTTATACTTTGCATATCATTCCCTGCAATTAATTGTGGAGTCGAACTATCAATACTAGAACTTTCACTTAACCACCAAAACCATCCTCTTTCAAAGCGATTTTGATTATCGGCATTAATAGGTACTTCCTGTGCTGTTGTACTGCAGTAACTTCCTGTTTCTTCTTTATGAGTTTTATCTAAACTATATTTTTTATTAGTAATTTGCATATTAGCAAGTACTTTTATTTGTCTTTCCATTTCTGAATAAGAAATAGCATTTTCATTTCCATTTTCATCGATTTCTACATCATCTATAATTGTCTGCCCATTTTCTAGAATATCATCTAATGTACTGTTGACTGTTAAGGCTGCTGTAATTAAATTGACATCAATACAAACTTTTCCACTACTAGTCTTATTTATATCACTTTGTGCTTTTTTTAAGGAGTCATAATATGATTTTTCTTGTTCTTGATTATCTGTTGTAAAAAATTCAAAAATTCCACTAAAAAAATTTTTTATTGTTTCAAATGGTCCTAATATAATTACAATAATTAAAATTAAAAAAATTAGAGCCAGTACACAAGAGCAACCAATTCCAGCAGCTATACTCTTATGTTTTTTTATTAATTCAAAAATTTTAGAAGATGTCGTTTCATCCTCTTGTTTTTCTTTTTCCTTTTTATTAGAGGAAAAGGGATTTAATCCGCTATCTTTCTCTTTTCCTAAGTTTGGAGAAAGTTCTTTGTTAGAATCTTGTACAGAATTATCTTTTTCCTGTATGTTTTCTGATATAATTTCATTTTTTTTCTCTAAATCATCATTTTTATCAGTAGTATTTAAAGGTTCTGATTTATTAAAATGATTCAAAGCTTGTCCCATCACAGGATTATTCTTTAATGTATTTCCTGCTTGATTTAGTATGTTATCCCCTAGTCTTGTTTTACTAAGAATATCTACTGCTTTTCCCCCAATAGGCCCAGCATAGGCATTTGCTGCGGTTTTTGCACCTGTCTTTAGATTCTCTTTTAAAGCATCTTGTTCTTTTTGGTTTTGTTTGCTATGATTTTCATCATCACCCATGCTATTCACCTACCTTTACTTCAAAGTAATTCTATAATCCTCCGCCAGAACCAAAAGATTCTAATTCTTCTGGAGTTACAATCACATTAATTCTCATACGTCTACTTCCACATACAAACAAAGCTTCTCCCTGAGAATAACGTTTAATACTCTCTTTTTCATTTTCATTTAAATCGATTAATTTTCCTAAATCATCGACAGCTTGTTTCTTAAGCCCCATTACTAGATAATAAGAAGCATTATCAAAGATGGCTTTTCCATGAGTAATTACACCTGGTGCAGCAAAATCACTTGGTTGCTGTGTAATAATAATAGAACCAGTATTATATTTACGAGCACGTCTTTGCACCTGTGCTAAGAATTCGGCACCTAAAGCATTACTACCAGACAACAACACATGAGCCTCATCTACCATTAATACCGTATTAATCGAAGAATCCAAACATAATCCCCAAGCATATTTTAAAATATTAAAGAATAAAGCATTACGAATATTATCTGCAGAGTTCATTAATTCTTTGATATTAAATACAATAAAATCTGTATTTGGATTGACTGTTGTATGTCCATCAAAATAATATTTTAATTCTTGTGTTAGTGGTCTAACCTTTAATTCTAGTTTTTCCATAATTGCTCGTTCTTGTGTTTTATCTGTCATAGAGGTAAGTCTTCCACGAATCGTTGCATAAACATCTGAAAATGTTGGATATTGATTTGCATCATAATGATAAAAATTACTCGTAAAATCAATACCAAATCTTCTATAAGTATCCTGTACTACTTCACTAAACATAGTAAGAACATCTTCTTCAATGGATGGATCATAATATCTCATAAAACCTTTTAAAAATTGTAACGTACGAGTTAAAACCGTATATCCTAATCCTTCTTTAATTTCATCTTCATCAGCATCTACTACAATCTGAAGAGGATTTACCATTCCATATTCTCCACCTTTTCCAAGGTCAATGGATTCTCCACCAAAATTAGTAGCCATTTCATACAATTCATTTTCCGGATCAATCACTACAATCTGATATCCGTTACGAATATGACTTCTTAATAATAATTTTGCAGCCGTTGATTTACCACTACCAGAAGTACCTAGCATAATCATATTAGCATTATTTCGATTATTTTCTTTTCTTACTTGATATAAGAATTGATTAAATAGGATGACTCCTCCTGAAAAATCTACTCCTAATAAAGTAGAATTACCAGGATCTTTAATGCTATCAAAAATAAATGGATACATGGCAGCAAGAGTTGGCGTTGGAATTGGAGTACCAATCCTATCTTCTATATCTTGTTTAGGAAAGATTGGTACAATTGATTTTAACACTTTTTCTTGTTCAAAACGCAAAGAAATTCCTTTCATTTCCATAGCATCTAAATAGTTTTTTACATTCATTTTTCTTAACTCTAACTCATCTTTGGTATCAGCTGTTACCATAATATGCATTTGATAATCAAAGATTTTAGATTGACTACTAGCAAGCATTGTGATAAAAGATTCTAGTGATTCATAATCCAAACGAAGTCTTTCTCGTACGGTATTATCTTTTTCATCTTGATACTTTGTTCTTAAGTCTGCTATCTGTTTATTAATCATCTTTTGCATGGTAGAAAAAGGAATTGGAATATGTTTAGCAACAACTTTAATTCCTGACATACTAGTTAAAGAGGATAAATATCCTGGATAAATATATTTCGGATAAGATACTACTGTTAAAATCGTTGCATATTTTCCACTCACAATAAAATCACTTGGATTAAACTGTAGTCCTTTTGGAGCTACTTCTGATTGAAAGATACTCATGAAGGCATCACCGTCCCAAATGTAGTAGTTGAACCACCATTTAAGAAATTATCTAAAACAATTCTTAAATCTTCATTACTAGTTTGACTAGCAATTAATCCTGCTGTTGAAAGTCCACTAATTAAATTACGTACTTTCTTTTGTAAAAGCTCTACATTCTTTTCTTTAAAAAGAATAAAATATTCCGTATCAACTACATTATTACTCATAAAATAATTTCCTTTCTGAATATCTTGAGTAATTAATTTACGTACTTGTGGATTTGTTTGATTTTGATAAAGTAATTGTAAATTAGATAGATAAACAGATATATCAACAGGTCTATCTGCAACTACTAGCCAAAATTCATAATCGATCGTATTATAAAAATTTTTTAAAGCTATCATAATACTCGATTGTTGATCTTCATCTAAAATAAAGATATTTCTTGGAATAATTTTTACACCTGATACTTTTTCTTGATTTGGTAAAATAATCATTCCATTGGTAATGGATTGAATATTAATCCAATCTTCTGTCCATTTACTTGTGTTCTGATTCATCTAGAAAACACCAACCTCTCCATACAAATCGATTTCTTCTAGTAAAATACTGGTAGATTTCAATAATTAGCTGCCTTACATTATGATAATAAGCAACAGGTGTAACCAACAATGCACTTACTATACCTGGTGTAATTGCCAGTACTGCAACCCAAGTAATTTGCATTGGTAATACCATTACTAGTATTAAGGTAACCGTTAACCCTACTCCAAAGATAATTAGATCAATTGGAGTAAAATAACCTAATATTAATTGACCCTTTTTCGTATTTGCTGGAATCAAATAATTTCCATTCACTATTTATCACACAACCTTTCTTTTTATTTTTTACTTTCCTTTTCATCAACCATAGCAGCATTGTATTTGGAATCTCTCTCCAAAGCACCTTTGGTTCCAGAAGTGCTTCCCATAAGTCCTTTGCTAACTTTATAAGATCCATTAAATCTTGTTCCAAGATCAATTTTATTACCAGTTTTATTGCCATGACTGTCATATTCGTCAACAGTTGTATGAGCAATTTTATTTTGGGTATTCTTATATTTTTCTATAACTGTGGAATCCGCATAATTACCACTTAAAACGTCATTTGCAAAAGTTTCATATCCTGCCTTATGAATATCGTCCTGATGCTCCGTAAACCATACGGCATCAATGTGATGATTATTTAACCAATTTTGTGCATCAGCATCACCATTTTGAGCTGCGCTAACCATACGTGAGGTAACGTTATAATTTCCATGAAATGTTTTGCCATTAGCAGAAAAGGAATAATCATAATCATCATTTCCATCAAATCTAGATTCAACAGCAGTTTTATAGTCTTTCAATGAATTAAAAGCATCTCCAAGCTCTTTCGAACGAATCCTCATTCTATCAGCAGGGGTTTGTCCAGTAAACAATCCACGTGTAGTTGATAATGTTCTTCCTAAAGCAGTAGAACCAGATACACCTCGTGCCAAAGCAGTTTCATTTCTTTTTGAAAAGGTATCTCTAACAGCTTTAGCATTATGATCCTTGGCATTCAGAGCAGCAGAAGCACTAGCTCCAAATCCAGTTGTTGCTCCAAAAAGACCAGCACCGACATTTTTTAAAACTCTACCAACATTATGATTTTTACCATTTACTTCATCTGACATAAAACTGGATTTTCCTGCTGCAATTCCTGCACCAATAGTTCCTGCTGCAAGAGAACCAGCAGCCATAATTTTTCCAAGTCCACCAAATAGACTACCATTTCCTTCCATTTTAATTCCTAAAGCAGAAGCAATAAATTTTGGGGCATCTTTTGCAAAAAACAATAATCCTATTATCAAAGCAACAAGAACTAATCCACCACGAATATTACCATTATTTCCAAAGAGACTTGCTGTTAAATTAGATATCACACCACTTGCAATTAATTCTTTAATAACTAAAATCACAAAATAAATAACTCCTAATTTAATAAATAAGTCTATCCAAACTTTGACAACCATCTTTATCCAATTAGCAAAAGCACCATCTTTAGAAGATTTTGGATCAATATAACTAATAATAGGGATGGGGGCTATTAATTGTAAAATAATTAATTTAAATACACGAATAGCGATATCTACACAATATCTTAATAAAATTAATGACATAACTACAGCCGTTACAAATCCAACAAGTGGATAATAATTATATTTATAGATATTGTCATCACCAGGGAGTGGATCATTGATATGTTCATTTGCATCTGAGACAGTATCCCCATAAGCAAAACAACTAGGTGCATCTGGATCACCACAATTATCATTAAAAAACACACCATTATATGTTTGGAATGAAATCATTCTTCCATAATCAGCCATATCAGTATCAACGTCATAGGTATTAGAAGATGCATCATACACATTCGAACCCAAAATAATTCTAGGCAATGCTTCTAAAATATGCGGTTGTACCCTACTTAAAAACTGAAAGGCATATGGGAATGCTATTAACATAACTAAAGATACAACTACTCTCATCCCCATTTTTCCAATTCCACGTTCCTTATCTGCAATTGCATCTGGATTAATCAAATAATTTAACATAGATAACGTAATTTTAAATAACATAAAAATGGCAAGAATAGCATATATTCTAGCATAAATATTATCATAAAAGCCATTCAATGCACTATCATTACTGACAGAAGCTATGTCAAAGATTAGTTGCATAATCCACGAAAAAAAGGTATATGCAACTGAATCAAGCCAGCTAAAAATAGAACGTATGGTATTCCAAATAAGACCTCTCTCGGCCATTATAAAAATTAAATTATCCATCTTATCACCACACTCTTATATCACAGGATGCATCTGCAATTTTATCAATAAAACTAATTATATACATAATAATACTTGGTATAAAGAAGATAGCAACAGCTATAATACAACGTTTCACAAATCTACTAGTTGCCTTTTTTAGTTCTTGTTGATCATCAGATAACACTGCTCTTGCAAAATCAATGCTTCCCATAATAATTAAAATAATCGGAACCAAAATTCTAATCCAGGTAAAAATCAATGAAATATCATCCATTAAATTAGGTCCTAATAGTCCTTCACATGTTTCATTAATTGATTCATCACCAGTATCAGGTGATTGACTTGGACTTGGACTTGGAGTTGGAGTAGGAGATGTTCCACCAGTTTGACTACCTGTTACTCCACCACCAATATTTCTTGTTAACGCACAATATCTTTGACTAATATTACAAGTTAAGCTAAGTCTAATATTTGAACATTGCCCCGAAAAATCAATTCCATCTAAATCTGATAATCTTTCATTAAAATGAAAATTTCCACATTCAACTTTTGAAATGTTACCATCCAAATATTGAACAGTACAAGTAACATTTATATTTCTATCTGTAAAATCGCAACTATTATATTCATGAGAATTATCTATAAAAGTCAAATGATTATTAGTCGATGAACTAAGTGTCATTTTCTGATTTTCGTTTCCAGTAGTTGAAAAAGTATATTGACTTCCTCCTCCACTCATCCCAGAAACTAAATATATATCTTTACATACAACTTGATTATTAGAAAAATCTTTCCAATAATCAGAATCAAAAACACCATTAACAACTGAAGGAGCATGAGCTCCACTATAATTTAATCCGCCACTAAAGTTTACAGTGAGGTCTCCCATACCATCTGATTGAATATCATAAGTAGCTGTAAATTGACCTAAAGTATATGTACATGTTGCACAAGCATATTTTTCACAATCAACTTCAGCATAAACTTCTCCATTCAATGCGAAAATACCTATTAAAAATAATAAAATAGAAATAATAGTTTTCCTTCTCATTGCAATTTCCCCTTTAAAAATACAAAAACTCATTATCATTATAACATAAAAAAAATAATAGCAAAATACTATTTTGCTATTATTTATATTTTTTATTAAGCAGCTTCATCCCAACATTCTCGCCAATCAGTTGTTCCTTCTTTTACTGAAGTTTTTGCAAATAAGCCCATTAACAGAGTTACAATCGTCGTAACAAAGAATACTGCTACTGCTGCAATTGCTCTTTTAACTAATTTGCTAGTAGCTCCCTTAATTTCCTTGTCATCACTAGATAAAACAGCTTTTCCTAAATCAATCGTACCCATGACAATTAAAATAATTGGAATTCCAATTTGAATAATCGGAAAAACACCTCTTCTTATAAATTGAAGAATAGGTAATAAATTTTCATCACAAGCCAAAATTTGTACTAAATTCATATAAACTTCCTCCTCATATATATTTAAATCATACCTTAAACTAATAATTTAGTCAATATGATGTTCGTTTATTTACATATTTTTACATTTTAATAATTCATAATTCCTACTTTATTTAATAAAGATTGTAATATTTCCGTATTATCTACCCTTTCATCAAGAGGTGGTAAAGTAGAAAATACTTTAATTTTAGCCTCATACTCAAATTGCCTAATATCATTATCTGACAAAAGATTTTGATTAATAACAACCTTTTTACCCGCTAATTTTTCAAAAGCTTTTCGATCAATTCGCATTAATTTATTTAATTTAATAGTAGAAGGTTCTACTAAATATAAAACATCTGTACACAAATCTGCAACATCTGCCTTATTCATATCTACCAAAATAACACTAATATCTCTTCGCTTCAATAGCTCATTTGCCAAATTAGTTTTTTCTACAGAAATCATATCTTTATCATTAAAATAAACAAAGTCCTTCTTTTCAACCTCTAAAGCAATCACGCTTTTTCCCATCTTTTGAATTGCATTTTTTAACATATAAGTTAACATAGTAGCACCAGAGTGTTCTGTAACATCCTTAATTCCCAAAATAAAACTTCCAGCTGAAACATACGGATTCATTGCTCCCATATTTTCACGATTAACACCTTCTGTAGAAGAAGGGGAAGTTGGTGTAGGAGGTATCTCCTCAATTTGATGTAAATGTGCAACATCACGATACGTATTCGGATTGGTTAATAAATAATTCACACCATCCAAATTCGTTGTAAAATTGTAAATACCCATAGAAATTAATCTCGATAAAAATCTAGGAGCTAAACATTCTGGTACATCTGGTAATAAAACAATAATCTTTTCCACATCTAAAGACATCGATAATTTCTGTAAATTTTTAACATCTTTATAATCTTTCAAAGCTGTTAAATCCAAAATCATTCTACCAAAAAAGAAGTTTGAAAACATTTGAACTAATTCATCTGCTTCAAACACCCCATGAATTGATTTAATAATTTCAATATCTAATTTTGATAATTCTTCTTGTCTTTCATTTGATATAATAACGTTCATTTGCTTCACACTCCTTTTATCTACAGTATTGATCGGATCGTAATATCAATTCTCCACTGTCACTGTGCATATAAGGTGTCTCTCTTGTATAGATAAGGGAAGTTTCTCCAGTTACTGTAAACAACCCGGCTGTAAATGGTAATAAATTATTAATGACTGGAATATTAATATCTACAAAAGTATAGATTGTATAATAAGCTGCAATTTCTTGTCCATCACGAAGTCCATATTTATCTGAAGTAGCAACTTCATAACAAAATGTTCCAGTATCTGTTCTACAAGTATATAATCCTTGTCTACCACACCACTCTGTAAATTTTTCATTTTGATGATAGTTTACTTTATTCATATAAACTTCAATATCATCTACAGCAGATTCTGTTAATCCTTCATTTTTTTGAATAATACTTCGTATTTCATTCTTTACTCGAAACGCTTTAGTATAGTTTACATTCCAAGCCAAATATCCATTCAAGATTAATAAAAATATGATAATAAACTCTAAAGAAAAAACTCCACCTATTGCTTCTTTCATCCAATCACCACTTTTTTATTTTAAATACTTTTAATCACAATTTCCATCGCCATCATTATCCACACAAGTTTGCCCTATTTCTCCCCATTGATTTGTGATGACTTCCTGAATTTGTGGCCACATAAACCAGAAAAAGGCAATAATAGCACCAATAGCGATAATTGTCACAACTGTCATATTCATTTCTCCTGTTGCTTCTTTCATCGTTTCACTCCTCCTTTATTATTACATTTTTATTATACCATATTTTTGAATGATTACTATCTTTTTTTCATATTTTTACCTTTTTTTACAAATTCTTATAAAAAAAGAAAAAAGAATTCAATCATTTTTGATTTTTTCTTTTTTCTAAAAATCGCTTTTATAACGAAAATAATTGAAAAATAAGAGTTGTAAAAAAGCAAACAAGAATTCCACATATGGTTGGTAATAAAATAGCTAATAACATCCATTTCCAACTTCCCGTTTCTTTTTTTATCGTTAAACAAGTAGTAGAACAAGGAAAATGAAATAAGGAAAATAAAATTACATTGAGTGCTGTCAAAATAGTCCACCCATGATCTAGTAGTAATCGTTGTAGTTCTGAACCCGAAGTATAATCGGTAATCGTTCCTAAGTGCAAATATGACATTAAAATAATTGGTAATACGATTTCATTGGCAGGAAATCCTAATAGAAAAGCTGTTAAAATAACGCCATCCAAACCAATACATTTACCAAAAGGGTCTAAAAATTGATTAAAATGAGCTAAAATGCTAAGATTTCCTATAGTAGTATTAGCTAAAATCCAAATCAAAACTCCTGCTGGTATCGTAACAATCACTGCTCTTCCTAAAATATGAAGAGTTTTATCAAAAACACTACGAACAATAACTTTGATAATTTGTGGCTTCCGATAAGGAGGAAGTTCTAAAGTAAAGGAAGAAGGAACTCCTTTTAATAACGTTTTTGATAAAATCCAAGAGATAAGAAAAGTCATTCCAATTCCCAATAAAATAATAACGGTTAGAATCAGAACTTCCCAAATAGAAGAAAATCTACTAGAACCAACAAAAAACATAGAAATCAGTAAAATCATGGTAGGAAATCTACCATTACAAGGAACAAAAGCATTCGTTAAGATCGCAATCATACGTTCTCTTTTCGAATCAATAATTCTAGTCCCTACTACTCCTGCTGCATTACAACCAAATCCCATCATCATACAGAGTGCTTGTTTGCCACATGCCTTACATTTTTGAAAACAATGATCTAAATTAAAAGCAATTCTAGGTAATACTCCTAAATCTTCTAGTAAAGTAAAAAGAGGAAAAAAGATAGCCATTGGTGGTAACATAACAGAAATAACCCAAGTAAGTGTTTTATAAATGCCACCTACCAATAAATTAGAAAGCCAAGTTGGACAAGAAAAATAAGATAATATCTGAAAAATAGGATTTTCTAATTCCGCAAAAAAATCAAATAAAAAACTAGAAGGATAATTAGCTCCTGTAATAGTTAACCAAAAAATAAACATCGTTAACAGTAACATGATCGGAATTCCTGTTTTTTTATTGGTGAGAAAAGTATCGATTTTTTTTTCGGCTTCTTGATAATTTTGATTCTCAAAAGTAACCACTTTTTGGGCAATTTTCTCTGCTTCTCGCATTTCTTTTTGACTAAAATGATGATTGGTAGAAAGTTCCTCTATGGGAATATCCGTAAAAATAGAGGGACATTTTTCTATCATTTCTGTTGCAAAAAAAGAATCTTGTTCCAATAATCGAATCGCAAAAAAACGACTAGGAACGAAAATATTTTTTTCTTTCAATATGGTTTCTATTGTTTCTATTTTTTTTTCAATTTCAGAATCATAATAAACTTGAAATCCTTCTTTTTGCTGCATCATTTCAGAAAGACGCTCTTCCAAAATAGAAATTCCTTTCTTTTTTCTAGCTTCTGTACCTACTACTGGTACCTTCAATATTTTTTCTAACGCTTTTAAATCTACTTTTACTTTTTTCTTTCTTGCTTCATCTAATAAATTTACACAAACTAATACATGAGGAGTAATATCGAGAATTTGCATCACCAAATTTAAATTTCTTTCCAAACACAAACTATCACATACAACAATCACACCATCATATGATTCAAAGCACAAGAAATCTCTTGTGACACTTTCTTCTTCCGAATGACTAATTAAAGAATAAGTTCCCGGCAAATCCACCAATTCGTATTCTTCCCCATGAAAAGAAAAAGTTCCAATCATTTGTGTTACGGTTTTTCCAGGCCAATTTCCTGTATGTTGATGCATTCCCGTTAAAGCATTAAAAATAGTTGATTTTCCTACATTAGGATTTCCTACTAAAGCAATTCTTTTCATGATAACTCCTCCACTAAAATATTTTGGGAATCTATTTTACGAATCGCGATTGTTGCATTTTTAATACGATAAGCAATAGGGTCTTGAAAAGGACTTTTTAAATAAGCACTCACAATAGTACCAGGAATAAAACCTAAATCTAATAATCTTCTATAAATACTACCAACATTTTTAACTTCAATAACTCTTGCACTTTTTCCTATTTTTAAATTATTTAGTGTTATTATATCTTTCATCTCATAACCTCACTAATCCTATTTTAATATATGAGTAAGATTCCTTTTTGGACAAAAGAAAAACATCTAACTTAGATGTTTCCCACAAAGGTATGAAATTTTTGAATTTCTTTTACACGCTCCGAAAAATATTGACAATCTTCTTTTTTGGCAAAAATCACTTTCATTTCTTTGAGATAAATAGTATTTACTAAAGTATCCATAATCGAAATTAATAAAAGAAGAAAAAGGGATTCCTTTTCTTGAAAAATAGGAGAAACAAAAATGCTATTTTTTTCAGAAAAAATTTTTTCTCCTTTCAAAAAGGAAAGTACTAAATTTCTCTCTATCACTTTTTCATCAATTGGTTTTAGTTTTTGTTTTGGAATAAAATCTGTAAATAAAATGCTATTTTTTTCTTTCTTACCTACTGTTATTACAACATTCTTTTTTAATAATTGTTGCATCTCACGAAACCCACATCCTAATTTTGAAGTATGATAATAAAAATAAGCTAATTTTAAAAAAAGATAGTTCATAGGAATATAATCATTATCAAAATAAATTTTAGTAGAATGACAGTAAGGACAGATACAATATCCATTCTGATTGATATTTTTGATTTTATCTACATAATAAATCTGTAAACAATGATAACAGATAGCTATATTATTATGTGTCAATTTTTCAGAAATGGGGGGATTATTTTTTAAATTTTGAATTTCTGTTAACATTTCTAACAGGGTATAATCACTACTAGGAAAACTATTATCTGGATAAGTTAATAATTGCTGAATCATGATTGATAAGACGGAAGTTTTTATATTTTTTGTTTCTACTAAGTGATAAAGTAAAAGGAGTAATTCTTCTTCTGATAAAGAAGAAATTTCTTTCTGTTGCAGTTCTTTTACCTGTTTTTGATAATTTTTAGGCATCGTTAAAAAATAAAAAACATCCTCTGTGAATTCTTGGAAATCTATTAATTTTAAATCTTGATATTTTGCTAACCACCAATATTTCATAAACTCCCCCTACAATTACTTTTATTATACATGTTTTTTCAGAGAATGCAAAAAAGAAAAGAAAATCTTTCTTTATTTTAAAGTAATATACTTTCTTGGTTCTTCTAAAAGATTATTCTCTTCTTGTTTCAACTTCATATTTTTATTCTGTTTCAATCGATATTTTCTATATTTTTTTATTCCTCCTATTACAGAAGTAACACCTAATAAAATACCAGCTCCAATTAATAAATTACGAATTGTTTTATTCTTCACGACAACCATCTCCTTGTCTAATTATCATAAAAGATAATCATAAAGTTGTCAATGAATAGAAAAATTTTTAAGATTCTGTTACTACATTGGTAATTATGACATCAGTATCTGGCATCTTAAAGGTATTTCCAGTTATTTTCTTTCCATTCATTTCAAAAGATGTAATGGTTTTACCAGATTCTGAAGTTAAAGTAACTCTAACGTTTGGATAATAAGCTCCTGCTGTTGTACTTGCTTGAATATCTTCATTACCATTTACTGTTACTGTATAAGAACTAATTGGGGTTCCTTTTTTTACATTATAACTACCTGAAACTGTTCTTATTATTTGTTCTACTAAGGATGCATTTTCAGTAGTATAATTGACTGTGATTTTAGTATCTTTAGCTGTTGCTGCCCCATCAAATATCATAGTATAATCCTTTATCTTAGATGATAACATCATAATATTTATAGTAGTAGTTAATTGACTACAACCATTAAACATATAACTCATACTGGTTACACTCGAGGTATCCCAGCTACTTAAATCTAAACTGGTTAATTGGCTACAACTTCGAAACATACTACTCATTTTTGTTACACTCGAGGTATCCCAGCTACTTAAATCTCCTATACTAGTTAAATTGTCACAACTACCAAACATACCACTCATATTGGTTACACTCGAGGTATTCCATCCACTTAAATCTCCTATACTAGTTAAATTGTCACAACTACCAAACATATAACTCATATCCGTTACACTCGAGGTATTCCATCCACTTAAATCTAAACTAGTTAAGTTGCTACAAAATTCAAACATATCACTCATATTCGTTACACTCGAGGTATCCCATTTACTCAAATCTCCTACACTAGTTAATTGACTACATTCATAAAACATTTCACTCATATATGTTACACTGGAAGTATCCCATTTACTTAAATCTAAACTAGTTAATTGGCTACATCTATTAAACATAGAACCCATATCCGTTACACTAGAGGTATCCCAGCCACTTAAATCTAAACTGGTTAAATTGTCACAATCATAAAACATAGCACCCATATACGTTACACTCGAGGTATCCCAATCTTGAATAGAATCTAAATTGGTTAAGTTGCTACAGTTTTTAAACATATCATCCATCCTAGTTACACTGGAGGTATCCCATTTACTTAAATCTATATTTGCTAATTGACTACAACCAGAAAACATAGAACCCATACTAGTTACACTGGAGGTTTCCCATTT
>CANPVK010000022.1 GCA_947581715.1 uncultured Bacilli bacterium
TTTTATTGTTGTATGGATAAGTATCTTCTCCATCTTCATCTGGTACTGGACTAAAATCTATCTCTTCTGGTATCCACATTCTGAAATTAAAATCTTTTTGATATCCTGGATTATTTTCAGGTACTTCTCCCTTATAGATCACTTTTTCCGTTACTTCTTCTGGAATTGTTTCAAAAGTTGCATCATCTAAATCTTTAAATATTGCTTCGGTTAAAGTTTCCCCTTTATCATCTTTTAAATTTATTTTTACGGCATTTTCCTCTAAATCTGATCCTTCTTTTACTCTTGCTGTTATTGTATAGGGTATTTTTACATTCGTTATCGTATCTGATTTAATTGAAAAATGAAATACTTTTCCTTTTCCTTCTTGACTGTTTCCTACTTCATCTGATATTGGAAAAGCATTTTCTAAAGCGATTCCTGCTCCTTGTTTATCTACTTCTTCATAAATAAATGTTATCTTTCCTAATTGAATACTATTTTCGGTTGATCCTTCTTTTACATAGTTAAAAAAAGCATAAGTTACTCCTAGGGTAATTATTACTATACTGATAAGTGCTAAAATGAGAAACATAGTCTTCTTTTTCGAATGCATTTTATCTACTCCTCTATTATCATTTTACTTTATCATACCCCCCCCCAACGGTTTTGTCAAGAATACAAAATAATTCGTATTGTCAAAAAAAGTATAATATCAATCTACCTTTCGGCAACTGATTATTATACTTTTTCTTTAATATACTATAAATTCATATACATATCTCAAAAATGTTCCAAAATAAGTTCCTAGATTTAAAATTGTATTTAACATGAGATTTAATACTAAAAATATCACGGGAGATAATAGTAAAAAACTAAACAATTTTAAGATTGGAAATTTCTTTTTCAAAAACATTTTTATTGTAGTGGACATAATTGATTACTTCCAATTCTTCGAAAAGAACTTCCTAGTTTTTGACCAACTTCATAAATAAACTTTCCAACGCTTAAAAAAGCATTTACAATTGCTCCACTTAAACTAATACCACCTATTATTTGTATTAGTTGATCTTCTTCTAAAATTTGATTCATGTACTTACTCCTCCTTAATTACATTTTACTGGTCTAGCAATTCCATCCAATACTCCAACAATGAAAATCGCTGCTGCGACAATTCCGGCAATTCCCCAGAATCCAATTCCTCCCTGAACATGTTCCAATTCTTTTTCGTGTAATTTTATCATTTTACTTCTCCTTTCATTAAATCAATTATCATTTCTATGATCGTTTGTTTTTTTCTAAGGAAATAACACTCTGTTGTAGTAGCATCTGTTTGATAGGTATAGGGGCTAACGTAAATTATTTGATAAATTGTTTGATTGAGTGTAGTATAATTTGAATCTACTGCTACTACTTCATAATCATATTTTTTCTGTTGAATATAGAAAGTATTCTCATGTTCTATAAAACCAATTTGATTACTTTCTACGATGAAAAAATAACGATTATCTTGTTTCCATAAAACAAACTTTTCATAAAATTGAAATGGAAAATGAAAACATATCCATAATATCCCTACTACTGCAATAAAAATAGAAAAAAAAGGAATCCAGAGTTTTATCTTGTTATCTTTTACTACTTCATAATCTGCAAAAGTCCAATCATTCTTCATAACTTACTCCATTCTCAATTCGATATCTTTTGGAAAATAAATCTTGATTGTGAAACCGATGAGAGATAACTAAAAAAGTTTTATTCGGATAAGTTTGAAAAACTCCTTCTAATATTTCTCTTTCCTTCTGAATATCTACTTCATTTAAAGATTCATCTAAAATATAAAAATCTGCATTTTTTAATAATGCTCTTGCTAATAAAATTCTCTGTCTTTGACCTCCACTTATATTAAATTCATTTTCCTCTAATAGCATATCGTAAGCCAAAATATTATCTTCTACAATTTCATTTACTTTACATAATTTTGCTATCAGCAGAAAGGTATCATCATCTACATTTTGGTCTAAAACAATATTTTGATAGATGGAATCAGTAAATAGCGTTTCCTGTTGGGAAAGGTAACAAATTTTCTTTTTTATTTCTGCTGTTGCAAAAAAATTCATATCGATTCCATCATAAAAAATCATTTTATTTTCACTCATCAGATTTTTAGAAAGTAGTTTAGCAAGCGTACTTTTTCCACTTCCACTACTTCCATAAATTAAAATTTTTTCTCCTAAATGAATTTTCATATTAATATCGGTTAATAAAAAATTTCTCGGACGATATCCGTAATTTAAATGAGAAACCTGTATTTCTTGTATCTGTTTCTTTTTCAAAGATTTCAGTGAAACATCTTCTTCTATTTCATATAGCTCTGATATTCTATCAAATGAAATTTTAGTATCTTTTAATTCGAGAAACGAATGTATCATATTCTGGATTGGTTCTAATAAATATCCAGCTAATTGTAGATAGGTAAGAAGAAATGCCAAACTCATATCTTTTTTCATTACGAAGTAAATTCCTATCCCCGTAAGAAAAAATATCCCGCATTCTGTTATTAATTTTTGTAAAAAATTTTCTTTTAGAAAAAGTTGATTATAACAGATACTATTTTTTTGATAGTTACTATACTTTAATAAAAAATTTTGTTGAATATAATCTTCTATATTTTGATTTTTGATTGTTTCTATCCCACTAATTGTTTCTGTTAAAAAGGAAGTTAATTGCGAACTTGTTTCTTTTCCTAACCGAATTTTTCTTTCTAATGGTTTTTGAAAGCAAAGAACAATCAAAGAAAGAAGAAAAATTAAAATTATTAATAGTATAGTAAGTCTACTTTGTAAGAAGAAAAGAGTTCCTAGGGTAAAACTTGCTAACAAAATATCTAAAAATATTGTGGTAAATAACTTACTAAACATTTCACGAATTTTCACGATATCTTCTATTCTAGTTAATACTTCACCCGTTGTTCTATTTTTATAATAGAGATAAGGAAGTGATAAAAGATGATGGTATACATTTTGAAATAACATTTTATCTAATCGATGACTAAGTTGATTCATTAAAAAATTTCGGTAATGATTACAGTATTCTTTTAAAAATATTATGACGGTAAAAAGAAAAATAAAATTTAGTAAATTTGTAAAACTCTGAAAGGAAACAACAAGGTTTAACAAGAAATTCATTTGAAAGGAACAGATAATATTTAAAAAAGTAAATCCTACTGAAAAAAGAATGATTATCATTAAGAATTTTTTATTTTTCCAAAGAAACTGTAAAAGAATTTCTTTCATAACAGCATTTTTCGCGGTATATTGAATCTTTTTTTCTGGTTTTAAAAATAAAAAATGATTCGTTGTAAGCTTTGAAAATTTAGCAAAAGAAACTTTTTCTAATTCTTTTTTGTCAGGATCAGCAATTAGAAGCCATTTCTTTTTCTTATTAATTTCATAGATTACCAAAAAATGCTGATAGCTTTTCTTCTTTATTACATGTGCAATACAGGGAAGATTTTCTGGATTTAAAAGGGAAAAATCTCCTTTTACACCATATCCGCTAAAACCTAATTTTTTTGCACCTGCTAATAAGTCATATGCCGTTACACCATTCTTAGTAGTATTTGTAAGATTCCTTAAATATTCTTTTGAAACTCCTCCTCCATAATATTTCACAAGCATAGATAAGGAACAAACTCCACAATCTTTTAAATCTAATTGTCGTTCTAATGGATACTTCATTTTTTTCACCTCCTAATAGGATTATTTAAAAAATTTGGAAAATGACTTAAAAAAATGAAAAAAATTTAATTTTTTTCATTTTTTACACTATTTTACATTTTTTAAAAGGAGTTTACTTCTATCTGTTGGAATTTTTGATTCAAAATAGAATATAAATAAATCGAAATTTTCTTTTTGGTTTTTTGACTTAAATAATTTTGATATCCTTTCAATTGCTTGATATAACTAATATCATCTACATTTTTTAATTTATAATCAATGATATCGATATGATCTGAATATTCTAAAATTAAATCGATCACTCCATCTTTTTCTGTTTCCGGATCATAAAACTCATATTCTTTGATAATATTCGCTTCTTTGATATTTTTTAAAAATGGTTGCTGTAAAAAAGCTACCATTAAACTTCTTTCAAAAAAAGAAAGGTTTAACGTTTCGAATTCTGGATGTTTGAAATCAATTGCTTCGAATAAAGCATGCATACGGGTACCAAATTCCATTTCTTTTACTGTTTCCGGATCTAGTAAAGTATGTACTTCTTTCGAAAAAGTTGTTTTTTCTACTACTCTTTCCTCTATCTGATACTCGGAAATAGAAAGTAAATCGGAAGAGCCATCTGGTCTTATTTTTCTACTAGATAACATTTTATATTGGTTGGTAAGAGGAACTTGATCTAAAGAAATGGGAATGGTTTTACCCACTATTTTTTCTCCAATACTTTTTAAAATATCGAAAAAAGAATGATAACTCTCTCTTTCTACTTTTCGAACCACTCCATCTTCTAAATCCATACGATCTTCTAATGGTTGGTTGAGTAGAAAAATCATTTTTTCCTTACACCTTGTTAAAGCAACATAAAATAAACGTATTTTTTCTCCTATTTCTTCTAACTCATATTTTCTCTTCGCTAATATCTTGATATAAGTATCATGATATCCTTCTTGAAAACTAGGAAGGATGATTCCATACTGGGAATCAAATAAGATTTTAGATTGTATCTCTTTGATATTAAATGGATTCGATAAACCACTATAGTAACAAATCGGATACTCCAATCCTTTGGATTTATGAATGGTCATTAAACGACAGCTATTTTCTTCTAAAACCGAAACCGGAATCTTCATTTCTTTTTGATTATCGATCATATAATCTAAATAAACTAAGAAGCGATGATAGTCATATCCCAATTTTTGCAGATTCTGTGCTAAAGATAAAAAGTACTCTAATACCGCAATTCCCATTTCGATATTTCCTACTTGAATCAGTTTTTGATCAAAGGCAAATTCTTCTTTGATCCGACTTAATAAGGTGTATAAATCCATACGATTGGAATCTTGCACAAGTGAATGGATTTTCTGGATGATTTCTGTTTCTAAGAAACTTTTCTTTTGAAGAATCGTAAAAATCTCTTGATCGGAATAAGAAAATAAATAACTTCTCGCAATACTAGTAAAACTATAACGAAAACGATTTCCTTCTTCTTTGGCTTCTACACACTCCATTAATCTTAAAATATTGCGAATGAGATAAACTTCTTTTTGATTCATGATATTTTCATCTTTCACAATCGTTAAAGGAACATTCAAATATTCAAAGATTTTTTTATAAAGATTAAATTTACTAGAGCGATCGATTAGAATCACAAAATCTCCATATGTTACATCTCTTAATTTTTTTAGGGTTTTATCATAAACTTGATATTTCTCTTTTTTCTTTTTTTGGATGTCGGAAGCAATAAAAAAGGCTTCTATTTCATCATTGGTATATTTTTGATAAGGGGAATCTTTTTCTACTTGATAAGTATAAAGTTCCATCTGATTGGAAAAATTGGTTTTTCCTTCTTCTTGATAAGCTTGATTTCCAAAAATCATTTGATGTCCATGCGGATAATCTGCTCCTCCAATCGCTTGATCCATTACATTTTCAAAAATTTCATTAATATTGGTTAAGACTTCTTCCCTACTACGAAAATTTTTATTTAAATCAATTTTGATACCACCCTGCTGATTTTGAAATCGTTCGTATTTTTCTTTAAAAATTTGAGGATTGGCATTACGAAAACGATAAATCGATTGTTTGATATCTCCTACCATATAGGTATTATGATCAGAAATTGCTTGTATCAATTCTTCTTGCAAGTCGGAAGTATCTTGATATTCATCAATCATAATTTCTTGGAAAGTAGCTTTGATTTCTGTTAAAATATCTGGATTTTCTTTGACTGCCGTAATCGCTAGTTTCGCAATATCAATAAATTCAAAACAATTCTTTTCTCTTTTATACGCATCTATTCTTTGATCTAATTTTTGTATGATTTCGATGATAACCGAAAGATCTTCTTTGGTACTAAGATAATCCGTAAACATTTCATCTTCTGTTTCATACATGGTATAAGACTTTAACTGTTCTATTTTTTCTTTGATTCCCTCTTTGGCTTGCTTGACTTCTTCTCCACTATGATTCGGAAGTCTTGGAAAATCAAAAACGAAACTCTTCTTTAATGCATCATAATTTGTAGCAGCAAGAATGGGAGAAAAAACATCGGCAAACTTTTGATAATCTTTTCCCTCTAAGGCTAGTTCTAACGTTTTTAAATTTTTGCGAATTTCTTGTATTTCTTCTAAACAAAGAGAAAAATACTCCTTTTTGGTTTGTTCTTCGTATTCGCTAGAAAAATACTGGATGATATAATTTTCTAAATAAGTTTTTTTATCATACTTTAAATCTAATTTATTACTTAATTCAATCACTAATTTTTTGAGTTCTCGATCATCCTTCAAGCAAAAATGTTGAATCAAATTTTCAAAAGAAGAAGTTGGATGATGATAATAATCTTCTAAAATTTCTTCTAATAATTCTTGTTTTTTTAAGGAAATAACATTTTCTTCCACGATGCTAACATCTTTCGTAATCTTTAAGCGATCATGATATTTTTTTACCATTGCTAGAGAAAAAGAATCAAAGGTAGTAATATAGGCTTTTTCAATTCGATTGACTTGCTCACTCAATCCTGCTTTTTGAATTTTATTACGAATTCTATTTTTCATTTCATAAGCAGCTGCTTTGGTAAAGGTTAAGATTAAAATAGCATCGATATTTGTTTTTTCTAATACTTTTCTTAAAGCTCTTTCAGATAGGATTTCTGTTTTTCCGCTTCCTGCTCCTGCACTGACTAAAATGTCGCATCCTTCTTCATCAATCGCTTGTTTTTGTTCCTTGGTCCAATTAGGCATTTTTCTCACTCCTTAAAAAGTCTAAATCTTTATGTTTTTCTAACTCCACCACATCATCCTCTTGATAAAAACAAATATCTCGATAACTACAAAATTCACACCCAATATTATCTTTTCCAATCTTTTTTGGATTAATAGGAAAATCTCCTTCTAAAATATGATCACAAGCCGTTTGAATATGATTTTCTACTAAGGTATCTAAAGTTTCAAATTCTTCTTTGGTCAATACTTTGGCTGTTTTATAAAATCCATCTTTTTTGGTCTTTAAACCAGCAATCACTTGACTATCCTGATAAGTACAATCCAATTTCTCTAAAAGATTTTCTTGATCAGTCGAATATCCTACTAATTTTAAAGCTTGTTCTTTCAATTGGGCAAAGGTTTTTCCAGGAACTCTTTTCATTTCTTTATTAATTACTTTCTGTAAGTAAAATCCCACAATTTCTAAATGAGGAAATAAATTACTTCTTTTTAAAAAATACAAATAGATTGGTAATTGCATCCCAATTCCATAAATGGTATTGTTTAAATTAGAGGGTAAGGTTCCTGTTTTATAATCAACAACAGCAGCTAATGTTTGCTGATTTTCTTCTAAATAGCAGATTTTATCTACAATTCCAGTAAACGATACCGGTATATTTTTAGCATTGGGAATTGGAATCGAAAATCTCTTTTCAAAATAATGATTCGTTAATTTACTATAAGATTCTTGTTTTTGAATCATCTCAATATCATATTTTAATTCTTGTTTTAATTTTTCTAAAAAAATGAGTTTGGTAAAAGTAAATTCATACTTTTGAGATTCCATATTCCAAGCAGTATCAAAATCAAAATTTTCTTGAAAAGCTTGTGACAAAACATAATGAAAGATATTTCCAATATTTTGATAGAAATCATCTTGATTTTCTTCTTTTATTTTTAAAATATTACTGATATAGTAACGAAAACTACAGTGATAATATTCTTCTAAGGAAGAATAGGATAAGATGAGTGGTTTCGGAAGAAATTGCAAAAAAACAGGTTCTTCTATTTTTTGAAATTGGTGATGATAAGTGCGATAAGGAAGATTGGGATAAATATTGATTAACTTTTGAAGATTTTCTGATACAATTCCGTATTTTTCATATTTATCATATTCTTTTGCTAAAGCAATTTGGTTGAAATCATGAGAGATTTGATAAGTTAGAGAGGGATGATCAATGGTTTCCATTTTCATTTCATCTATTAGAAAACAAGGATGATAAGAATCAAAAGCTGTTTTTTCTTTCCAAGTTAACATTAAATGGTTTGACTTCCATAGATTTTCTTGGAAACAGGTAATACTATCGATATTTTTTTCATTACTACCAAAAAGTCCTAATTCTTGTTTCATCATATCACTTAAAAAATCTTCATCTTGATAAAGTTTTGGATAATTTTCTTGGTTGAATCCTAATAAGTATCCATATTCATTGTCTTCTAATTCTTCTAAGGAAATAAAAGTGATACAATCTTTTTTCTTTCCTTGCTTTAACTTGGTATGTTGTAGTTCATAGGCAATCATTTCTAATATCAAAGGATCTTTTGGACACCAAGAATGATAAGCATTGAAGATGGCTAAAATAGAATCCAATTCTTCACAAGATTCTTGTTGTAACAAGGAAAAAACTTCTTCTAAATTGAAATTTTTCTGTAATTCTGCTAAAACTTTCTTGCCAATCGGAGTATCGGAAAGCATAATGGTTTCTTCTAAATCAATAGGAAGATGACACCAACGAAAAATCCTCTTCATTGGTATTATATATTCACTACTAGGACGAATGATTTTGATATGTTCCATTGGTATTTCTTGTAATTTCTTTCGAATATCTTCACAAACAAAGGCAATCTCCGTATCAATATCAGTAAATTGATAAACGGTTAATGGTTTTTCTTTTACTGGTTCTGTAATGATTTGATAATGAGATAATGTTTTTAAGATTTTCTCTTGAAATGGTTCAATTCTAGGATAACCGTAAATCAAAACAGTGGTATTTTTCAAATAAGTAGTAAAAAAAGGATTTTGTTTCAAAAGATTCTCTTGAAATAATTGTTTTTTTAATGTTACTAATTCATTTAATTTCTGGGAAGAATAGACTTTATCTTCTAAATAATAAAGAGAATCTAGATATTCTAAGGCAATTTCATACCCTACTTGTTTTTCTTTCATCACAAAATAAATAGTTTGCTTTGCATAAGAAAAAAAATAATTTTCTAAAAACTCTTGCCAATCCATTATTTTATAGGAAATGAGATTAGAAAGTTGATTGATCTCTTTTTTTAATTTGGAATGATAAACTTTAGGACATAGAATTAAATTTTTTTCTTTTAAATATTCTGCTATCATACAATCACCACTTTATTTCTAATCTTATTATACCAAAGTTTTAGAGGAGATACTAGAAAATAGATATCATATCTACATTCCTCTTAAAAATTTTGAATAAAAAAAGTAGATTAACGATGTAATCTACTTAATAGTTTTTTCTTCTGAACAAGAAAGATCACTCCAACAACAAAACCAATTCCAACCATTCCTAAAACAATTTTTACTAAAGTAGAAAGTCCTGTAGATGGATGATAAATTTCTTTATTTTGATTCATACAATCTTTCACATCTTCTTGGTTTCTTATTTTTGATATCACATCACAATAACTTTCTGCTTCTTCATAGGATTCCATTGCTTCTGTTAAATTATTTTTTACTTTACTACTAAATCCTAAAAAGGAATTAGAACCAATTACCATCAAAGGAACAGTATCCTTTTTGATTTGGAGAGTATTTTTTACTTGTTTACTAAATTCTTGATTATTCTCTATTTTCACATATTCTGCTCGAACACGTTGATGTTCTTTCAATTCTTCTTCTAACCATTCTTTTGCCTTCTCACAATCTTTACAATCTTCTTCATAAAAGAAGTACACTTTGATATTATCATAAGAAGAATTGGTTGCTAAAGCATTGGATACGATTGGTAAACAAAGAGTTATCAAAAGAAAAAACATTCCTAAAACTTTTTTCATATTTTCCTCATTAATTAAGAGAAAGGTGCGGTAATTGTATCACACCTTCCATTCATTCATATATATTATTTTCTAATCTTCTTCGTAAATCGTTGCACCTGTACTATAATGATGCCATGCTTTACAATCCTCATAGAATTTTAAAATTTCTTCTTCTGTTACTGGTTGTCCATCATGACCCAAAATCATTTTTGGATCTTGGATCGTAGTTGTTCCAATTTTTTCATATTGAACATTAATTCTATTATTGGTATAAGTATGACCATTCGATACGATATTAAAATCACTTAGCGTTTTAAAACTTACTAAATATTGTTCTTTCGCATCAAGTACAACTTCTAATTGAACACTTGCTTCATTGGCTTGAGAAGCATCTTTATCTTTATCATCCTCTAATACTTTTTGACTATCTAAATAAGCATTATTTAACCATTCATTTAATCTTTCTGTATTTAAAGTAACGATAAAGGTATGTTCTTTTTCACTACGTTCTACTTTTTTAATAGCATCTGTTTCTACTGTAGTACCTTGCATTACATCTTGTAATAAAGATAACTCATGAGAACCCATACTAACTTGAGAAAAGAAGTTAGAGAATTTCCATCCATTGATTACTGGTTTACAAGTATGATCCGTACAAGTATATCCTTCTTCTGCTTTTTCAACTGTAATCACAATTGGTCCTTTATGGGAAGAAACAAGATTTCTAAGTCTAAAAGAATATTGGGTATTTTGTCCATCTGTATATAAGTCATAATATTTTCCTTTATCAAATTGGGAAGTAAATTTTTCTACCCCATCTTTTATTCTATTATCTTTTTTAAAAGTATAATTATCAGCAGCGATTGTATTTTTTACTGCTTCTAAAACAATTTCTTCTTCTGTTTTAACATCATTGTAATTAACAGTATAGTGATCATCCTCTTGTCCATCCCCATCATAATCGATTTGAATGGCATATTCTTTATTTCCATCTTTTACTTTAGCTGTTTTCAAAGCCTCTAAATTGATTTTCATAAGCTTTAAAGTACTAATTGGAGCAATTCCATCTTCACTATATTCTGAATAAAGATAATCTTGTGTTTGATTATTAGGATCAGTAACTGTTATTTTAGATTTTCTATCTTCAAATTGATCAGACACTAGTGTTAATGGTAAATAAAATTTACCATCAACACTTTGTGTTACTAATCCGGAATAAGTACCATCTTCATTTTTGGTTAAACCATTAATAGAGGCAGTTTCTGAAATAGAATCACCTACTGCAGTTAATGATTTAAAAGTTAGGCTAGTTAACCCCTCAGGTTTAGAAGTACTTTCTAATTGATTGCTATCAATATATACTATATCTACATTGGAAGGTAAGGTATATAATGCAATGCCACCAAAGCTTTTCTCACTATCACCATATTGAATACCAACTTTGATTTTAGAATTACCAAGTTTGATATCTGCTTTTTGTCCAGAAGTTTTCTTAGTAAATACAATCGCATAATTCGTTAAAACGTTATTATTTTCAAATCTAATATCTGGTTCACCATCGTCTCCATCTTGAACTATTGCATCAGCAGCAAAACCATCAATGATAATAGCAGCCATTTTTTGGCCCGTATTACTCTTGAATTCATTTGAGAATAAATCGGAACCAGCAGCCATTTTACCTGCTACATAAATGTATGCTTTATTAATGCTTCCTAAAAATCCTTGTGAACCACGTCCCATAAATCGAACATCTACAACAGATTGTTGATTATTATATTTAATTGCATAATCAACGCCTATTCCTGTATTATTCAAAGTAGACTGCCATAATGAGAATTTAGAACCTTGAACATCAATTAATGCTTCTTGTTTTTCTTGGGCACTAACTTCTAGATTAATACGATTCATTAGGACATTTGCACCTTCACTAATTTCAATTTTTTTAGCTTTGATAGTAACCTTCAAATTAGAAGGACCGATAATAGAAAGATTTTTTTCAATCTTAAATGACTCTTGATCTGTATAATCAATGGTTAAAGAACCACTGGTATCAGGACTTACATAAATAGCTGTAGTAGAACCATCTGTAACTGCTTCTTTAAAGTCATCTGAATTATTAACTTTTTTAATTCCAGCCATTAAAGTAACTTTGTATACAGCCCAGTAATGTTCTCCATCACTTGTTACTTTTAATTCATCCTTTTTAACATCATCACTTTGTATAGTAGTATCGCTTCTTAATACATTATAACTCTTTTTCGTAAAAGCAAACAATTCATACGTTTCACCATCATAGGTAAAATTAGTAAATCTATCAATTGTTGGAACTTTTACATTTTCTCCATAATAATTATATTTAATGATTGTTAATCTAGATCCAGCTTGATAATTATACAATTCTGTTCTATAAATCATAGAATTTTCTGGCTTATTATAGTAATTTTTATAATGATAACTACTATCTTTTGCTTTCGTATCGTTTCCAGTATCATTTACACTGATAGTTTCTTTTTCTTTGGCAAGAGCATCTCTACCTGTCGTATCTGTTAATTTAACGACTGCATTCCCTTCTGCTGCTCTAACAGCAGGATTATTATAATGTTCTTTCTCATATTTTAAGTCTGTTACAGCAAGGTTTCCACCTTCTTTTACTTCGATAGCAGCTTCTAGTTTATTCTCTCCATCAGCAGGGGTAATCGTTAAATTACTAGCTGTTAAGTTACCATTATTTTCAACATTGATTAATGTTTTGGTATTTTCTCCTGCTTTTAATCCAAGATTTTCAATTTTTACTTCATTATTAGTTACTTGAAATATAGGTTCTTCATTGCTAGAAGTTAAGTTCACTGCATCAGCACCAGTAATATCAACTTTTCGATTAACATCAATTGGTCCTGCTACTGAAAAACTACTTGAAATATAAATGGTCTTAGATGGTCCCTGTAAAGCAGATTTTAATAAATCCTCACTACTTACATTGACAATATCTGATTCAAACTTAAATTCATAGGATGTTTTGTCAGCATTTGCTAATTTAACAGAAGGGTCTAAAGTTCCAACCGTGATATTGAAAGTTCTTTGATGAGCAACCATATTATTTAAGGTATAAGCTTCTTCTCCACCTTCACCTTGTAATAATTCGGTAAATAATGCTTTTGCTCCTGCCTGTATTTTTCCTTTTAAGGCAGTTCCTTCTTCATCTAAACTCATAGGTTGAACTTCATTGTTCACACCATCTTTTGTAAATACTACTTTTTTGCCACCAGAGGAAAGTGTAATATCTTGAATTTCTCCTCTTTGTAAGATATAAGCAATAGCACCAGGAATACTAGTATCATTTAAAACACTTAATTTAGATTCTGGATTTTTTACATTAAAAGTAATAGTAGTATCTGTTTTTGTAACATCGAAATGGGATGAAAAATCTTGTGAAAAGTCTGTTTCAGAACTTGCTAAATCTAAAACTACATCCTCTAAAAATTTATCTACATCAAGTGTCCAGTGTGCTTTTAAAGTAAGATTCTCATCTTCTTTCGTTGTAAGTGAATTTAAATCTACTGGATCAGTTGGTTGTTTTGCAGCATCATACCAATAATCAAATGTATGATACGTATATTTTTTATTGCTTAATGCTGGAACTTTTGCTGGATCAATAGTTTCACCTTGATAAACTTTTTCCGTAGTAGTTACTACTTTTCCAGTTGTTTCATCAAAATAATTAAATGTTATTTGATTTTCTGTTTGGAAATTCAATTTGTCATATTTAATTGTATATTCTGTTGGTAAAAAGGCATCCCCATTTCCATCAAAATCTATTTTATATTTCACTTCTGTTTTATTTTTATCCAGTTTAAATAATACTAAAACCCATCCTTGTTCATATTCTGCATCTGATGGAGTATACGTTTTTGGACCATTATTTTCTGTATTTAAAGTAATTGTCCATTTCTTTTTATATTTGGCAAACCATTCTTCCTCTTTTGGAACAGATATTTTAATTGGAACGAAGTATCCATTGTTATCATCAAAAGCATTTTGTAATGTTTGCTCTTTAATACTTCCTTGTAAACCAGTTTTAGAAGGTTCTCTATCACCGCCACCAGCTTGACTTGTTTCTATCGATACCCCTTGAACGGTTTTAGGATCAAAATGATAACTATCTAAATCTTTCTTTTCTGGAGAGCCTTCACTTAATGTTCCTTCCTTAAGGATATCAAAATCATTTCCAAATGAATAATTTTGAAATTCCAATTTAGAGTAATCAATCGTTACATTATATGGAGCATATTCTTCTCCCTCTCCATCTAAATCCACAGTAATTGTAAATTCTTTCGACTCATCAGATGGAACTAAATATTTTAAAATGTAAATTGATTGCGCTGTTCCAAAATCATTTTTGGTAACATGATTGGAATCTTTTCCTTCAGAATCTAAGATTTTTATAGACAATTTTCCATCTTCATCTTTAAAGCCTTCTGGAGCATTCACTAATTTTAGAAGTAATCCTAAATAATAATCATTTTCAATAGATCCAAGTGGATCGTTATCTTTCTGCCATTCTTCATCAGTAAATATAGGAAGAACACCACTTACTTTATATTTATTTGGAGCTAGCTTATCTGATTCAACTTTTATAGAATATCCTTCTTTATCAAGCCATCCATCATCCTCAAAAGTATTATTGTCGTTACGATTTAATGCTTTTACTTCAAATAATGATGATTTTTCAAATGTTAATTTGCTATAATCAATCGTTACTAATGTAGGTAAATATTCATTACCATCACCATCATAATCTACACTATAGTAAATTTTACAATTTTCAACATTTTTATTACATTGTGGATCTTCTGTAAATTGATAAAGAATCGTTAATGTATGACTAGTTTTATCATAGGCATTTTCTTTAAACGTTTTTTTAATATTATCATTGATACCCAAACTTCCAGTTTTCAAATGAGATATCTGAACTTTCGCAATATCTACATTTTCTGGTAATTGAAATGTAAAGTCGAAATAATATCCTGTTTTTTCAGCGAAAACATTATCATTAAGAACTTGTTGAGTTAATTTTCCATTTACTAAATAAGTACCATCATTTCCTGAAATTGCCAAATTAGAATTTGCTTCCGGATTATATCCATAATCTGTTAATGATTGCTTATCTGCATCCGATGCACTAGCACTCACATTGGCAATTGTTCTTTCTTGAAGCTTTAATGCACTCCAATCAAATGTAAGAGTATATGGTGAATATTCTTCTCCATCTCCATCCATGTCTATCACAACAGTAAATGTTTTATCAGTCGTGTTGGAATGAAGATGTTTTAACATATATATAGTATCACCCGTATCAAAGTTCTCTTGTTTCCATAAAATTGTTTCTTCCCCATCTGTAATGTTAACGGTAGTAGTAGCTTGAGCATTAGTATTTGTTTGAATGGCAAATGCTATATAATAATCTGTTAAATGTTCTTCTTTAAAAGGAAGTTTCTCTTTTGCTTTATTATATATTGGTAATAAACCTGTTACTTTTACATTTGTTCCAGTCGTTGCAAAATCAATATTATAATTATCAGGTTTTTCCCATCCATAACCATTTTTTAATGTTTCACTTGCTTGGTTAACATCTTCTACTTTTTTGATCGATGAATTAGAACCTTTTACGAAGGTTAAATCTTTGTAATCAATAGTAATTTCTTGAGAATTTAAATATGCTTTCCCTTCTTCTCCATCCCAGTCAACGGTAATTTTAATGGTACAACTGTCTCCACAACTTTCATTTAACTTGAATAGATCAGTAAATACACCTAAATCATTGAAATATTCTTTACCATAAGTTATTGTTTGTTGTCCTTGAACCGTTACTTTTACTCCTTCTGGAACTGTAGCTAATTCTTCTGGTTTTTTCAAGTTAAAGATAAAGAAATATCCATTTTCTTCGGTAGAATTAAAAGTACCTGCTCTAAAATGCTGTGGTTCTACTTTACCAGTTACTTGATAAGCATTTGCTTCTTGTCCTTTTTGTTGAATTTGATAATGTTTATTTTCTCCTAATAAAGTATATCCCCAATCTGTTAAAGTAGTTTTATCTTCTTCTGAAATTTCATTTTCATCATAACCTATAGTTGCTTTTGATTCTTCTTGAAATCTTAAACCACTAAGGTCTAAAGTATAATTAGTTGGTTCATATTCGTTTTCACTATCACCATCTAAATCAACAGTAATCGTTAAAATAGGATTGGTTTTAATGTCTTCTGGAGTAATAGGCATTAATACTACAATACCTGGAGTATCACCATTCTGTTTTTCTGGTGTTACATCAAAATCTTCCCAAGCTATCGTTCCTTCTACTCTTCCTAATCCTGATCTTGTTACTTTCGTTTTACTCGTTGCATTAGGAACTTCTAATACATAAGCAAAGAAATATTTTGGATCATGAAACTTTGCTTGATCTTCTGGACTTAATGTAATTTTACTATTCTTTAATAATAATCCGGTTACTTTTCCATCTGCAATAGTTAATTTTCCATTTTCATAAGATTCGCTTGCTTGAAAATGTAAACGTTCTGCTAAAATATCTGTATAAGTTTTAGCTAAATTTTCAACATTCACTTCTGCTTCTGTTTTTTCTGGTTCGAATTTATAGTCAATATAGCGAATATTAATTTTATGTCCGCTATTATCTAATTCTAAAGTACTTCCACTTCCTAAAGCATTGGAATCTACTTTCCATCCTCCATACTCAAATCCATTCATTTCTCTAGTTAATCTGTATACTACCATCTTATCTAGATTTTCTTTTCCTTCTCCTGCATTTTTAATTGATCTTGCTGCTAACATTAAATCTTGGGTTTGTAAAGTATATTCTGAAGTAAAGACATAATCCCCGATAATATAGGCATATCTAGCTTTTGGTTGTTCTGCCACTATTTTCTCTCCTAATTCATCTAGTGACATTTCTCTTGCGAATACAGGACTGATAGAAAAAATAAATGCTATGAATACAAAGGTAATCAGTTTTCCATATTTTTTGATATTCATATTTTTTCTTCCTTTCCTTTTATGGATATTGTACAGTTGCATTTACTGTACTTCCATCTCTTAATGTAATAACTGCTGTTGTTTCACTTTGATTAATTTCATTTTTTGCTAAACTTTTAGCATCACTTCTAATATTGATTCCATTGTAAGTAAATCCTACATAATCAGCACTGGTTAAGGTTTGATTATCTTTCTTTACTTCAAAGAAATATTGCATTGCCCCTCCTGTTAACTCCAATTCATTTGCACGAAGAATAACATAATAAATAGGTTCTGGTGGTGGTGTAGGAGTTGTTGTAGGTGTTGGCTCCGGTTCTTGACTAGGAGTTGGTGTTGGGCTTTGTGATGGTGTTGGACTATTTGAAGGTTTTGGCGTACTAGTTGATTTGGCTTTTATGGTAATTTCCTTGGTTGCTGTTTTTCCATTTTCTGTTGTTACGGTGATTGTTACTTTTCCTGTTTTTAAACCTTTTACATTTCCATTCTCATCTACTGTAGCAATAGAAGGATTGCTACTTTTCCAAGTTACCTTTTTATTCGTTGCATTATTAGGTTTCAATGTAACAGATAGTTTAATACTACTTCCTACCGTTACAGAACTAGAACCACTAATCGTTACACTTTCTACTGCTATCTCTTCTTCTGTTACAGTTATGGTACAAGTTTTCGTATATTTTCCATCTTTTGATTTTACTGTAATCGTTACCGTTCCTGCTTTTAAAGCTTTTAGATTTCCTTTTTCATCTACGGTTACAATCTTTTCATCACTAGATTCAAATAAGAAATCTTCTAGTTTTAAACTAAGTGGAAAAGAAGTAATTTCTAACTGCTTTGTATCTCCTACTTTTAAACTTAAACTAGTAAAGTTTAGCGTAATTCCACTTGCTTCCCAATGAGCTTTTAAAGTAATATCCTCTGTTATCTTGGTATCAAAATCAAATAATTCTTCTCCTAAATACCAACCTACAAATTGATATCCTTCTCTGGTTGGATTAAGGGGTTGTTTTACAGTTTCATTTTGTTTTACTGTAACATTTCCTACATAGCTTCCACCATTTGCATCAAAGATCACGGTATATTCTTTTGTTTTCGTACAACCTTTTAGTAAGAAAAGAATCAAAATCATAATTGCTATAATACCTAGGATAGCAAAAATCAAAGTCTTTTTTGGTTTTTTCTTTTTCATCATTTTTCTCCTTTCTTTTATTCTATATTTTTATTTCAATCATTTATGATATAAAAGTAACTACCATTAAAAATTATTCTACCTACATCACTCTCCTAATTATATATTAGCAATTTACTTTTATATCATAAATTTTATCATATCTACCCCCCCCCCAGTCAATATAAAACGACTTTTTTCCAGGATAAACGCATGAAATTTTAAATCATGTGTTTTTTTTGTTATAATATAGATAAAGAATAAAAAGTTGGTGA